>JALOQZ010000352.1 GCA_025459245.1 Pirellula sp.
GTTTCTGCAGATTTCGCCTTCGCTGCCAGGGGGAGTCGGGGCCTCGCGTATGGCCTGAATCGATCGCTATTTGAAGCCGCTCTCTTTCCGTGCGAGACCACTTCAGCAAATTCGCCAGATATTCGACCGAACGGCTCGCTTGCTCCTGATGAAGCGGGATGATCGGTGCAGTGCGATGTTCGCGAACTCCAGTTTTGATCCAGATCTCCCATCGTCGGGCTGGCTCTGAAACCAATTCAATGACCAACTCGGGTGACTCGTCCTCCAAAGCAAAGACCCATTGCTGGGTACTGTTGCCCGCGAGCGAACAAGGCTCCGCTGGGATGAGCGTTACTCCCTGATCGGATAACTCCTCCAATTGCAGCGATGCTTGGCAAGTTGCTCGACTGGCAACCACTGCAGTACCAGTGCCAATGCGATGTCGTTCGACCCCACCTCGGATAACAAACGATCGCTGGATTCCCTCGCTTACAGATTCGGAGTTATCGATTTCCGAATCGGAGATCCGAGCCGCTTGTTCCTCCGCGTTTACGGGGGAGCTCAAAAGGCTCGATGACTCGCCGGAATCGCCAAGACCATCGTGTATCGAACTATCGGCTAGGCTCGATGCCTCCTCGAGAGAAGTCATTGGGCCAAGGCTCGTGTTGAGAGGTAGCGGTGGTTCCAAATTGGCTCCGTTCATTACCAACGTCGACTCGAGCGTTTGCAGCTCCGGAGAAATGAGTAGCGAAGAGGATTCTGCGTCGATTTCAGGAGTTGATTCCTCCGCTGTATGGTCAGCAAAATCATTCGATGGCATGTCGGGGGCCACATCCGCCGCAGGAGCGGCAGATCGAGCAGCCTGCCACCCACGACCTGCGAAAAAGATCGCCAGCAGCAAACAAGGGCAAGCGATGGAAAAAGCAAGGAGGATGGCGAGTCTCCTCTCGCGAACCAATTTTTTCTTTGTTTTATTTTTCGTATCTGTTTTATTTTTCGTATCTGAAGTCGAGTTCTCTTTCGTCCCTTTGCCAGTTTTTTTCGAAGACCGTTGTGGCTTGATCATCACGCGTCCATGCTGCTCCCCCTCACGATCAATCTTCATCTTTTCTCGGGTGGGGGTATCTTTTTCGGACGCGAACACCGGCTTGTGTTGCGTCGCATGTGCGAGCCATTCATCGATTCGGATGTGCTGGCCGGAAAGGTCGGTGAGGAGCCAGATCGATTTCAACGAATCAGTCGAGTCGTTTGCTAGCTTCGCCCACGATGCTTGGACAGAGACGGGCGGCATCCCCCAGTGCTTGATCAAGTGGACGACGGGTCGATGCTTCGGGATATGCAATCCGATCCAAAAGGAGTCGTTTTCATGGGGATCCGAAGAAAATGTAGCAGCTAGCCTGCCGCGCCAAGCTGCGATTTCCCTGGGCGAAAGCAAATCGATATCTGCGTTCTTGCCGACTGGCAAGGAGCATGGCGCAGGGGCCGAGAGGGCGATACTTGTCCAGCGGATATCGAATGATTTTTCATCTGACTCGGTCGCAGTCTCGTTCCACTGGTTGGTCTTTCCCAAAAGATACCAATCATCGATGAGAAAGGCTCGCCAGTCGCCCCAAGCGAATTCCTCGATCGAGAATTGGCTCTTGGGGAAGCCGTTTGGCTTGGGTTGGGACGTTGGGATTGAGACCGAAAGGTGCGCGGAGAGCGACCTCAAGAGAGTTTGCGGATTCATGGCGTGAATGGGCGTTAAGTTTTTGTGGCGCAAGGGCCTACGGGATCGATGGCCGCATTGACGTGTTTTAACCTTAAACGTAGACTTTCGCCCGAAAATATCTGGGAATTTCCCCAACTTCGATTTTGGCAAACTAAGTGGAGTAGTGCACTCGGCCATGGCTAACAAGTTGATCTATTTCTTTGGCAAATCTAAGACCGATGGCGATGGAGGGATGAAAGCTCTCCTCGGGGGTAAGGGTGCGAACCTTGCTCAGATGACCAAAATCGGACTGCCAGTTCCTTCTGGTTTTACGATCACGACAGAAGTCTGCGTCCATTACTACAAGAATGGTCGCAAAGCTCCACCGGAACTCTCCACCGATTTGGAGAAGGCCGTGAAGTGGATGGAAAAAGAGACCGGCAAGAAATTCGGCGATCCCAAGAATCCTCTCTTGGTCTCGGTCCGATCCGGTGCTCGCGATTCGATGCCAGGGATGATGGACACGATCCTCAACCTCGGTCTCAACGATGCGACCTGCGAAGGCTTGGCAGCAGCGACCAATAACCCTCGTTTCGCGTGGGACTCTTACCGCCGATTCTTGCAGATGTACGGCGACGTCGTTATGGGCGTTCAAAAGCGCAGCGAGAACGAGCATGAGCCATTCGAAGAGGTCATGGACGGTCTCAAGGCTGAAGTGAAGGTGAAAGAAGATACCGAACTCACCGCAGAGCACCTGCAAGAGCTCGTGAAGCGATACAAGAAGCTGATCAAGGATCGCACCGGAAAGGCCTTCCCGAACGAGCCGATGAAGCAACTCGAAGGAGCGATCTTCGCCGTATTCGGATCTTGGATGAACGAGCGAGCGATTCTCTATCGCCAGAAGTACCGCATTCCCGATGAGTGGGGTACCGCTGTTAACGTGCAAAGCATGGTCTTCGGTAACATGGGCGACGACTGCGCGACCGGCGTAGCGTTCACCCGCGACCCTGCCAACGGCGACAACGTGTTCTACGGTGAGTACTTGGTCAACGCGCAAGGGGAAGACGTTGTGGCGGGTGTTCGCACCCCTCTCAAGATCTCCGAAATGGCAAAGGACAAGACCATCGGAGCTGCCTACAAGGAGCTTGTTGAAGTTCGCAAGACCCTCGAAAAGAACTTCGGCGACGTTCAAGACTTTGAGTTCACCATCGAGAAGAAGAAGCTGTACATGCTTCAAACTCGAAATGGTAAGCGAACCGCTTTGGCTTACGTGAAGATTGCTCACGACATGGTCAAGGAAAAGCTGATGACCCCTGAGCACGCGATCAAGTCGGGTGACCCAGAGGCATTGAACCAATTGCTCCAGCCCATCTTCGACACCGTTGCTTACGAGAAAGCTCGCAAGGAAGGTCGATTGATGGCAGTCGGCTTGCCAGCAGGTCCTGGCGCTGCATCCGGTGCTGTGGTCTTCACCGCCGGCAAGGCAGAAGAATTGGCAGCCAAGGGACAGAATGTTGTTCTGGCTCGTATCGAAACCAGTCCAGAAGATCTTCGCGGGATGATCGCTTCCGACGGGATTCTCACCGCTCGCGGTGGTGTTTCCAGTCACGCAGCACTCGTTGCTCGCCAGATGGGCAAGGTTTGCGTCGCCGGAGCTGGCGATATCGAAATCGACTACCACAAGGGTACATTGAAGTGCAAGGGAGTGACCCTCAAGGAAGGTGACTTCATCAGCATCAACGGAACCACCGGCGAAGTCTTCCACGGCAAGATTGCGACCGCTGATAGCGAACTGAAGCAAGTTCTCGTTGGCAAGACCATGAAGCCAAAGGACAGCAAGGTCTTCCAGTACTACGACTTCATCATGAAGTTGGCTGACAAGTACCGAACGCTTGGTCTCCGCACCAACGCCGACCAACCGGACCAAGTTACCAACGCAGTCGCTTTCGGTGCTGAAGGTATCGGATTGTGCCGAACCGAGCATATGTTCTTTGAAGGGGATCGTATCATCGCTGTTCGTCAGATGATCCTGGCAAAGAACGAAGAAGATCGTAAGAAGGCTTTGGCAACATTGCTTCCTTACCAACAAAAGGACTTCGAAGGCATTTTCCGTGCACTCGATGGTCTTCCCGCTTGCATCCGTCTTCTAGATCCACCTTTGCACGAATTCTTGCCACAGCATGACAATAAGAAGGGGCAGGAAGAAGTCGCGAAGCAATTGGGCATTTCGGTTGCCGAAGTGAACCGATTGGTCTCAGAGCTTCACGAGTTCAACCCGATGCTCGGTTTCCGTGGCTGTCGACTTGGTATTCTCCGACCTGAGATCACCGAGATGCAAGCACGCGCGATTTTCCAAGCTGCGGTTGCCGTTCTCAAGGAAGGCACCAAGGTCAAGCCAGAGGTGATGGTTCCGCTCGTCGGCTCGTCGGTTTCAAGAAGGAACTCGACCTCCAAGTTGAGATCGTTCATCGAGTGGCTGCTGAAGTCATGAAGGCCACCGGCAAGAAGTTCCAGTACACCGTCGGAACGATGATCGAAGTTCCTCGCGGTGCGTTGACCGCTGACGAGATCGCAGAAACCGCTGAGTTCTTCTCGTTCGGAACCAACGACTTGACCCAAACCTGCTTGGGTATGAGCCGCGATGACTCCGGATCGTTCTTGCCAGCCTACCAAGGGCTCGAGATCATCAAGGCGAACCCATTCGCTTCGATCGATCGAACCGGTGTTGGCCAGCTGATGCAAATCGGTGTTGAGAAGGGGCGCAAGACTCGCAACGACCTCAAGATCGGTATCTGCGGCGAGCACGGTGGGGATCCATCCTCGGTCGAGTTCTGCCACATGGTAGGCTTGAACTACGTTAGCTGCAGCCCATTCCGAGTGCCAATCGCTCGTTTGGCAGCAGCTCAAGCAGCTCTTCGAAATCCGCCAGCTCCTGCTTCGACCAAGGTTGTGAAAGACACCAAGTCGGCCAAGGGCGCGACCAAGGCTCGCACTCGCGCTAAGTAGCGCATCAGCCTGAAACAATTGTTCATCAAAAAAGCCAAGCGTAACCCGCTTGGCTTTTTTGATGGACTTGCATGTATCGCCAAAAGGTCACACTCGAACGATTCTTACTGTCCAGCGGTCTTCCTCGACCGCTGTGCGCACTAGACCACCTCTCCAACGACTAAACCACTTCGGCCAATAGCATTCGGGGAAAGCTTCTGCGCACGCGCAAAGCGTTTGGCACTCCTGAACTGTTGGGGACAACAGTTCGACAATGCATCTTACTATTCGTCTTGCTCTGCTTCGTTTTTCTTCCGGCGTTCCAACCCAGCTTGTTCAAGCAGCGAAGAGCGGTGGGAGAAATCGATGACGTCGTCATCTCCAGGAGGCGGCCCCATGGCGCCTAAATCTTCTGGGTTGTATCGGACTTCGTACTGGTGCTTGGCAATCGTAAGAATCACGCCAGGATCAAGTCTCTTTCGGCTGACGCGGTAGCCGTTCACCTTCGTACCGTTTCGGCTATCCAGATCCTTGACAAACCAATATCCTTGTTCGAGCGACAGGCGGCAGTGTTGCCCCGAAACATTGGGGAAACGAAGGACAATGTCACAGTTGTCGCGGCGGCCGATCAGGATGCGATCCTTCTTGAGAGGAATATCCTCGCCACCGCCGGTGGGTACAAGAAAACCGAAGTTCGCCATGGTGCACTCGAAAGAGGATTGGACTCGGGCGTCGATGCACGGGCGGTTTTAATTCGTCCCCGCCATCGATTCCATCCACTGTACGACGCGAAAATCGAATGGTCAACTTTTTGGCCATGATTCCGTCGCCGATCCCCTTGCAAACCGTGGGTTATTGAATCGTTCCACCTTCGTTTTCCGCGAATCCGCCATTGCCCCTTCATCGGTACCACCTCAAACAGCGAGACCTTTCGATGCCTTGGATCACCGTTTTCTTTGGAGTTTTGCTTTGCGGACTTTCCGCCTTCACCGCCGTCCTAACGGGAGATGGTTTTAAACTGGGAACTTGGTTAATCCCAGCTGGATTCGGCATCGTCCTCATTCTCTTAGGTTTATTGGCCTCCCGCGGGGGGAAAGTTCGTAAGCATGCGATGCACACCGCAGCGCTGGTCGGGACCATCGGAGCCTTGCTCTGCCTTTTTCGGGGGACTGGCGGTATCGTCAATTTGATGAACGACAAGGAAGTCAATATGCTGGCTTTCGGCATGGTATGGTCGATGGCAATCATCTGCTTGACCTTCGTCGGGACTTGCGTTCAGTCGTTTATCGCAGCTCGAAAGGCGCGCGAACGAGAATCTCTACAGGGCTAGGATTTCAGGGTCGAAGGGGGTACATTGCCTCCCACTATGGCACGAGAACTTAAGACCCTACGCAACATCGGTATCATTGCCCACATCGACGCCGGGAAGACCACGGTCACCGAGCAGATGCTCTACATGAGCGGAGCCAAGCACCGAGCTGGCGCCGTCGATTCGGGTACGACCGAAACAGACGACGACCCTGAAGAGCAGCAGCGCGGCATTACCATTTTCGCGGCTTGCGTGACCTTTCGCTGGAAGGAATGTACGGTCAACTTGCTCGACACCCCAGGCCACGTCGATTTCACCGCAGAAGTCGAGCGCTGCCTCCGGGTTCTCGACGGCGCCGTGGTCGTCTTCTCCGCGCGAGAAGGGGTGGAGGCTCAAAGCGAAACGGTCTGGCGGCAAGCGAACAAGACCGCGAAGGTGCCGATTTCTACCGCGTTCTCGAAGAAATTACTCCGCGACTTCATGCGGACCCTGTCGCGATCCAGATACCTGTTGGGCAAGGTCCAGCTCATACCAGCGATCCATTCCGCGGGGTCATCGATTTGATCGACCTCAAGTTCTTGACCTTCAGCCAAGAGGACAACGGCAAGACGATCGAGGTGCATGAGATCCCCGAGGAGCTCCGTTCGGACGCCATGGATTGGCGCAACGAGATGCTCGAAAAGCTTTACGCCCACAGCAGCGAAATGATGGAACTGGCGATGGAAGAAAAGCCCATCCCCAGCGACTTGATCCGTGCCACTCTTCGCGAAGCTTGCATTCAGATGAAATTGCAACCGGTGGTCTGCGGCTCCGCATTGCATGGAGCCGGCGTTCAACCGTTGTTGGATGCCGTCGCGAGCTACCTCCCATGCCCACTGGATCGTCCACCGGTGCAAGGTGTCGATCCGAAGAAGCATGACAAAATTCTCTTTCGAAAGCCAGATGCTAAGGAGCCCTTCTGCGGCTTGGTCTTTAAGATCTTGCCAGCCAAAACAGGTGACATGTTTTGGATTCGAGTTTACTCGGGTCGCTTGGAATCCAACTCGCGCGTCTACAATCCGAATCGCGACAAGAAAGAGAATGTTGCGCAACTTTGGCAGATCCATGCCACGAAGAAGGAGCGACAAGGACAAATCGATGCACTGGAGTGCGGCGATATCGCTTGCGCGATCGGTCCACGCGACTCGATCACTGGCGACACGTTATGTGATACGCGGGAAATGATTGAGCTTCCGTCGATTCAGTTCGCGCAATCCGTGATCTCGATGGCGATCGAACCAGAAAACACAACGGAACGAAAGAAGCTTGCAGAAGTCTTGGAGATGCTCAAGCGGCAGGATCCAACCTTCCATGCGGTGGAAAACGCGGAGTCGGGGCAAACGCTTATCAGTGGGATGGGCGAATTGCACTTGGAGGTAATCAAGAACCGGTTGGTCCGCGACTTCAAATTGTCAGTAAAATTCTATAAGCCGAGAGTCAGTTACCGAGAAACGATCGGTGAGATGGCTGAAGTGACCGGTGAATGCAATCGACAAGTGGGCTCGCAGCAGCTTTTTGCGAGACTTCGTGTTCGTTTTGAGCCATTAGAGGATCGGTCCGCGAAAGTGATTGTGCTGGATCGGACACCGGTAGAGCAGATGCTCCCGGACAACCTCAGGCAAGTTGCGCTGGAGGAATTGCGAAATCGAGCGGAAGGGGGTGGATTGATCGGCTCCTTCCCCATCACGGGAATTCGTATCAGCGTGTTAGGGGCAGAGACAGCAGAGGTCGGCTCGGATGAAGTCGCTTTTCGAATTGCTGCAAACGATGCGTTTGATGAAGGGCTCAAGCTGGGTGTCCCAACGCTCCTGGAGCCTGTCATGAAAATGGATATCACCACCCCGCCGGACTATTTGGGCGAAATCGTCGGTGACTTGCAACAACGGCGCGGTTTGATCGAACGGACTGAATCGAGAGGCGCGGTCACCAGCGTGATTGCTCAGGCTCCTCTCAAAGAGCTATTCGGTTATTCGAGCGCGATTCGATCGCTCAGCCAAGGTAGAGCAGGTTGTTCCATGGAGCCGTATGGATACCAAGTCGCTCCCAAGGAAGACGCCGACGCCTTTGCTATGTAGTCATTCCTGTTGACTGTTCAGGCACGTACAATCTGGACATCAAGCACAACGATATTTTTTGAATCGATTCTCACGGATATTGGATAGCCAGAATGAGCAACGTTGAAAACTGCATCATCATCGGAAGCGGACCTGCAGGTTGGTCTGCAGCCATCTACGCAGCGCGAGCCAATCTCAAGCCGCTTCTCTTCGAAGGAGCGATGACCGAAGATAATCGAATCAATGGCCGCTATCCCATGGGGCAATTGGCGCAGACAACCGAAGTCGAGAATTATGCTGGCTTCCCATCGGGAAAACTCAAAGAGTTTTTGGAGTCGGCCATCTCCGACGATCGGAAATACATGCTGCCTCCGATCGAAGAGCATCCTCACGCAGTGACCGGCCCCGAATTGATGGAGTTGATGCGCCAACAAGCGACGAACTTCGGAACTCGCGTCATCACCGACGACGTTACGTCTGTCGATTTCAGCGGAAAGCCACTCAAGCTCCATACGGCAGAAAACGGCAGCTTTGAAACCCACACAGTCATCATCGCCACGGGTGCTAGCGCCAATTACTTGGGATTGCCCAGCGAGACTAAATTCAAGAATCGCGGCGTGAGCGCTTGCGCTGTTTGCGACGGCGCCCTTCCTCGCTTCCGCAATAAACCGTTGGTCGTAGTGGGAGGTGGCGATTCCGCCGTCGAGGAAGCGAGTTACTTGACCAAGTACGCATCCAAGGTGTACATGATCCTCCGACGTGGGGAGATGCGTGCGTCGAAGATTATGCAGGACCGTGCTCTTTCCAATCCGAAGATTGAGCTGGTCAAGTTTTCCGTTGTCGACGAAGTGCTCGGAAACGAAGCCGATGATCGAGTAGGAGTGACAGGCGTCCGCTTAAAGAATGTCGAAGATGGTTCGACGCGAGACATCGACGCCGCTGGTCTATTTCTTGCGATCGGGCACACACCGAATACGAAGTTCTTGGGCGGCCAAGTAGAAACTCACGCCAGCGGTTACATTCGCTGGACCGAGCCCTACCGGACCATTACCAGTGTTCCTGGCGTTTTTGCAGCAGGCGATGTGGCCGATGATTACTACCGCCAAGCCATCACGTCGGCAGGGACTGGTTGTATGGCTGCGTTGGATGCAGAAAGATATTTGGGAGCTGCCGGCATCCACTAAAACTTAGAGCCAATCCCAAAACCATTAGCCGCTCTGGCGCTAGCCGCGGCTTTCGGTTGTTTTCGGATAGGCCCTAGTGATGGAACAAGCCGTTGCCCCACACCCATTTCGAGAGGCATTAAGAATTTGGTAACGTCGCGTGATCTGCCGATTGTTGTTCGTGGTGCTCGCGAGCACAATCTTCAAAACGTAGATCTGACGCTTGCCCGGAACCAGCTTATTTGCTTTACCGGAGTCTCGGGAAGCGGAAAGAGCTCACTGGCATTCGATACGCTTTATGCCGAGGGACAGCGTCGGTACCTGGAAAGTCTTTCGACCTACGCTCGTCAATTTGTAGGTCAGATTCCCAAGCCCGATGTGGATTATCTATCGGGCTTGAGCCCCTCCATCTCGATAAGTCAGAAATCAACCGGAAACAACCCTCGTTCCACGGTCGGGACGATCACCGAGATCCATGACTTCCTCCGCGTGCTCTTTGCGAGGGTGGGAACCGGTTTTTGCCCTGATTGCCAAATTGAAATCTCGTCGCAAACCCGGCAAACCCGCGATCAAATGGTAGAGAAGATCATGGGACTCGATCGTTCGATTCCTTATCTTTTCCTAGCCCCAATCGTCCGCGGCCAAAAAGGGGAACATAAAGAGCTGTTCGATGATCTGCGGAGACAGGGGTTCAATCGGGCTCGAATCAACGGCCGTGTCTATCTACTGTCCGATCCGCCTGCTCTCGAGCGGCAAATCAAACATCATGTGGAACTGGTAGTCGATCGCATCTCCATCGATAGCAGCGGCCGGCAGCGAATTGCAGAAGCGGTCGACAACGCCTTGCGATTCGGCGAAGGAACCCTTCTGCTAGCACCGATGAAGGCGGGCAAACCGATCGCTGCTACACGATCGGCAACAGCCAAACCCAAGAAGCGAAAAAGGGGCCTCGATCCTTTTGACACAGACACAAGTCGCTTGCCGCAAGAGGACCTAAGCTTCGAACAACCGGATGCACCAGAATCCGTCGACGGCTCCGACAACGCCATTTATGACCCTGCGGAAGACATTGTCTTTTCGACAACCTATGCTTGTGGGTCCTGTGGCAAGTCGTATCCACCACCTTCGCCGCAACTCCTGAGTTTTAATTCACCCCAAGGGGCTTGCAAGGAATGCGAAGGCTTAGGGGAATCGTTTCGTTACGATCCAGAGTTGCTCGTTCAATTGCCCGACAAATCGATCAAGAACGGCGCAATCCCGCTGATTGGCAAGCATAGCGAAATGACTCGCTGGTATCGCCGTTCCATTTCGATGTACTGTGCGGCGCTCGAGGCCTATATGGGGTTGCCTGTTGGGCGACTCCTTTCGACACCTTGGTCCAAGCTCGAGGATGCTGAACGAGAAGCACTTCTGTATGGGTACCAAAGCGTTTCGGTGAAGGTGAAAGGGAAAGCGCTGCATGGCCAGAACTTTCGGGGGATTGTGCCGGAGCTTACCGATACCTACCGAGCGACGTCCAATCCGTTTATCCGAGCTAACCACGAACGTTGCATTCGGATCGGGCGTTGCCCTGAGTGCGATGGCTCCCGTTTGAACGCGCAAGCGAGATCGATCCGTTTAAAAACCAAAGCGAAGAGTTTTCACAACGTTCCGTGGTATTCCATCGGTGGAATATCCCGTCTGCCGATCGAAAAGTGCAGCGAGTTTTTTGAAGGGCTCGAATTAAGTCCTTTGCAGTGGCAAATCGGCGAAGAAGCGGTCAAGGAGATTCGGGCGAGGCTGCGATTTTTGATCGACGTTGGACTCGGCTATTTGTCGCTTGATCGTACGGCTCCGACTTTATCGGGTGGCGAATCGCAGCGTATTCGTCTCGCGAGCCAGATTGGATCCGGATTGGTGGGTGTCCTCTATGTGTTGGACGAGCCGAGCATCGGGTTGCACCCGAGAGATAACGATCGGTTGCTCAGCTCCCTCAAACACTTGAGGGATTTAGGGAACACCCTCATCGTGGTCGAGCACGATGAAGACACGATGCGAATCGCTGACACCCTCGTCGACTTTGGTCCAGGTCCAGGCGTTCGCGGCGGGAAGTTAATTGTATCGGGCTCTCTCGAGGATCTCACCTCAAATGAAGAAAGCCTTACGGGTGGCTTTCTCAATCGCACACGACGCATCCGAACTCCAGAGAAACGGAGGACAGGAAACGGAAACAAACTCAAGATCGTCGGCGCCGAACACCACAATCTGAAGAACATCGATGTGGAGATACCGCTCGGGTGCTTTGTGGCTGTGACCGGTGTTAGCGGCAGCGGGAAAAGTTCGCTGATCACGGAGATTTTATCCCCCGCGATCCGTGGCGTTTTTCAGCGCGGAGTCGAAGAGCCTGGCAAGCACCGCGAGATCCAAGGCATCGAGCATATCGACAAGGTCATCGATATCGACCAAAGCCCCATCGGTAGAACGCCTCGTAGCAACCCAGCCACCTACGTAAAAGTCTTTGACGAAATCCGATCCCTCTTTGCCGAACTTCCGGAATCGAAGAGGCGTGGATTCGATGCAGGAACCTTTAGTTTCAATACCGAGCAAGGTCGATGCTCGGCGTGCGAAGGGCATGGTTCGGTAAGGCTCGACATGGAGTTTCTCGCCGATCTGTGGGTTCCGTGCGCGGTCTGCGAAGGGAAACGATACGACCGAGCGACATTGCAGGTAGAGTACAAAGGAAAGTCGATCGCCGATTGCTTGGAACTGGATGTGCAGCAGGCGCTTGAGCACTTTAGCGAGCTCCCAAAGATCGCGAGCAAGCTGGAAACGCTTCACGGAGTCGGGCTGGACTACATCAAGCTGGGGCAGCCCTCACCTACCCTTTCTGGTGGTGAAGCACAGCGAATCAAACTTTCCAAAGAGCTAAGTCGACGCTCAACCGGCAAAACGGTTTATGTTCTCGACGAACCGACGACGGGATTACATTTCTACGATATCGACTTGCTGTTAGGGGTGCTTCAGTCCCTCGTCGACTTGGGAAATACCGTCATCGTTGTGGAACATAATCTCGACTTAATCCAAGCGGCAGACTGGGTAATCGACTTGGGCCCCGAAGGTGGCGAGGGTGGAGGCCGCGTCGTCTGCGCCGGCACTCCAGAGAATGTTGCTAAGTGCAAAGAGTCGCATACCGGCCAAGCCTTAGCCCGATACTTCGATTCCCATCGCGATTCAGGGAAAAAAAAGAAGTCGACAACCAAATCGAAGGCCGTTCCCCAAAAAAATCAAACGGCTGCACCAGCGTTAGAAGACATTCAGGTGTATGGCGCCGAGCATCACAATCTGAAGAAGGTCGATCTAACGATTCCACGAAATAAGATGACCGTCTTCTGTGGCCAGAGCGGCAGCGGAAAAACCTCTATGGCGATGGATACGTTGTACGCGGAAGGCCAGCGACGATTTGTGGAGAGTCTGAGCCCTTACGTGAGACAATTTGTCGGGCAAATGCCCAAGGCGAAAGTGGCCAAAGTCGAGGGGCTCAGTCCCTCCATCGCAATCGAGCAACGCAATCTGTCTCACACTCCGCGGAGCACCGTCGGGACAGTAACAGAGATTTACGACTATGTGCGCGTTTTGTTCGCCCGCCTGGCGCAGATGCACTGCACTCAATGCGATTCTCCAGTGAGCAGCCAAACCAGTGACCAGATCATGGATCGCATCCGCGATTTGGCTAGCGAGAAAGGAAGCGGGCGGGCTCTCCTACTTGCTCCCGTTTCTCCCCACGCGAATACGGACATCGTTAGTTTCTTAGCATCGCTCCGGCAGCAGGGGTTTGTTCGGATTCGGATCAATGGCCGCGTGCATTCTCTCGACGACATTCCTGCACTGCAACATAAATCGAGGAACGAGTTCCAGCTTGTGGTCGATCGATTGCAATGGGACCGACTCGATCCTAAGAGTTTCAGGGATAGCGTCGATACTGCACTCACGATGGGCAATGGAGTCTTGCAGCTCGCGATGGTCGATGAGAGCCGCGGCGAAGTCCATTGGGAAGTAAAAACCTTTTCGCTCCAGCTAGCCTGC
>JALOQZ010000353.1 GCA_025459245.1 Pirellula sp.
CCGGCTGACGGGAATCGTTCGGGAATTCATTGCGAAGACGACAGAACTTCACGCTCCGGAGTTAACGACCGAAGAATTTTGGCTCGCAGCGCAGAGCTCGCCCCGTTTCTCGAAAGTGTGGAGCCAAACGCTACGGGATTTTTTGGTGGCCGCGGACTTGGTCAAGTTTGGAGGCCAAAGGCCGGATCACGTCGCGATGGAACAAGCGATTGCGACCGCTCGCGAAGCAATCCATTGTATCGCTTCTAGCTCAGTAGAAACCGCGGGAGGTACATGATGTTTGATACCTTCCGACTGCTTCACTGGGGCTGGCTGTTCGCTCTTCCCATGATCTGGTATTGGGGCTTGGTTTCGCACAGACGCCGACCGCGTCCCGTCGTCTTGTTTTCTAATGTGTTGAATCTGCAGCATCCGCCTGTTTCTGCTTGGTCATGGGTGCAGCGTTTTGTTCCTTGGATGGAAGGGATTGCGATCACTTGCTTGGTGATTGGTCTGGCTCGTCCACAATTTGGGGAAAGCGAATCTCGAATCAGCGGACAGGGAATCGCGATTGAGCTTATTCTCGACATATCAGGCTCCATGGAGGCGATCGATTTCGAATTAGACGAAAGACAAGTCAACCGGTTAGCTGCCGTAAAGCATGTCGTGAAGGCATTTGTGCAAGGAGATGCTTCCTTGGGGCTCAACGGAAGGCCTAACGATCAGATCGGAGTGATTGCTTTTGGTGGTTTTGCAGAGAGCCGTTGCCCACTCACTTTGGATCATCGGGCGATGGTAAACGTGGTCGATTCACTGCAGATCCCGCGAGCCATTCGCGATGCACGAGGCCGGATACTCAATGAGAAAAGTCTGGAAGAAGAACTAGCCACGGCGATCGGGGATGGTTTGGCCCTCGGGATCGATCGATTGAAAAATGCTCGATCGAAAAGTCGGATTGCTGTCTTGCTCACCGATGGCGATAGCAATGCGGGGGCTATCGATCCGCGCGACGCGATGAAGCTAGCGAAGCAGCTTGGAATCAAAGTCTACACAATCGGTATCGGGCAAAATGGAGTGGTCCCCGTCCCTCGCGAAGACGAATTCGGCACGCGAATGTTGGTTCCAGCGAGATTTACGATGGACGAGACCTTGCTTCAAGAAATCGCCAAGGAGACGGGTGGGAGTTACTTTCATGCCTCGGATACGCAAGGCTTAGCTGCCGTCTATTCGCAGATCGATGCCTTGGAGAAAAGCGAAGTCGAAGAAACCAAGTTTTCGAGGTACACCGAATTCTACCCATGGTTCGTTCTACCAGGGATCCTGCTACTTCTAGTCGCTTCCAGCTTGAAACGAACGAGGTTGCAGTGGCTTGCGTAGCAAACAGTTATCCGAGGAGGTCCCGCAGTGGAATGGCGTAATCCTATCTATTTGATGGTTGGATTGTGCGTTGCCTCTATGTGGCTCGCCATTGTTGCGTGGGGCGTCGTGCGGAATCATCGGATGCGAGAGAGATTCGCACCTGGGCCCATGCGATCGCAGATTTTATCACCGAATCGCTCTTGGCCTGCATGGGTCTCGGGTGTTGTGCAAGCGGTCGCGATCCTGCTCGCATTCGTGTCCCTGGCTGGACCACAGTTCGGCGAAACCGAACAATTGGTAGAGAGTCGAGGTAATGACCTTTATGTGCTTCTCGACGTCTCTCGATCCATGATGGCGACAGATGTGCTCCCCTCGAGGCTTGATCGTGCCAAAGCAGATATCGCTAGCTTGGTCAATCGTCTGAAAGGAGAGCGGATTGGATTGATCGTTTTTGCGGGGCAAGCCGTTATTCAGTGTCCCCTCACGGTGGACTATGAAAACTACAAACGAATTCTGGCAAGCGTCGATTCCTTCAGCGCACCGAGAGGCGGGACTGCGATCGGAGATGCTATTCGCAAGAGCGTCGAGATTTTAGCGCAAACTCCGACGCAAAAAAGGTCTATTCTCCTGGTCTCCGATGGGGGAGATCTCGAGTCAAGTCCCGTCGAAGCTGCCGAGTTAGCAGCTGAAAAAAATATTCCAATCTATACCATCGGCCTCGGGGATTCCGTCCAGGGGGCCCGCATTCCAGCCGGTGAAGCAGGTGGTTTTGTCGAGTTCAACGGCGAGCAAGTTTGGAGCAAACTGGAACCGGCCTTATTGGAGGACATCGCGAGACGTTCCAGCGGTCAGTTCTTCGGAGCAGGGACTCGTTCGATGGATATGGCAGCATTCCATTCCGAGTATCTACAGGAGGGTGGGGCTGGTGCAGCAGAGACTCAATCCGAAGTCGTAAAGGCTGAGCAATATCAATGGTTTCTTGGATTGTCTCTTGGGCTTCTTCTTTTGTCCAGAATCCGATGGTCGAACCGTCCTCCGACTTTTCTCGGTGACAGCTATGTTCGTTCTTCGAACTTAGCAACTTCGGTGATTTTGATTGTTCTAAGTCTTGTATTCAGTTCGGCTGGATATGCCTTCGAAGATCGCTTGACGCTAAATCCGACGGAATCGTTTCGACGCGCGTACCGTGAGCATGTAAACGGAAACCCAGAAGAGGCCATCGATTGGTACGAGTACGCATCCCGGTCAGCCGACCCGAAGCTTGTTTCAGCGGCGCAGTTCAATCTTGGAAAACTGTACTTGAATCAAATCCCTTCGAACGCCGTTTCCTCTGTGGAGAACATTTCTGTGGAGGAACGCTCGCGCGTGGAAAACTTGGCTACACTCGCAATCGACTCCTTTGCGAATAGCTTGGAGTTGCGACCGGACCGAGAAGACGCAAAGGAGGCATTAGAAACAACAAAGCAGTGGTTGGCGGGGGCGAAACGGGCATGGCGTTTGAAGGATCTCAAAGAGAAAGTGGGAAAGTCAGGCGGATTGAAAGCTCTCCAAGACTTGTCAAAGTCTCAGTTTGAGCTGTTTCAGGAAACCCTTTCGCCGGATACCCCTCTCCCACCCGCTCGTTATGCGGAGCTTGCGCAACGCCAATCCCTCCTTTTGGAAGAGCTCGAGATGATCCGGATGCAAATTCGAAACGAACTGGAGAATGCCTCGTCATCCAATGCGACGAATCCACCCGACGAACAGCGGGGTAACTTAGAAATGATCGATCGAATCGTCGCTGAGTGTAAAGATGCCATGGAGACGGGGATGCTTCACTTCAGCGATTTTGCGCTGCAGGAGGCTGGCAGTGAACTATCGAATGCCCTGCAATCGCTTGAGAATACATGGAACCTGCTCGCTCCTTACGAAGCCGTTCTCGATCGAACGATTGGAGAGCAAGACGAATTGGTGAAGCAATTCGAGTCGTCCGATCCGTTGGCTGACGAAAAAACCCATGCTATTTGGTCGCAACGCGAGGCATGGAATCGAAAGCGTTCATCCCTTTTGGCGGAAAAGGCTTCCCAAGCTCTCTCCTCGCAACCTTCGCCTGAAAAGGAACAAGAGGCAGATTCAGAAATCGGCTATCTGGCAAAGGCCATCGAGATCGGTCCGCAAGCGACAGATGCAATGAGGGCGGCGCTAAACCGCGCGTTGACGAAAGATGCCTCGGCGACAAAAGAGAAGGCAAATGAAGCACTTCAATTGCTTCGACAATTGATCCCGCCTCAAGACCCAAAGCGGGATCCCGAATCGCAAGATCAAAAATCATCAGAACAAGACTCTTCGGACAAGGATAATCCGCCCAAGAACGACGAGGGCAAAAACGAAAAACAAAAAAGCGACGAAGAGAAAGACCAAGAAAAGCAAAAAGAGAGTAGCAAAGAAGAACAAGGCGCTGAGCCGAAGCAAGAAGAGAAGGCAAGCGAAGAAAGTCAGAATAGCGAGGCCAGCGAATCCGAAGCAAAAGAGGAGAACAGCAAGAAGCCCCAAGAAGCTGACGAAAAGCGCGCTGAGCCCAAAGAAGGATCTGCCCAAGCGGATTCTTCGCCGAACGGTGAAAAGCTACTTATAAGCCCGGAGCGATTAGAGGAAATGCTTCGCAAGGTACGCGAGAGGGAAGTTGAGAAACGTATCCGAGACAAACGTTGGCGTGAAAGGAATTATGGGCGAAGGCCAGTGGAGAAGGATTGGTAGTCATGAATCGATT
>JALOQZ010000354.1 GCA_025459245.1 Pirellula sp.
TGGCTGAAGCGTGAAGATACACAGCCGGTGCATAGTTTCAAACTGCGCGGTGCGTACAACAAGATGTCGATGCTCTCGCGACTGGAATTGGAACGTGGAGTGCTTTGTGCTTCCGCCGGGAATCATGCTCAGGGCGTCGCGCTCAGTGCCAAGCGTCTCGGTTGTCGAGCGGTCGTCGTTATGCCTTTAACGACTCCCCGGCTCAAATCGGATGCCGTTCGAGCGTTAGGAGCCGATGTGAGGCTCTTTGGGGACAGTTACTCCGATGCGTATGCGTACGCATTGGATCTGCAGGAAAAAGAGGGGCTTCTCTTCGTTCATCCTTTCGATGATCCGGATGTCATCGCGGGGCAAGGGACGATTGGGATGGAAATTCTACGGCAAGCCCGACATCCGATTCATACGGTCTTTGTCGCCATTGGAGGTGGGGGCTTGATCGCCGGAGTCGCCGCGTACATCAAAGCGGTTCGACCTGAGATTCAAGTTATCGGAGTGCAAATGGTCGATTCAGACGGGATGATTCGTTCGATCGAGTCTGGGGCGATTATCCCGCTCCAGGATGTCGGATTGTTCTCGGATGGTACTGCCGTCAAACGAGTCGGTGACGAAACATTCCGTCTGACGCAGAAATGGGTGGATGGCTTTGTTCGAGTTAATACCGATGCCGTTTGCGCCGCTATCAAAGACGCATTTGAAGACACTCGCAGTATCCTGGAGCCCGCCGGGGCGCTCGGGATCGCAGGTTTGAAGCAGTACGCACAGCAGCATCGGTTGCGAGATCAACATCTGGTTGCGATTACGTGCGGTGCCAATATGAACTTTGATCGTCTTCGGTTTGTAGCCGAACGAGCGGAATCGGGAGAAGAGCGGGAGGTACTGCTCGCGGTTTCGATTCCAGAGAAACCGGGCAGTTTCCGCAAGCTCTGCGAAACGATCGGTAGTCGCAATATCACCGAGTTCAACTATCGAATGTCGGATGATGAGGAGGCTCATGTTTTGGTGGGGCTATCGATTCAGAATTACACCGAAGTACCGATCCTTTGCCAGATGCTGGAAGCAGCTGGATTTCGCGCGCTCGATTTAGCGGACAACGAGTTGGCAAAAGAGCATCTGCGTTACATGGTGGGGGGGAGAAGCCGGGTGGAAGGGGATGAACGAGTTTATCGTTTTGAATTTCCTGAGCGATTAGGGGCTTTATCGAAGTTCTTGGTTAACATGCGTCCCAACTGGAATATCAGCTTGTTCCACTATCGAAACCAAGGAGCCGACTATGGTCGCGTTTTGGTAGGAATTCAGTTTCGCGGAGACGAGGAGCGATCCTTTCTTGCTGCCATGTCTAAACTCGGCTACCAATTCATGGATGAAACGCTGAATCCCGCTTATCGCATGTTTCTCCAATAGACGCGAGCCTTTTCTGGATAAAGGCTCTCTATCGGATCAAGGAACTGGTGAAAGAGCCTATCCGAAAACCATCGGAAACCGCGGCTAACACCAAAGCGGCTAATGGTTCTCGGATCGGCTTTCAGTGTGATTCTTAAGAGTTGGGTGGTCTTGTAACATGTTGGAAATCGATGGCTCGCGCGGCGAAGGTGGTGGGCAAATTCTGCGCACGTCGCTCGCTCTCTCTGCGATCGCTCAAATACCGATACGACTTTACAACATACGCGCCGGGAGGCCGCGTCCGGGATTGCAAAAGCAGCACCTGGCATCCGTGCTGGCTGCAGGCAGTATCTGTAACGCAGAGGTTGCCGGTGCAGCGATTGGTTCTCGAGAAGTGATTTTTACCCCCGGAGAGATTCAGGGGGGGGATTATTACTTCAGCATTTCGTCCGCCGGAAGCTGCATGCTTGTTCTGCAGACCGTGCTTATGCCTTTGGTCCTGGCTAAAACCCCCTCGCGCATCGTGCTTGAGGGCGGGACCCATAATCCGTTCGCGCCCCCGTCTGATTTTCTGAACGCTTGCTATCTGCCGCTTCTGAAGCAGATGGGAGCAAGCGTCGAACTGAACCTGGAACGATACGGTTTTTATCCTGCAGGTGGCGGGCGATGTGTCGTCAACGTGCACCCGGCGATGGAAGGCTTACGGCCGATGGAAATCATGGATCGAGGCAAGCTACATATGCAGCGAGTCATCGCACTCGTTGCGAATCTATCCGATTCGATCGCTCTGCGCGAACTTGAGGAAGCGCTTCGTGTCTTGCAGTGGTCGAAGAAGCTGGGGAGTCGATCGGAAGTCGAGTCGGTAGGAGCAGGAAATGTCGTCTTCATCGAATGCCAATTCGAGAATGCCACCGAATTGGTTACCGGGTTTGGTGAAATGCGAAAGCCGGCGGAGGTTGTCGCCAGGGGGGCTGCTCGTAAGATGCAGAAGTATCTCCAGTGCGACGCACCGATTGGTCTCCATCTAGCCGATCAGCTCTTGCTCCCGTTGGCCCTCGCTGGCGGCGGGAGAATCCGCTGCCAAGGCTTAACGGAACACACAACTACCAACATTGGTACTATTCAGAACTTTCTCCCTGTTGCCATCGAGACATCGGAACAAGTGGATGGTACCTACGTTATCAACGTAACTAGCTGAGTTGCCCGAAATAGAAATAGCAGATGGTGAAGGAGATAAATGATGAAAACGCGTGAACTGAACAATCTCGGAGTGCCAAAGGGCATGGCCATGCAGGCTGCGGTAGAGTGCGTTCGTCTCGGTTCCGAATCCGGGCTCAATCATGCGGAGCTGCGCGCGAGGATTCAAGAGATTGTCGCGACACCATCTTCGTTTATCCATGATTCGGTTTGGGGAGTATTAGCACGTGCTCTCGATCAAGTCTTTGCATCGCAGGCTCGCTACGTGGGACGTGAAGAGCCAGCGCCCTGGAAGCAATGGGGGGATGATCTCGAACCGGGGGCGGTTGCGCAAATGGTCGACGCGTGTCGATTGCCCGTTACGGTTGCCGGTGCGCTGATGCCCGATGCTCATATCGGATATGGGCTGCCAATTGGCGGAGTCCTCGCGACGAAGGACTGTGTAATCCCTTATGCGGTCGGAGTCGATATCGCTTGCCGCATGAAATTGACTGTGTTGGATCTTCCCGTCGAGACACTCGAAAACGATCCCGAACGACTTCGAAATGCATTAGAGCGCGAGACTCAATTCGGGATCGGTGCAAGCTTCAAACGGAAGCGACAACACGATGTTATGGACGCCGATTGGTCCGTTTCCCCCATCACTGAAGAGAACAAGGATAAAGCTTGGAAGCAACTAGGTACCAGCGGCAGCGGGAACCACTTCGTGGAATTCGGAGTCCTGACAATCCCTGAAAAAGATCTCGGTCTGGAAGCGGGAACCTATTTGGCATTGTTGAGCCACAGTGGATCCCGTGGAACCGGTGCAGCCGTTTGTTCGCATTACAGCGATCTTGCCAAGCGTAAGCATCCAGAACTGCCAAGGGAGTTAGCCAATTTGGCTTGGCTCGAACTAAGTTCTCAAGAGGGTATGGAGTACTGGAACGCGATGAATTTAATGGGTGAGTATGCAGCAGCCAATCATGCGTGTATTCACCGTGCGATCGCAGAGCATTTGGGAGTCGAGGTCATGCTCGATGTCGAGAATCACCATAACTTCGCATGGCGCGAGACGCATGGAGGACAAGAATTGATTGTTCACCGAAAGGGAGCGACTCCTGCCGGGAACGGCGTGTTAGGGATCATCCCAGGTTCGATGGGAGCTCCCGGATACATCGTGCGGGGTAAAGGGGTGGAGGCTTCGTTGCTCAGCGCATCGCATGGAGCGGGGCGAAGGATGAGCCGAACGGCAGCGATGAAACAATTCCGTTGGAAAGAAGTGATGAAGTACTTGGCCGAACGCAAAGTAACACTCCTATCGGCGGGGTTGGACGAAGTCCCGATGGCTTACAAGGACATCGATCAAGTCATGGCGGCCCAATCCGATCTTGTGGATAAGGTAGCTCGTTTCGATCCTCGCCTCGTTAAAATGGCGAATGCAGGGGAACGCCCCGAAGATTGACAACGCCCATTCTGCTTTGCATCGTCGAACTGTTGTCCTCAACAGTTCA
>JALOQZ010000355.1 GCA_025459245.1 Pirellula sp.
ATGGTGTAGCCCCACGAGATTTCAATAGCTACGGTGCACGTCGTGGTAATGACCGCGTCATGGTACGCGGCACCTTCGCCAACATCCGAATCCGAAATGGTTTGACTCCTGGCATCGAAGGTGGCGTGACTCGCTACTTGCCGACGGGCGAGCAAATGAGCATCTACGACGCTTCGATCAAGTATCAGGCCACAAAGACACCACTGGTCATCTTGGCAGGTGCCGAATACGGAACAGGTTCCTCGCGAGACTGGGCCGCGAAGGGAACTTTGTTGCTGGGAATCAAGGCTGTGATTGCGACGAGTTACGAACGGATCCACCGCAGCAATCTAGTCGGTATGGGGGTCTTGCCCCTGCAATTCGTCGATGGGCAGTCCGCGCAGTCGCTGGGCCTGACCGGCGAGGAGACCTTCGATATCCCGTCCCTAAGCGATAGTTTGCAACCACGAAGCCGCGTGCAAGTGATCGCGACCGGTGCGGATGGTAACAAGAAGACCTTCGACGCGTTGGTTCGAATCGATACTCCAGTCGAGATCGACTACTATCGAAACGGTGGAATTCTTCCAACCGTGCTCCGAAAGTTAGCGCAGTCCTAACGGTTTTCCAGTGTAAGAGTCGTTTTTGTACGTGGGATTTGCAACCGCGGTCCCGCGCCATAGGCAAGGGACCGCATGGGAAAAAACCGACGACGCAGAAGCCAGACTCTTGCAAAGCGACGCACCCAGCCAGGTGCACCGCCTGGTTCGTTGGTTGTCGACCCGTCAGCGGAGTCGACTCTCGTTCGCGTGATAGGTTATGGGAATGGTGGCTTTCACGAATCTGTGTTAAGCGACTTTACGAAACTCGATTCGATTCGGCGCCAGCACCCCACAGTATGGATTGATGTAACAGGGCTGGGATCGGAATCAACACTAAGGGCGTTGGCGTCGCAGTTAGGTTTGCACCCGTTGGCGATGGAAGACGTCGTCAATGTCCATCAGCGAGCCAAGGTCGACGAGTTCTCAGACTATCTCTTCGTTGTTGCACGGATGATCGATGGAGGCGACGCGTACCACAGCGAGCAGCTCTCCTTTTTCGTGAAACCTGGGTTGTTGGTTTCGTTTCAAGAGCGAGCCGGGGACTGCTGGGATCCCATTCGCCAGCGGCTCAAACATCATCGCGGTAAGGTCTGCGAAGGCAGATCGGACTATCTTCTCTACGCGCTACTCGATGCAGTGATCGACAGTTACTTCCCCGTAATGGAGCAAATTGCGGAGCTAGCAGACGGAGTAGAGGAAGCGATCACCCTGGAGCAGAATGGTACGCACTTGATGCAAGTCCACGAATTACGAGGGCAGTTGCTCGCGTTGCGAAGATCCATCCGTCCCCATAGGGAAATGCTAAACGAGCTTGTTCGTGATTCCACATCGTTTATCGAAGCGGAGACACGAGTTCACCTTCGCGATTGCTATGACCACACGATTCAGCTGATCGATTCCATTGATACCTATCGAGAGCTCACATCGGACCTGCGAGACTACTATCTCTCGACCGTGAGCAACAACATGAACGAGGTTATGAAGGTGTTGACCATCATTTCCACGATCTTCATTCCGCTATCTTTCGTTGCGGGCGTGTATGGAATGAATTTCAAAGATCATTCCCCTTGGAATATGCCTGAGCTCGGCTGGTATTTTGGCTATCCATTCGCTCTTGGACTCATGGCAACCATTGCGTGCGGGCTACTCATTTACTTCCGAATGCGTCGTTGGTTTTAAAACTACCCTCCCAATAATCCGGTAGGATTGGGCCGCAATATAGGCCGCGACTTGTCGTTGGGTGACACGAGAGGCTAGTATGCTGGTGTTACCTGTGGCGATGATGACGACTTTGGGTGGGTTTCCCCCAAATCGTTGTGCCTGCGCAAGCCCGATAATAACAAGCTATTGAGCCGAAGAAGGAGATGAGAATTCGATGTCTGCTGAAGATCGCGCGACCATCAAAAAGCCGAATGCAGGCCCACGAGTGGGGGTCGTTGGAGATATCTATCGGTTTTTGGCAATAGGCGATGAAACAGACGGCAAGTATGCGACGTTTGAAGCAATCGTACCACCAGGGGGCGGGCCTCCCCCTCATATCCACAGCCGGGAGGAAGAATCGTTTCTGGTGTTAGAAGGAGAGATGACATTCCAGCTTGGAGAGGATCGATTCGTTGTTGGCGAAGGAACGTTTCTGAACATGCCCGTAGGGAGTCTTCATTGCTTTAAGAACGAAAGTCAGCGCACAGCGCGCATGCTGATTTCGGTCGCGCCCGCGGGGTTGGAGAAGATGTTTTTGGAGGTAGGAATACCGTTGTCCGAAGGCGATTTGGTTGCTCCTCCTCCGTCGCACGCGGACATTGAGAAACTCCTCGCTGCAGCCCCTCGCTACGGAGTTTCAATCGGAAACAAGCGAATGGAATAAGATGGAGCATTGCGTCTTCTACCAAAACACAATTAGGTGGCAAGGCGGAACAAATTCAGAGGCACCCAACTGTTGGGAGTCACGAATCTACATAAAGGTGCACCGCCCATAAATTGCCTTTCTTCTGTCTGTTCTATGATTGTCGGAATGAAGAAGACACCAATGGATCGGCATTTTCAAGGCTGCGCGACTGCTTCTCAGTTGGTTAGTCCAGGCGGGGACGAGAGACGTTCAGCCCTGCCCTCAAGACCGGGGATAAATTGTCTTCAACGCAAGGCAGAAATTTTTCTTCGCGGACCATTCACAACCAGGGGCGAAGAGCGTGAATTTGCGCCCTGCAGTGCCGTTCTTATGGTGAAATTCCCGCCCAAATAAGTGCGACCAAAAATTGACACGGCCTGTCTTGAAAAAAGGACGATTTACTTGCGAATGAGCAGCATTTACGATCTTCTGGTATTCCTCTCCATCCCATCGGGTTTGCTCGGCGAATTGCTTGGCCATTTCTCGCGGGCTGCTAAACTACAACGTTGTCATAAGTTATTTTTCTATTTGTTTCGGGATTGGGAGTCTAGGTATGAAGAGGTATCACCGCGGTTTTACCCTGGTTGAGTTGTTAGTTGTTATCGCCATCATCGGCATTTTGGTTGGTTTGCTTCTTCCAGCTGTGCAAGCTGCTCGGGAAGCCGCTAGGCGGATGCAGTGCCAGAATAATCTAAAGCAGTTTGGGTTAGCAGCTCACAATTTTGAGAGTGCTATGAAGTACTTCCCACCTGTGCAGCATACGAAGGTTTTCACCGAGACTAGTGGCGCTAGGGTTACTCGCACTTCAGAAGCGCCTGTACAGGTCTTTTTGTTGCCGTACTTCGAACAAGGTAACAAATGGAATCTGTTTGACCTCGATTATAACGTCAATAGCGATGCAGCGATTCACACAAGTGTTCCTGCAAGACCGGGAGCTAACAGACCAGCACGCCTTACGGACGTCCCCTCATTCCTTTGCCCGTCCGATCCATCTGACGTTTTTTACGTCGATGGCGGAAATGCAGGTAGACAAAGCTACCACGCCTGCACTGGTGCGGCTCGATTAAGGGGTGGTACGGTTCTTGATGGAGTGTTCGCGAAGCCTTACCCTTCTGCCGGAAACGTTATGGTGGGACCAAAGATGGGGGAAATTTCTGACGGAACGAGCAATACGGCGTTATTTGCCGAGGTGTTACGAGGAACGTTGGTTTTTAACGCTACGAATCAATGGAACAACACAACAGTGTTTTTCACACCAACCGCCTACTCAACAGCAGCTATGTATTTGGATGGTCGAAACATTCCACAATGTCTGCCTAACGGGAATACAACGACGTCAACGTGGATTCGCTACACGGGGCATCAGTATTATCGTGCGCTTACCCCGAACTTCGTGTACAGCCACACGCTTCCAGTTAACTGGAACAAGAAAATGCAAAATATTGCCCAACAACGTTATAACTGTGGCGTGAGCTTTAATGATCTTCATATGGCCGCGTCTAGTGGACACACGGGTGGAGCGAATATGTGCCGGGCTGACGGATCCGTATCATTTATTTCGGATGCAGTCGATTTCGTAATTTGGCATCTGGTTGCGGCGGACCCACAGGAGGAACGAAGCCCGGAGTCCCCGCGGGAGCATCGGCATCGATTGCCGAAGTGCGCGATTTGATCATAGATTCCAGCACGATGGGGATCATGATCAAAAGTCCAGCGGACCTCGAGCAATACAAGGAAAAATTCCCTGAGGCTGTAGAAGCGATTTCATCCAAATCTGTAACCTATGTGTGGGGAAAGGGACTGCGCGAAGGAGTTAGCCCAGAGCAGGCTAGTGTGATTGCATTTGAAAAGTCCGAAGGAGATAAGGTGTGGGTCGTCAAGGATAATGGCGAGATCCTTCAGGTTCCAAGCACGGATCTTCCTAAGGTGAAGTAGTTCGAGGAACATGCTGCTACTACCTCCGGCGCGGCTTTTTGCTTCTTTCAGAGAACCGCCAGTAGCCTCAGCATTAGCCGTGGTTTTTGAATAGGCACTCAATTTCCCAAGGCTGACCGAGACGACTCGGCAGCCTTTTTTGTTTGAGCGTTATTGACTGACGTTTACAACTGGGAAACAAAAACGAACCAGGAAGTAGCTAGTCGGCTGCAATTTCCGACAGATCCCTTGATGACAGGATCTCCTACTTGTTCGGCGGCACCCACCTTTCAGAAAGGTGGCACCCATGAATGGCACTGTAATCTCCAA
>JALOQZ010000070.1 GCA_025459245.1 Pirellula sp.
ATGGCAGCCCGCGGCGACCATCGCTTCCCACCCGAACAACAACAAGTTCAAGGTCCTTTGAACTACGCCGTCATCGACGAAGTCGACAACATTCTCATCGACGAGGCACGTACACCTCTCATCATTTCCGGTAGCGCTGCACGCGATATGGGCAAGTACGCCGATGCCGACAAAGTCGCTCGCGCACTGAAACGGGAAGATCACTTCGTCGTCAATGAAAAAGACCACACAGTGAACTTGACCGACGCCGGTATCCGAGAAGCAGAAAATCTAGCCGGCGTGGAAAGCTTCTACACCGTCGGCAACATGGAATGGCCACACCTTCTCGACAACGCACTCAAAGCGCATCACCTGTACAAAAAGGATGTCAATTACGTTGTCAAAGACGGGGCGATCATCATCGTCGACGAGTTCACCGGCCGTTTGATGGAAGGCCGCCAATGGAGCGATGGTCTGCACCAAGCCGTCGAAGCTAAAGAAGGGGTTCAGATCAAAGAGGAAACACAAACCCTCGCTACGATCACCCTCCAGAACTTCTTCAAACTCTATCGCAAGATCGCGGGTATGACAGGTACCGCGATGACGGAAGCAAACGAGTTCAACAAGATCTATAAGCTCGGTGTCATCGCGATCCCATCCAATCGCGGTCTGCAACGAATCGAGTTTCCTGATGCGATCTATTTGACGGAAAAGGAAAAATTCAACGCAGTCGCGGATGAAGTCGAACGCGTTCACAAATACGACACTATCCGATACCTGGACCGCAGCAAAGGCTCTTTGGTCGGGACCATCCAATCGGAAAACGACGCCGAAGTCGTCCTGAAAAAATCAGATTCGAAAGAAACCGTCACCGTCCCTCGATCAGAAATCAGCGAAATCGAATACTCCGGACGGCCCATCCTGGTCGGTACTGTTTCGATCGAAAAGAGCGAGATTCTATCGCGGCTTCTGGATCAACGGGGCGTCAAAGCCGAAGTCCTCAACGCAAAGCAGCATAAACGAGAAGCGGAGATTGTCGCGCAAGCGGGACGAATGGGAGCGGTCACCATCGCCACCAACATGGCAGGTCGCGGAACCGACATCATCCTCGGCGGTAACCCCGAAACCATGGCTTGGGCACAACTCCAAGACCGATACCCCACGCGACTCGAAGTTCCCAAAGAAGAGTGGGAGACCCTCGTAAACGAAATCGAACAACGCGAACACATGAAAGCCCAAGGGGAAATGGTTCGCAAAAAGGGTGGCCTCTATGTCGTCGGCACCGAGCGGCATGAATCCCGACGAATCGACTTGCAGCTCCGCGGTCGTTGCGGCCGCCAAGGAGACCCGGGCTCGAGCCGATTCTACCTTTCCCTCGAAGATGATTTGATGCGGATCTTCGCCGGTGAATGGGTCCGAGAGTGGATGAAGCGAATGGGAATGGGGAACGGCGAAGCCATCGAAAGCCCCTACGTTTCCAAGCGAATATCAGGAGCTCAAAAGAAGGTCGAAGAACGGAACTTCGAAGCCCGAAAGAGCTTGCTCGAGTACGACGAAGTCATGGACTATCAACGGAAAAAAGTCTACGGCTACCGACAAGAAATCCTGGACGGAACGAGCTGCCGCGACTTGGTCATGAACCAGTTGCAAGAACAGATCCACAACAATGTTCTGCAGTATTGCGACCCTCTCTTCGGTGCAGAATCGTATGCGAAATGGGCAGGTGCGCGACTAGGCGTACAACTCGACCCAAAGGACTTCCGCGGAGTGGAACCCAACACGGCCGTTCTATACGCAAAGGATCAAACCGAACGTGCAGCCGAAACGCAGATCCTCGACGCGATCGACGAAAATTTACCATTGGAGACCGAACAATCCGAGTGGAATTGGGAAGCGATGACCAAATGGGTTAACGCTCGATTCAATACGACCTACACCGTTAGCTCCTTGAAAAAGATCGATCGCGATCGCATGGATGAGGAGCTTATCGAAAGCGCGACCAAGTACATCGAATCGATCGACCTTTCCGAAGGAGCGGTCTTTCTCTCCGACGATTTCGGTCTGAAGTCGCTGGCAGGATGGATGGCCAACAAGTTCGGCATCCAAGTCAACGTCGATGAACTGAGAGGACAAGAACCCGAGCAAATCGTGAAGAAGCTGCTGGCTCTCGCAGAAAACACCTACAGCGAGCGCGAGAGCCAGTTCCCGGTTCTCATGGCATTTCGTCGATTCAGCAGCATGACCGCGCCAGATACCTATTCCATCGATGGCGGTGCCGTCGCGAATTGGGCTATAGCTCGGTTTGATGACCCCAATGCCGCTGAAAGTCTCACGGAAGATCCGAATCAATCCTTCGAAGCGTTGGCAGCCGTTTCGAAGAAGTCGGTCGAGAAGGGGCTTGGCCTACGCCAGCTCGTTTTGGAAAAGGCGACCGCTTTGTTCGGCAAGGATGAAACCAGGAGCTTGAAGAACCTCTTTCAACGAAATCAAGCCGAAGTCGATAAAGTCGCCGACTGGGCGCGTCAAACACTAGGTTGGTCCGGCGATTCGGAATCGATGCGAGATTGGACGAGAAAAGATTTCGTAAACCGAATGACCCAAACCATCGACGATAAGTACTTCCCCGAAATTCGACGTGTTGAGCGAACCGTCCTTCTCACCCAACTCGATTCCGCTTGGAAAGATCACTTGCTCGCCATGGATCACGTTCGCGCCGGCGTGAACTTCCGCAGCATGGGTCAGATGGATCCCAAGGTGGAATACAAACGAGAAGGGATGCGGTTGTTCGAGCAAATGTGGCTCTCGATCGGTGAACGAATGACCGACGTGATCTTCCGGATGGAAGCGATCGATTCGGATATCGTTGCCGACGCCTGGGTCGAAACCAGCGCACGACACGATGAGTTCGACGTTCGACAAGCCTTGGCAGCCGAACAAGCGAGCCTCATGGCTGAGAAAGCCCGCGACCTTGAACAAGCCGAACAGGCAGGTAACACCGAGACGACGGTCCCAACCATTCGACATCGCGGGGATCGCACAGGTCGCAACGACAATTGTCCTTGCGGGTCCGGTAAGAAGTACAAGAACTGCTGCATGCGAAAGCAAGTCTAAGCGAAATGACCTAATGCCGGACGACTCGCGGCTTGCGAGTCGTCCACTGATAGTAGACTCGCGTCATCTCTCGCCATAGTCTCCCCAACCCCTTCGGCGACGCTTGCGCGAACATCGTTTCAGGTTGGTTAAGCTGTCGCTCCTCCGCTATCGGCTGCAAGCTCTGAACGGCATCGTGAAGGACGGCATAAAACGAATAGTCAAACAAGACTTTCTCTCGCGCCTTAAGAATGGCTCCGTGGTGCTCCTCATATCGATCGCTGTCAATCCAAGTCACGAGATCGTCAACGACCTCTGACAGCGATTTCGCAAGATCGGATTCAGCTTGGTCTTCATCGAAACGGATCCGATACATGGAATCCGAATCAAACCATCGCTCAATGTTCTTGCATCCCAAATAAATGGGAAAGGCAAAACCAAGATACGCGTCCGAAAGCTTTTCGCTCCAGTAGTTCGATTCCGTACTATTCTCAAACGACAAATGGTAACGATAGGGAGCGATGGCATCGCGTTTGTCTGGAACCTCCCGAATCCCCTTGCCAAAGACATGCAGCCTTTCCCCCAACCGCTCTTGGAGCATCCGCACTAATTGCAATCGAATGCGATGCCCCCGGTGAAACGACTTGTTCGAAACAACGACAGAGAGCTCAGCTTGCTTGCCGATCGACTCGGGCTGGTTCAGTTGCGCGAAATCAAGCCATCGGTCAGCCAAGCGATCCCAACCGTAGAACCAAGGGAGCCCTGGCTGAGATTCGACCGTTATTCCTCGAAATCCACTGACTGGAAACGGTGAGACTAGAACGCCGAACTGGTTAAGAAATCGCAAATCGAGTCTGGCGAGTGAAGAGGGTTCCCCCATGAGAAAGATTCGACGTTGCTTTGGGATGACCGTCCGTTCCGGTTCACGAAAAGGCTCATGGCAAACGAGCCAGTCGGAGCACACTGACTTCTGCGAGCGAGCGACTTCTTCCCATCCATGCCGTCGGACGATACCGGGAAAGGGGCATGTCCTCTCGTAGAGCATCATGGGCGATCGTGGCTGCGCGACCCAGAAGCGCAGCGATGGTGGTAGCTTGCTAACAGTCAATCCGTTCAAACCTGCCAGAAGGGTGACGGGCGATCGTCATTCGTTGAGCGGTTATGATAGCAAGAATTCCTTGCGTCACGCAGCGCGACGTCGAGCCACTTCGGAACTTGTGGAGGGGGCGCCTTTTCGGCCATTCGCCTGCATCATCCGCAGGGATTGCAACCGTATGCGATTGCGATACCAAGGTCTCCATAACTCACGTTGAAACCGGTTCCAGCTCAATCCACGCGACGAATGCCCGATCGTATTCGAACCGAGTTGCTCGGAAACTTCCTTTACAAAAGACGGCTCCACGATGAGCATCCGAACACCGGTCTCCCAGACCATTTGAAGGAACGTATCCACGGGTCGGTCAAAAACGCGAGTCGAATTCAACAGCCGGTATGCAGCTTCGCGAGTGACCAACTGCGCGGTGGTCCTCAGGGGTACGACGTGGGGCTGCACCAGCTGCCGTCGATATCCATCTTTGCAAATGGAATCCATACAGACCGGATGAGGCCCGGTTTCGCGGACCTGAAATTGAATGTAATCCCCCTGCTCGGCGTGTTTCAAGGCGAACTGCAAGGAGCCATCGAATTGGGGTTTTTCCAATTCGATATCGTCCTCCAAGATCAACGCGGCATCGAGATCCTCTCGCAAAATGCGAAGCCATGCCTTCCGATGACTTAGAAAACAGCCGATCTCACCGCGCCTCAATGCAAAGGGATAGTGAGGTCGATAGCGATTCCGTTGATAAACACCGGCAATCTCTTCTTCCGAAAGAGAGGCTCCGTCCACAGCTGCGATCACTTCGGTCGGCAACGGAGAGGCTTGAACAATTCGTTTCACCTGAGGAATACGATGAGTCGATCTTGGAAGCGAAATCACGAAGCACTTTGAGTTCTCGATCATACAAACACCTCACCTCTCCACAGCCGTTCGTAGACTTCAGCATACCCGTTGACTTCTTTGTCGATCGACAGTCGCGAAGTCGCAATGATCCGTGCATTGCTCCCCATCTCGCGCAATCGAGCTTCGTCGCTGGTCACGTTCAAGATCGCTTGCGAAAGCCCCTCGACGTCTTCAATTGCCACGACGTAGCCATTCCGTCCGTCTTCGATAATCTGCCTGTAAACGCCGGTATCGGTTGCGACAACCGGCACCCCGCTCGCCATGGCCTCCAATGGGGTCATCCCATATCCCTCGTAACGAGGCGAAGCGACCAGCAACGACAAGCCCCGCATGATGTCCGGTAGACGATCTCTCGGTTGCTCACCTAGAAACGTCACCCGATCCTGTAACCCCGCCTCTTCCAATCGACGTATGAGCTGCTTCTCAAACAAGAGATCGGTTTGCATGGCGCGGCCTACGATAACCCCTGTGTAGCCAGGACGATGATTCAAGACACGGCACATCGCTTCAACAAAGCAATCCGTCCCCTTCTCCGGACGAATCCTACCGACAATTCCAATTCCTCGCTCACCGGGCAGCCCGAGCTTTCGCCAAGCATTCGCTTTATCTGCGGCAGGGTGAAAACGGTCGGTATCGACCCCATGAGGAACAATCCCCGCTAAGTGAGGAACATAGGCTCCGGCTTGCGAAGTCGTCGCGACAACGGCATCCATCCTCGCAATGAGCTCGCGCGGTACCCGTGAATGCAGCCGCTGAGCCGCGGACGTAAAAACAATGCGAATGGGCAGCCTCAGATAATCTCTCGCGAAGATCACGATTGCCATTTCCAGATTGCGACGAACATGCCAAATGGAGAACGGCCTGTTGGGTGGCGGCTGCCGAGAAAGAGCCAGAGCCGATCGCAAACTCAACGCTTGCTGCGCAGAAGGCAACGGGTTGCCAACCAATCGGGTGGTGAAATAGCGATGCATGCCGCCAAGCACCGCGTCTGCGGTTGCGGAAACCCCTGTGAATCGTCGATGAAAGTTCGTAACGAGAACTTCCGGAGCTGGGTGTTGCATCGGAACAAACTAAGGTTGAAGCGGTAAAGCGGGAGTCTAGCCCGGGCATTCCACTCGGAACAAGACCAACCTATCCCGCCAAGGATTGTCATTCTCAATCGCGATCATTGCTAGCGTTAGCCCTTACAGCCGCTTGCTGAGCGCTTTGAGAATAATGCAACAGACTTTCATACAAATATCCACCATCGCGATCGTGCCGCTCTGCGTAATGAGCTAACCAAAGTTGCTTCTGTTTCCTATTCCACTCCGGCCATGAAATCAAAGCCGCTTCTGGGGCTAGGGCCAGCGATTCAATCGCAGTTAGTCCGATAGAATAAACCTGCAAGTTCTTCAAATTCCCCTTCAAGGCTTTCACGGTCCAGTCCTCAAACTCCTCTTTAGGGGGTTCCGATCCGGCTGCCATCTCCCAAGGGGCAGGGTGGCGGAGCACTTGGACCGAGACTTGGGAACCGTCCACAAACACCCGCAAATCGGCGAGAGCCCCGGTGCCTGGGTAAGATACGCTGATGAACTTGGGAGAACGAGCTCGATCGAACTCAAAGGAAACGCTCCCTTCCAGGAGCTTCCCCTCGGCTTGGCCATTCGAGGAACGCAATGACAACTGCGCTGAATGACTTCCCTGCGATGGCAGCTTCACCGCTACCTCCACCAGCTTGGCAGTTCCCGATTGGAATTCGACTCCTGCCCTATCCGTAGCGAGTTGGCTCGTTGGCCACTCAATACAAACGGTGAAAGGACGCGCTAGCCACGCACCGGATGGCATTTGAAAAGTCGGATTACTGAGAACAGTCCCCGCGTCCCCCTCCCAAACCAACGAATCTGGCTCTGCTTCAGGAAACTGCCCGAGTTGGTCATACCAAGCTTCCGTAGCACTAGCCAGGGAACGCCCTTGCAAGTACTCATCGAGATCGGTGCGGATCTTATTGGCCGCCAAGCGAAATGCTTTGGCGTCTGCAGGCTCCTGTGATAATGCAAAATCCTTATTGGGCTGCGCGTCGAGCGGAATCAGACCGAACGCGGATGGCCCCCAGGGATTGCCATTTCGATTCGCAAAAAACTGCCAAGAACTCCAAACCTCCCTGTCACGGATTCGGGAACTCCTCAAAAAAGCGGCGCGAACGACTTCGTCCGCCGAGAGCTTCCGACCATAAACGGTCTCCAAACTTCGCAGAGGCAAACGAAGCTGAACCACCGTCGCCTCGCCAGCATTTTCCTTGAGGACAGTCACACCTTTTGTGTCCCATCGCCCCGAAACCTGCCCGTCAGGACTCCGCGTAAGCCCGTCCCACGCCGGATCGGTACGCCCTTTCACGCAGCGAATTTCAAACGAATACAAGACAGATGTGTCGTCTTTCGCGAACGCGACCACGACCGTCTCCTCCTGACTTTGGAGGGGACTCACGATCGCTGACGAGCCACGCAACTCGAACCTCACCACCCAATCCGCATCATCCAACCAGCAATCCACCTGCGTTTGAGCGAAGCTTTCCTCCCAAGGATCGCAGAAACGGGAGATAGTCGTTTTGGCAAATCCCGGCGCGCAACTGACCAGCCAGAACAACAGAAACCAAGCAAATCCCGATGCTCCTCGGCCACCTGGACGGTGTGATTCACGTTTGTAGCCACCTATTTTGGCTGGGTTCCTCACTTGGCTGGACTCACGCGTGGGGGTGCAAGGCTCGAAATCGTTCGTTGCTGCTAGCATTATATCCTCCACCTCGGCTCTAGGGACCTTCAAGGAATCCGCTGGCCAAGTTACACTACGCACTCTCGCAAATTCCTGTTTCTAAGTTCCCTACTCGGGAGGTCGTTCGTGGCTTCGGGCAAGTATATTTTTACCAGTGAATCTGTATCGATGGGTCACCCAGACAAGTTGGCGGACCGAATCTCCGACAGCGTTTTGGACGCTTTGCTCGCACAGGACCCCATGAGCCGCGTTGCTTGCGAGACCGTCGTCACGACGGGCCTAGCATTGATCGTTGGCGAAATCACCACCAACGCAGTTGTCGACTACTCCGATATCGTCCGCAAAGCGATCTTGGACGTCGGCTACGACGACGACGAGTCTGGCATCTCTGGCCGTACGTGCAATGTGATGGTCGCTTTGGACAAGCAAAGCCCAGACATCGCGATGGGCGTCGACTCCAATGAGTCGAAAGACATCGGAGCAGGCGACCAAGGTCTTATGTTCGGCTACGCTTGCAACGACACTCCGGAGATGATGCCACTGCCAATCGCATTGGCACACCGCATTACAAATCGTCTCACCGAAGCACGCTTTAACAAAGAAGTGGATTGGCTGCGACCGGATTCCAAGAGCCAAGTTTCGGTTGTTTATGATGGCTTCAAGCCCATCGGGATCAATAACGTTGTCGTCTCGACGCAACACGCTCCGCATGTATCTCAAGAAGAGATCCGCAAGTTTGTCATTGAGAAAGTGATCAAGCCTTGTTTGCCAAAAGAGTTGATTTCCGACAACATCGTTTACCACATCAATCCGACCGGCAAGTTCGTTGTCGGTGGTCCTCACGGTGACAGCGGTTTGACCGGACGCAAGATCATTGTCGATACCTATGGTGGATGGGGGCGACACGGCGGTGGTGCTTTCAGCGGAAAGGATCCCACCAAAGTGGACCGCAGCGCCGCTTACATGGCTCGACACGTTGCCAAGAACATCGTCGCCTCGGGCGTTGCCGATCGATGCGAAGTTCAATTGGCCTATGCAATCGGCGTTAGCAAGCCGGTGAGTGTTCGCGTCGACACCCAAGGCTCAGGCAAGGTATCGGACGAAAAAATTTGCGAAGTCGTTCAATCGTTCTTCGATCTCACCCCTCGTGGAATTATCGAGTACTTGGACCTGCGTCGTCCTATTTACTCGAAGACATCCTCGGGCGGTCACTTTGGCCGAAGCGAACCCGAGTTTTCTTGGGAAAAGACCGACACAGCTGCAAAGCTCGGTGCCGCGATCTTGGGCAAATAGTCGCTCCCCCGAATCGCCATCTCGATTCGCCGCCGGCTTGTCAACCGCAGGGCACTAGCCCTCGGTTACCACTCCTCCAACCCGTTTCATGTCCACCATGACAACCCCGTCGCGGGATGAAATTGCTAAGAGGAAGAAGATACGGCGGAAGTGGGTTTGGAATACTATCAAACTGACAGTCCTGGCTGCTTCGGTAGCCTGGATTGTCCTTCAGTCTCGAAAAGACTGGGATGACTTTGTCGCTCAGGAAAAGAACTGGTCTTATCTTGGGCTCGCTTTCTTCTTCGTCGTCAGCGCTCATCTTGTCAGCTATTGGCGTTGGCAGCTTCTGGTGAACAGTTTGGGAGTCCCGCTCTCAACTCTAACTGCGATTCGCCTGGGGTTTCTTGGCACGCTCCTCAATCAAGTCAGCATTGGCTCCGTGGGTGGCGATCTCTTCAAAGCGATCGAAGCTGCCCAAAGATCGAAAGACAAAAAGACGGAGGTCGTGGCGTCGGTTTTGGTCGATCGAGCGGTCGGATTGCTAGGCCTGCTTCTTGTAGCGAGCATCGGAGTGTTCTTCACCCAAGACCTATCGCCGCGATTGGTCGCAATTCAATGGGGCGCAGCGATGATGAGCGGGGTCGGTCTCGTTACCTTGCTTTTGGTTGGAGCCCTGGGAGCAAAGGTGCCTCTTGAGTGGTTGCGTCGATTTCCCGTCGCCGGCCACACGATCTTCCGACTTGCTAAAGCATGCATGATTTTCCAAGGCAGGCCGCGATTGATCGTGGAAGTGATTGTCTCCAGCATGCTCGTACACACCTGCTTCACCTTCGCATGCTACTTAATCTCCAGCGCTCTCTTTTCAACAACTCCTTCCGTCGCAGAACACTTTGCAACCATACCTCCCGCGATGGCTGCGGCGACCCTCCCCATAACGCCCGGTGGAGTTGGCGTGCTCGAGATCGCGATCGCGGGACTCTTTCGCGAACTCCCACTACTCCCAGATGGATATTCGCCCGTAATTATGGCCACAACGTTTCGCTTCTTTCTGATATGCGTTTCCCTTATCGGCGCACTCTACTACTTTTCCGGCTTTGGCAATCGAAATCATCCTGGCCATTAGAGCCCGATTTCTAAATTCACGAGAGAATGGGTTGGGGGGAGTAAGAGATCGGATAAACTAAACACCGAGAGCTTACCTAAAAATCATGAGCCGCTTTGGCGCTAACCGCGGTTTTCGGATAGGCTCTTTGGTAAATGGGCTAGCTTGCGGGAAACGCGACCTTCTCGCCATGAAACGCAAAGAACGAAACTCGAGGTGGGCATGACGAAATTGACGCTCCGGATAGTTCAAGGAGCCGATCGCGGGAAAGTCTTCTCCGATCTCAAAACGCCCATCACGATCGGGCGTGAAGAAGGAAACACGATTCAGCTTAATGATGAACGAATTAGTCGCTTTCACTGCAAAATCCAAGAGGACAACGAACACCTCGTCTTGACCGACTTGGAAAGCACCAACGGCACGCGGGTCAATGGCCAAGACTGCCAACTGCGCATTCTTCGATATGGCGACATCATCCACGTCGGTCGCAGCATGCTGCTTTTCGGAACGCACGATCAGATCGCATTGCGTGTCCAAGAAAATCAGACATCGATCGATGAGGCCAAAGGAAAGAGTGCCGCAGCAGGGGAAGATTTTGGTGATTTTGATTTAGCCCCAGGGCTTGCTGAATCCGTTCGCATGCTGCGGGATCTCAATCAACCCCCTCAACTGCCTGACCGTTTAAGTCCGAGTCAAGCTGCACAGCTTGCTGAATTATTCGAGTACTTCCACGCAAGACTGGGCGAGGTTGTTGAGACGGTTCAGGTCCATGATAAGAAGCCTAAGATTGAGATCGACCTGGGGACTTGGCAACTTATGTTGCAAATGTATAGTCGTCTCGCGGAGCTGATCCGGGGAATCGCGGATCCCGAATTTCGTCTACCTGGATAAACACGATGGCAAACACGATCGAATTTACGAAGATGCACGGTGCCGGAAACGACTACGTGTATATCAACGGGTTTCAAAACGAACTTCCCGCAGACTTGGAGAAGCTCGCAATCGACATATCTCACCGACGGTTTGGAGTGGGTGGCGATGGCCTGATCCTCATCTTGCCCAGCGACAAAGCCGATGCCAGGATGCGAATGTTTAACGCAGACGGAAGCGAATCGGAGATGTGCGGGAACGGCATTCGATGCGTTGCCAAGTACGTCCACGATCATGGTATTGCAAAGAAGAATCATCTCGCGATTGAAACGGGAGCTGGAGTTCTTCAGCTTGAATTAGAAATCCAAAATGGATTAGCAGAACGGATCACCGTCGACATGGGTGAACCTCGTTTGGAGGGCGCCAAGATCCCTACCACCTTGGTGCAGCCCAACGAGCGTGCAATCAATATTCCTTTGGAGTATCGCGGGCACAAACTCTATGCGACTTGTGTATCCATGGGGAATCCCCACTGCGTGATTTTCGTACCCGAGGCAACCGACGAATTGGTGCTCGGTATCGGCCCCTTGATTGAACGAGACGATCGATTTCCTAAGAGAACGAACGTCGAGTTCGTTGAAATCCTAGCGCGTGGCGAAGTGCGGCAAAGAACTTGGGAACGAGGTTCTGGAGAGACTTGGGCCTGCGGAACAGGGGCGAGCGCAGTTTGTGTCGCAGGCGTTCTCACCGGCCATACGGATCGAACGATCCTAAACAATCTATTGGGTGGCCAATTGATGCTCCGCTGGGATGAAGCATCCAATCATGTCTTCATGACCGGCCCAGCTACCGAGGTCTTCACTGGCCATTGGCAGGTGCGTGCATAGTGAATCGGCTGCGCGCCGCTGTAAGGCGGATTACGATCCGTGCCGTAGGCAATACTATCGCGTCAAGCTTGGTTGGGTGGTCCCAAACACTGGATGCCAAAATACTGCGGCATGATGCGACGCTCGATCCTATTTCGGATCGCTTCACAGGGCCAGCGATCTATGTCTTTTGGCACGAATACATGCTGGTTCCGTGCTGCATGCGGCGGGACACCGGTCTTGTACTCCTAGCCAGTCGGCATCGCGATGCGGACTGGTTGATCGGCCTTGCCAGTGGCTTTGGCTACGACGCCGTTCGGGGATCCACTGCCAATGGCGGTGCACAAGCCGTTTTGAAGATTGTGAAACAACTCCGTGGAAAGAGTCTCGTTATCACTCCAGACGGACCTTTAGGCCCTCGACGAGTCGCTTCCAGCGGATGTATTTACTTAGCGAGCTTGCTAGGCATACCGATTGTTCCTCTCGGGTGCGGCTATGACAACCCATGGAGATTCGAAAAGGCTTGGGATTGCTTCGCCGTTCCGAAGCCCGGCTCCCGCGTCCGATCCATTATGGCGGAGGCAATTCGCGTCCCCAAAAAGATATCCCGCGAGGAAGTGGAAGCTTTTCGTCTCTCCGTCGAGTCCAGCCTTGAATCGGCCACCGTTCAAGCGGAGATATGGGCTCAAAGCGGCGAATCTATCGAAGGGGAGTCACCGTTCTTCGCTGCACCCGCTGGGACGATTACGCTATGAGTGGATTCCTGTGGAATGAAGATGAAGAAGGGTTCTTTGGAGCGGAAACCCCAGGTGATTCGACTCGTTCGGCCAAGAAATCGAACCGCGCGAAATCAAGCCCAGGTGCTAGCTCCGACGCGCCGCTCTCGGTTACCCAGCTCAACGATTGGGTTAAGAAGCTACTCACGCAATCGATCCCGACCGTTTGGGTTTCTGGAGAGATCGGCAATTTGGTTCAGTCGTCCGCTGGTCATGTTTACTTCACCCTCAAAGATGCCTCGGGCCAGCTAGCCGCCGTACTTTGGCGATCGACATGGGAAAAGATTGGGATCGATCTTCGAGAAGGGATGGCCGTTGTTGTCCAAGGTAGAATCGATGTCTATCCCCCTAGGGGTACCTACCAAATCGTTGTCCAGAAAATCGAGGAACAAGGTGTCGGTGCCCTGCAGGCCGCATTCCGTCGACTATTCGCCAAGCTCCAAAAAGAAGGGCTGTTTGAACCAGATCGAAAGAAGCCACTGCCACGTTTCCCCCAGCGCATCGGATTTGTGACAAGCCCATCGGGAGCTGCCATCCATGACTTTGCTCAAGTTCTACGACGCAGGTGGCCACTTGCAACAGTGCTCGTCATTCCTTCAAAAGTCCAAGGAGAGGGGGCTGCAGAAGAGATTGCGCGAGGCATTGAGGTCGCTGCTGTTTTGCGTCCTCCCCTCGATGTACTCGTCGTCGGCAGAGGGGGCGGATCGCTCGAAGACCTCTGGGCATTCAATGAAGAGGTCGTCGTTCGTGCTGTCGCCGCTTGCCCCATCCCGACAATTTCCGCTGTAGGGCACGAGATCGACGTCACCTTGTGCGACCTGGCTGCAGATGTCCGGGCTCTAACTCCCACCGAAGCTGCCGAGCGGGTCGCTCCGAGCCGAGATGAATTTCTCGACTACCTCGAAACCACCCATGATCGACTTTGGTTGGCTGTCCAAGGACAATGGGAGCGATCTGCAGCCAAGCTGGAGTCGCTGAGCTCACGCCCTATCCTAGAGGATCCCGAGCGACTGCTGGAATTCCCAATTCAAAGGCTCGATGAACTCTTTCGAGATGTCGACAACGCACTGGATCGTCGCATCGAACTGTCGCAGCAACAACTGGAACGGTTTGCTCAAGTGATCGATGCCCTGAGTCCGCTCAAAACACTGTCACGTGGCTACTCTCTCACGACGCGTGCCCATGATGGGTCTCTTCTATCCAAATCCACCGATATTGAAATTGGCGAATCCGTCGTCACTCAATTGGCGGAAGGCAGAATCGTCAGCACCATCACCCAGCGTCTTCCTTGAGACCTCCCACTCTCGCTCGCCAGCAGCTCTTTTACGCTTGCTAACTGTTTGATTTTGCCAATCTATCATCAAACATTATTTAGTATTTCCTTTACTCAAGAGGATGCTAGGATTCGCGGAGCAAGAGGTGTCCTAACCCGGAGTCTGATGATGCAGATTACGATTTGTGCGCATGGGATAATCGTCACTGACGAGATGAGACGAGCGACAAGACAGCGGCTCGAACTGGCTTTGGACAGGCTCGAGGGGAGGATTGAGAACATTTGCGTTCAGATGTTGGATACAAACGGCCCGTTTCTGGGAGGAGACGATAAGGCCTGTAGGGTCCTCGTTCAAATTCACCAGCAAGATTCGTTGATACTAGAAGATATCGGTGCAACGGTAGAAGAAGTGATCGATCGCATGACCGAGCGATTGGGAGTGCTTGCAAGCCAACGTGCCGATGCTCTACATAGCAAGAAGGCCTTTTTCCCTCTTTGGCCAGGCGACCGCTCTTACAGAGATT
>JALOQZ010000356.1 GCA_025459245.1 Pirellula sp.
TTTTTAGCTTAAGAGCCTATCCTTGAACCATGGTTGACCATGGCTTTCGGATAGGCTCTTGGCGTTTTTGGAACGGTTGATTTTGCGAAAGCAGGGAGCGGGATCTTTGACAAGATCCACTGTCCGCTCAACAGGGATCTTTAACAAGATCCACTACGCTGACGAGCGGGATCTTTGACAAGATCCACTACCAAAAGGCATGGGGCTGGTTACTCGACGGCATGACCACCGGTTGCACCGAAGCTCTTCAATGCTTCCGGGGAGCCGTCCAAGCTGCTGAGATAGGCGACCAAATCTCGCAACTCGCGCTTGGTCAGGTACTTCATCAAGTCTGCCGGCATGGACGACAAGCCTTTCTTTCGGCTGACGATTGCATCCTTTTCGACTTCGATGATCGCACCTTGTGCATCCATAATGCTCAACTTGCTATCGGTCTCGGTCTTGAGAATCCCCGAAATGGTTTCATCATCTTCGGTTAGAAGCACAACCGTCTCGAAGCCTTGCGCGATGGCTTGGTTAGGAGCTACGATCGCCTCCAACAAGTAGCCCGCATCTTTCTGCTTTCCAAGCTGACTGAGGATTGGCCCCACTTCGCCTCCCGTGTCGCCTACTTTATGGCAGCGAACGCAGGAGAGATTGCTTCGGGTGAAGAATAATTCTCGCCCGGCTTCGACGTCCCCTCCTTCCACACAATCCAAATAGAGTGCCTTGGGATCCGAAGCAGCCTGGGCTCCGAATGACTTTTCTCGGGTTTCAAGCGATTGCTTCATAACCGCCGTTCCCTTCGCGGCGATCGCTTCGGCTGCGTTGAGCCAAGTATCCTTGGGAAGCTCACCCGAGAACAATTTGTTCGAGTACTTGCTCAGAAGTGTTTGCGCCGCCGAATCATCGAGCGAAGAGATTAAATCCCACGCGTTTTGTCGCTCGTCTGTCGCTTTGGAGGAGATCGCTTTCTCAACGGCAGGAACAGCGGCAGACGGGTCCATTTTCACCAAGGATTGCAGCGTAGCGACCCGAACCATCTCGCTGGAATCAGTGAGCAAGGAACCGGCCTGCTTCTTCAACGCGTCGGGATTCAAGCTAGCAAGGGCAACGATTGCGTCGGCTCGACGTCGAGCAGGGGCCTTCGCATCACTGACGATCGAACCGATCAAGTTTGCGATCTCCTTCATATCGTACTTGGCTCCCACCTTGAAGAAGGCATCGCGCACGGCATCGGGCGTGGCAGCGAGCGATGCGACATTGCGTTGAAGCCGCGCGATCACCGGCTCGATCGACCGATCAGGTAGGGGCAAATGACGATTCATGATCTTGTCACGGAGACCTGGCGACTTCCATTCACCGAGAAGATTCATCGCGGCCTCTCGCATCTTTTCACTTCCCACACTCGAAGTGACGAAGGCGATCAATCGGTCGATGTTCTCTTCCTTTCCAAGTCGATAATTTGCGTTGAGGATTCGCTCCACGATCGGCTCGTCAAACTCGCGGGCGATCGTCAGGGAGGCGAGAGAAGGGAGTTCCGAATGAAGTTCGGGGACATCATAGATAGCTCGCACCGCTTCCTTGACAACACGAACGGACGCATCGCCTAGCAACAGCTTCACAGCAGGGTTCTTGGCCTTGCGGAGGGCGACCGCCAACACGACGCGAACGGAATCGCTTGGGTGTTTAGCCCATCGCTCGATTTCACTTGCGCCGATCGCCTTGGAGACAGCCATGATGGCGGCGTGTCGCAAAACGGGATCTTGATCGGCGTTTTCGACAATTGCCTTCGCCACATTCTCCAACGCCGAGGATGCCTTCTTGGTGGCAACAGCTAACATGGCTTGCCGTCGAACAACGGGGGATTCGTGCAAAACAAGCTGCTTCAAGCTTTCCTCGGAGAACTCGATCTTGCTTTCCGCCAACGCATCACAGGCTCGAGCGACAACATACTCATCCGAGTCGCTGAGGGCTTGGATAAGAGCAGTACCTGCCGATGTTTCGTTTTGAGTTCGGACGATTTGCCCAAGTCCCCAAACAGCGTGCAACTTTTCGTTTCGAGACTTGGCGTTTTGTAAAACCTCGACAAAAGCCTTCGTATTTTTTCGTTGGGCCAATTCCCATTGCGCTTCGAGCCGCAATCGACGGTCTGGCGATGCGAGTAACGCCATCAGATCTTGATCGGTCTTGTTACGAAATCCCTGCTTCAGAATCTCCGCCGATTGCTTGCCCTGCGATTGAACTCCGTCCGCTTTGGATTCAAAGCGGTACAGACGACCTTTGTTTTCTCCATTCCACCCGTTCACCCAATCGCTGACGACCAGACTGCCATCGGGAGCGGTGTCGATATCGGTCGCCAGGATTCGCCAGATGAATTGCTCGTTTTTATCCACTTCAAAGGTCGCACCCTTTGGTTTCAGCTGAATGCGTCGAATACCGCTGTTGGAAGCTTGCCCTCGGAAGTCGCAAAGGAAGAACGCGTTCTTGTATTGCTCACTATTTTCCAAGCCGACGCCGGTGTAGCAGATCAATCCGGACGGACCATCGCTGATGTTCGCAATCGGCGGGACGACGTATGCGGGGCTTTCTACTCCTTCGTAGGGATACCAGATTTTTTCGCGATTGAACGGTCCGCGGTCGGAGATGTATTGGTACATCATGCGCCATCCGGTATCCCCGCCTTGAACAACTTGAACCCAACGAGCCTTGTCCCCAGAGTCGGAGTTGTTGTCTCCGGTAAATAAGTTACCTTCATCATCGAAGGCCAATTCTTGGGGATTGCGAAGTCCGGTTGCGAAGATTTCTAGATTGCTTCCATCGAGTTCACATCGAAACACGGCACCACTTTCGGGATCTTGAAACCTGCCGTTGGGCGTTTCAATGGAATATCCGCGGTCTCCGATCGAGAAGTAAAGTCGACCATCCGGACCGATGATGAGCCCGTGCATGTCGTGTCCACGAAAAGCCACACGAACGCCATAACCATCCGAGAGCACGATCCGTTCATCGGCGACCAAATCATTGTTGGTATCTTTGAATCCCCAGAGCTTCGGAATATTGGTGTAGTAGACCATGTCATCGCGTACCAAGACACCAGCACCGGTTCCTTCTTCGATCCCATTGAATCCGGAGACGAAGATCTTGCTGTCGTCTGCTTTGTTATCTCCATCGCGATCGATCAACACGCGGATAAGATCGTCAAAGCGTTCGTATTCAGCCGCTTCCTTGCCGAGCAACTCTCGATGGTACCGGATCCGGTCTTGCACATTCATCGCAGCAAGGTCTGCATTGAGCCACTTGTCGTCGTGACCTCGGTTATCGGTGACTCCTTTGTTCTGACGATAGGATTCGCATACGAACACTCGCCCGAAACGATCGAAAGAAAACGCGACCGGGTTAGCGAACATCGGTTCAGCTGCGAAGAGGTTGCATCGCATCGATGACGGAAATTGAAACGAGCCAATGGCAGTTTCACCTTCGTCGGACGCTTCTGCGAGGGGAGGAACTTCGCCCTGTTTCGCTCCGATTGTTGGTTGTTTAGGAGGGACAGCGTCTTGTGCCAAGCAATTGAGGTGGGATAGGGTAGCTAGCCCCAGTAAGCCGGAAAGGGAGGCCAATTTGGTTCCTTGAATCACAGCTTGAGAGACGAGGGACCGACGAAAACGAACCGAGAGGGAGAGCTTCAAAGTCATAAGGGAAATCGCAGTTCGCGAAAGCAACGGGTTGAGTCAGAAGATGAAACAAGTTGGCCAAGGAGGGATGATCCGCCTTTTGGAGCCATGTTATGGTAATCTGGGGCGTTCTATTGGGCGAGTCCGAAAGAACCGGCCCCAGAAAGTGAAACCGAAAACAGGCCGCCGTCTCAACCGCTTGGGATCTACACCTGCCAAGGGAAAACGTTAGGATACCCACTCCGATTTCTTTGCTCCTGCACTGGGTATCCCCTGCCATGTCTTTGGGTAATGACCTCAAAATCCTCTACCACTTAGTTCTTCGTCCTGTCCGTGGAAAAACGCACTCGGAGAGGATGGAGAGTTTCTACGCAGGGCAAGCG
>JALOQZ010000071.1 GCA_025459245.1 Pirellula sp.
TGCTTGATTTGGTCTACTGTTAGTATTTCAGGAGTCGTGGCCCCTGCATCGTGGTAAATCAACTCGTGCCGCACTGTACCGTCGATATCGTCAGCCCCGTAAGCCAAAGCTGTTTGAGCCGTGCCAATTCCCAGCATGATCCAATAAGCTTTGATGTGGGGGACGTTGTCCAACATCAACCGGGAGACGGCCATGGTCCGCAAATCCATCAGAGCCGAAGGCTTTTTCAAGTGAGAAAGCTTGGTATTCTCCGGATGGAAAGCGAGCGGGATGAATGTTTGAAAGCCGCCGGTTTTGTCCTGCAAGTCGCGTAGCTTCAGCAAGTGATCGATTCTGTGGTAGGCTTGCTCCACGTGCCCGTAAAGCATGGTGCAATTCGTCTTGAGACCGATCTCATGGGCGGATTGATGGATCTCAAGCCATTTGTGGGTATTGGCTTTGTGCTCACAAATTTGATCCCTGACCTCAGGGTGAAAAATCTCCGCCCCGCCACCAGGCATGCTCCCGAGCCCCGCATCTCGCAAATCTTCGAGAATCGCCTTCGAGCTCTTCTTTGTCAGGAATTCGAACCAGTTGATTTCAACAGCAGTCCAACCCTTCAAGTGAATTTGTGGATAAGCACTATGTAGTTTCTCCAAAATTCCACGGTACCAGTCGTACCCCAGTTGATGATGTAAACCGCCGACAATGTGCATTTCCGTGCATCCGTTGTCGACTGCCTCTTGCCCGCGAGCCAAGATCTGCTCGTCGCTCATGACATACCCCTTCGGATCACGCAAATCCGATCGGAACGCACAAAAGCGGCAGCGATAAACGCAGACATTCGTTGGGTTCAAGTGCGTGTTGATGTTGTAATAACCAACATTCCCATTGATTCGCTCCCGGACATAGTTCGCCAATTCCCCAACCGCATGCAACGGGGTGTCGGGTGATGAAAGGAACAAACCATCTTCCATGTCGAGCCGACCACCTTGCTCCACTTTGTCGCGCACAACTCGCAGTCGATCTTGAATCTTAGGTGCTACCATTGGTTCATTACTCCTTCATCGGTATTAGTCTCGTTTACGGTCGACTACCACCAAGTGTCCACCGTACCGACAACTAGAAAGATAACGCTTATCACGGCATTCAATTGAAAGAATGCCAAGTTCATTTTTTCGAGCGATTGCTCCGAAACAGATCGATGCTCCAGAACAAGCAGGATTCCCACCAAACTGATCGCGACCCCGTAGAGCCAGCCAAGATCCAGCACCGGGAACATCCATGGCATTACGGCCGCCAGAGTCCACATGAATGCGTGGGAGCCCTTTGCGACGTTCAGTGCATTGGAGACCCCTAGCTTCGAAGGAATGCTGTGCAGCCCCTTCTTCTTGTCGAACTCATAATCCTGGCAAGCATAGATAATGTCGAAGCCGGCAACCCAGAACAATACGATGCCCCCGAGCCATAGTACTGGAAACAAATCGCTTGGAGACTGGTCGATGACTTGCCCGCGGATGGCGAGCCATGCGCAAACAGGGGCGAGCATCAAAGCAATTCCCAGCCAAAAGTGAGCCAATCGAGTGAATCGCTTGGCCAAGCTGTAGCCTGCGAGGAATATCAACACAGGAAGCCCCAAAATCAATGGCCATCGGTTGGGTAGGAATAATGCGCAAGACACCATAAACAAGACGGCGCACACGAGACAAAAGCAGATCACACCAGTACGACTCAAGACGCCTCGAGGCAAATGCCGCATAGCCGTACGGGGATTCGCTGCATCGATGTGATGATCGAGCAGTCGATTGATGCCCATGGCAAAGCTTCTCGCCGCAATCATGCACAGGAGTACTCCGAGAAGATCCTGAAATCGAAAGGGTACGAAGCCCCCTCCTGCAGCCTCCGGGACCGGGACTAGGTAGGCCCAAGCCGTAGCAAGCATGGCAAAGGGCAGTGCGAAAATCGTGTGGCTAAAACGTATCATCTCCAAGTAGTTTTTGACTTGAAGATAGAACCTCATTGATGCCGAGGGATTCGGTTGAGCGATGGTTGTGTTTGTGCTCATTCCGTTCCCCCACTCGGCACATCAATGGGACTTGTGCCTATACAGCTCGGTCCGCTCGTCGGCGTCCCCCATCGTCGGATCAGTTGGTGAGGAATCTGCAGGTGATCGAGAATTCGAGCGACGACGAAGTCGATCAAATCAACGACTGATTGCACTCCGTGATACCATCCTGGCATCGCAGGTAAGACTATCGCGCCCGCTTGGGCAGCGCGATGCATGTTTTCTAGTTGAAACACAGATAGTGGCGTCTCTCGATTTACCAGAATCAGCTTGCGATGCTCTTTTAAATGAACATCCGCTGCGCGAACCACTAAGTTTTGGCTCGTCGCATGAACGATGCCCGAAAGGGTTGAGCCGGAGCAGGGGCAGACCACCATGCCACGTGTTAGAAAGGACCCGCTGGCGATGGGGACCATAAAGTCGTGGTGGTTGAAGACCTTGACCAACTTTCGACCCTTTTTCAAATCCTCCTCGGAGGGCTTGGGCCATTTCGAGTCGCTTGGCCAGCAGTAGCTCAACAGGGAATTCAAGTCGCGAGAGTTGCCCCCGATTTCAAGTCCTATCTCCTGCCGAACCACCTCTGCACCGGAGGGGCTAACAACCGCGTGCACCGGGATGTCCGCTGCGACAAGAGACTGAAGTAATCGAGCCGCGTACACGGCACCGCTTGCTCCGGTGATGGCGAGAACCAAAGGGGCAGAATCCGGGGAGTTCATAGCTAACTCTTGGTTCCTAAGTAGAGAGTGACCACCCCCAACGTCATTGGAGTGAGCCGAACGTTCTCTAGCCCCGCATCTCGCATGAGGCTCGCAAGAGCTTCTCCGCAAGGGAATTGCTGGACGCTCTGAGGAAGATACTCGTACGCGGATTTGTCGTTGCTCGCTAAAGCTTGCCCAACACGCGGGAGAACCTGTAGGAAGTAGGTGTTGTAGAGTTGCTTCAATCCAGGGGCAGTCGGTTTTGAGAACTCAAGTACAGCGACTTGCCCGCCCGGCTTGGTCACTCGCACCATCTCGCGAAGCCCCAGCATGGTGTCCGAAACATTGCGCAGCCCGAAGGCGACGGTCACGCACTGGAATTTATTGTCTTCGAAGGGAAGTGACTGCGTGTCCGCCTCAATGAACCGGAGATTAGCGCCAGGAGGAACGACCCTTTCCTGTTTTACCCTAGCAATGTCGAGCATTTCGGAGCAAAAATCGGAACCGATGACCTCGGTCTCGGGTCCCAACTCCTTCGAGATCGCTAGTGCTAAGTCGCCGGTGCCGGTGCACACGTCGAGCACCGGCTGAGCCGGCTTAAGGTGGAGCATTCGCAGCGTCTTGCTGCGCCATCGCTTGTCGATATTCAGTGAGAGAAGATGGTTGAGCCGATCGTACTTCGGAGCGATTTGGGCGAACATAGCTCGAACCCGGTCGCCCGATTTATCTACGACCTGCGTCATGTTTTTTCTCACATTGTAGAACTGCTGAAGAGCCAAACGTTCGACGTAATTGTAGGCACACGTCAAACGATCCGATTCGAGTGAACCGCAGTCGCCGCCTAGAATGTAACGAAGATGTGGTGGAAACGAAGGCTCCACCACAATTAGCAAACAAATCGTTGGACTTAGCTAGAACTTTAGTCCGAATAGCTCGCCGCCATTGTTCTTCCCAGTGCCCCCCTTGAGAGGACCTTGGAATTTCTTGACAGCAGGTGCCCTGCGAGATTCCTCCACCTCAGGTTCCGCCGCCTTGGCCCCCGGTTCTTTCTCCGGTTTGGCTTGAGTGGCTCGAAGCGACAGAGCGATACGCTGGGTTTCGGGTTCGACGGTCAGAACCTTGACTTCTACATCCTGACCTTCCTGCAACACCTGCGATACGGCAGCGACGCGCCGGTGGGCTAACTCGGAGATGTGAACAAGACCTTCGATCCCGGTCGCCAATTTGACAAAGGCGCCGAAGTTGGCAAGGCGGGAGACGGTCCCCTTCACAACAGCTCCAGGCGGGAATCGCGACTCGACATCGTTCCATGGATTGTCTTGCGTGGATCTGTACGAGAGCCCGATTTTGCCGGTGACAGGATCGATCTTGTCGATTCGGACTTTGATTTGATCCCCTTCCTTCAGGACTTCGCTCGGATGCTTGATCTTTTCCCAGGAAAGCTGGGTGATGTGGATCAACCCGTCCAAGCCACCGATGTCAACAAAAGCTCCAAACTCCATCAATTTTCGAACGGTACCGTCGCATTGATCGCCGACTTGGATCGACTCGAGGCGCTCTTTGCGTTTCGCTTCTTTGTCGCGTTCGAGAACCGCACGGTGGCTGAGGACCAAGTTGCCTCGACGGGGGTTGGCTTCCGTAATCACGCAAAGCAATTTTTGCCCGACAAAGTCCGCCGCACTTTCGACGCGGAACTCGGAGAGTTGGCTCATTGGAATGAACCCGCGGACATTCCCCACTTTGCATTCGACGCCGCCGGTATTTGCCGACTCCACTTTGGCTTCGACAACTCCCCCTTCCGTCAAATCATCCCAATCGTTGACCGAGATTGTCTCGCCTGGGATCGAGAGTTCGTAGAGCCCCTCTTCGCTGTTGAAGGAGCGAATCAAAACGTCAACTGCCGTTCCCTCTGCGGGTGGCTCATCGAACTGAAGCAGGTTCACGACACCTTGGTCGGGACCGCCGAGGCTGATGAATACGTTGGCATTGTGGACCTTGAGGACTTTGCCAGGGTGTCGAGAGCCATCTTCTAGCCTGCGTCCAACTTGGACCGACCTATCACCGATCATCAATTGATCTAAGTTCGCACCACTCAGTGCATCATCGAGCGCTGCGTCTTCATCCGAGGACCGTACTCGGGCGCTGGGAACAGGGACCTTGGAAGCAACGGGAGATGCCTGATCTTTGTTCGACTTGTAGCGAGGCGAGGCGGCTTCTGCATCGATGGCTTCGCCGGGAGCTGCGTCGGGGCTGGTGCTTTCGGGCGTGGAGGAGCCGTTGGGTTGGGAGCCGGTATCGCGTTTGGGACCTCTTCGCTCGTTCCGCGGAGGGACAGCCGGTCGTTGACTCTCCCTCATTTTACGGATTGCGTCCAAATTGATTGGACCGCCAGCAGTCGAGGTGGTTTCGACCGGTGCAGAAGCCATTGCGGGCTGGGAAGAAGACGCATCCTGAACAGGGTCTGGAAGAGAGTTCGCGTCGCTCATAGTCAGGGGGGTTAGGGACAAATGTTCCGGTAAAGCAAAGGGTGTAGTTTAGCAGCGGGCTCCTTGTGTGCCCAGGTGCTGCTCGATTGTCGCGGGTAGCTGTTTTTTTGTTATCTTGTTTGCCCTACGTCTGTTCTCACAGTGCGAGTCCGCTATTCTTTGGGTTCGCTGTCCCCTTTCGCAACCTTTTTAAGGCTATTTGAAATCTCTATGTTCGATTTGCCGATCGCTGTAGTGCTGCTTGGGCAAGAAGTTGTGCCCGCTGACCTTGTTATCGTCGGCCTGCTGATCGTGCTTGAGGGGCTCTTGTCCATCGACAACGCGCTTGTGCTTGGGATGCTAGCAAAAAGATTGCCGAAGCATATGCGTGCCAGAGCTCTTTCCTATGGACTGATTGGGGCATTCGTGTTTCGAGTCATCGCCATCCTCACGGCCGGGCTTTTGCTGAAGTACACCTTCGTCAAATTCCTGGGGGGCGCTTACCTGGTCTTTATCGCCGTGAAGCACCTTTTTCTTGAGCAGTCCGACGGCGGAGAAGAGAAAGTTGTCTTGGATGAAGAGGGCAACCCTCGCTTGGTCGATGCAGAGACCGGCGAAAGTTTGGATATCAACCGAGAAAACATCGAGATCGAACAGCGCGTTCCGGTTGCAGCGGCTCTTGTAACGCAGGATGGAGTCGATGCTCCAGGGAAAACGTATCCAGTCTCCGCAGCATGCGATGTCCAGAAACACTCGATGGGCCTTTTCTGGAAAACAGTCTTGGTCATCGAACTGACGGACATCGCCTTCGCGGTCGACTCGATTTTGGCAGCGATGGCTCTCGCCGGTTCGCGGCAAGAAAAGCTATGGGTCGTCATCACCGGCGGCATCCTCGGTGTTGTCTTGATGCGTTTTGCTGCGTCGATGTTCGTTCGACTTTTGGAAAGGTTCCCACGATTCGAAATATCTGCCTATTTGCTCGTGAGCGTTATCGGAATGAAACTGCTTGCCGACTGGGCGTTCAACAGTAACTGGAGCTTCGACGGCGCGACCTGGCTGGGCAGCTGGCAGCCTTGGTTTGCCTCGGTTGAAGAGGCTCGCGTCGGCTGGGTTCACGCGTATGAAAGCTGGCTTATCAATAGCTGGCCGCTCGGGATGTCCGAGCATGCCGAAGGTCCGATCAAGGCGGCTCCCAAGTTGCTCGATTTCCACGATTTCCGTCGCCCGGAATGCTCTGGTTTTTGGATAATCATGCTGACCTGCTTCTTCGTTGGCTTCTTTCCTAAAGTCAAATCGACTCATTCCAACGCAAGCTAAAGGGTTCGGTCCCAGCGATCCTGTTTTGAATCGAGCTGAATGCGCGATACTCGCGAGCTCTTCCCTCCGACAACCGCCTTATTTCGTGTAGTCGGTTGTTGGTAACGGTGCATCGGGTAAACGATCTTTAGCGAATGGGCTTTCGGCAGGTGCCATCGATTCCCTCGTGATTTGGGCAAGCACCCCAAACGGAAGCGTCAGCGTGTAAAACAAAGCAAAAAGGACAAAGGTGAAAAGCGGAACCGCGATCATGCAAAGAATGGCTCGCAACAGCAATCCGTTATCTTGAATGATGGCGAGTCGCAGAAACATCAAGAGCACGGCGATCCCGCCGATACTCGCCAACAATCCTCGCAGTGACATGCGGTTTGACATGAGCAACTCGCCAACAATGGCGTCCCGAGCCAGTGAATAAACGTCCAAACGCTCCCGCCAGACAGTATAACGCAACGCGAGGAGTGGCGGGAAACAGCACCAGCTCGGTAGCAATACTCTAGTGAGCTTCAATTCTCCTCTCGAACCAAGAACCCCGTGCTACTTGCCTATTTCGAGTTGGCAAAAAACCTCAAAATCGTGACACTGAGCTGAAATGGTTCGAGGGTTTTGGACAAGCGGGGGGATGGGTGAAAGTACTACTAGACGAAGAGCGAATCCACGCCGGCGTCGATCGATTGGCAAAGGAACTCAACGGCATCTATGGTGAACGCCCCCTCACCATTGTCGCCATTATGACAGGCAGCATCGTCATGCTGGCGGACTTGATCCGACGACTTGAAATGCCCGTTCGCATCAGTTTGATCCAAGCGAGCTCCTATCGCGGAGGAACTAGGTCCGGCGATCTGGTCATCCAAGATCACATGATGCTCGATATTCGCGACCGAGAGGTCCTGCTCCTAGACGATATCTTCGATACGGGCAAGACGCTGCACGAAGTCTCCCAGCGACTCAAGCAAATGGGGCCGAAGAGTCTCCAAACGGCAGTTTTTCTCAATAAGCTTGGGCAGAGCACTGTGGCAATGAAGCCAGACCATGTGGTGTTTGAAATACCCAATGAGTTTGTCGTCGGATACGGACTGGATTATCAAGACTTGTATCGCAATCTTCCCTTTGTCGGGGTACTGGAAGAGTCCGACTTAGCGAGGCACGCTCTGAATTGAACGCCCCCGGATCCGAGAATCGAGACAACCATCTTATCGCTATCACTCGGCGGTATTGGCCCTACTGTGACGATTCCTCGTTGCGTTTAATGTATTGGCTGGATTGCTTACAAGCGGAGGGCATCAACAGCACGGTCTTAACCTGCAGGTGGCATCCGAGCTGGCCCGATGACTTCGAGTTAAGAGGGACTCGCGTTTGCCGGCTGCAACCACCCGCGAACACCAATTGGAATGAATCCTACTTCCAGAGAAATGTCCTTAACTGGTTGCAAGCGAACTTGTCGAATGTGGGGTGGATTTATGTCGATCGGATCGACTCTCTCGCATCGGTGTTGCTCTCCAAAAGCAATCGGCTTGAAAAGCCCATCCTGCTCCGGGCTGGCGCATTCGACTCCTGCGTCGGGCTAGCCCCCAATGCCCGTTGCCCATTACCGATGCAGATCGATATAGCTCGCCAAGCGGAGACGGTGATCGTACCTTCTGCATCGATGAACAAGTCGATGCTCCAACACGGAGTCTCCGCAAGCAACTTGGTCTGCATCGATGATCTGGTTCCGCTTCCGGTATCGCGCGACTCCGAGCAGCAAAAACTGTCTTTGCACGCATTAGCAAAAATCAACAGCGATTTCGTACACCCAGAACAGACCCCTCTCATTGTTCACTTTGGGCACAGCCAATGGGGGCCGCTGAAGGAAACTTTGCAGGCCATCTGCGACTTGCTGGATTCGGGGGCTCTCATTCGAATGTGGATTGTAAATCCAGGCTTGCCATATGATCGGATCTACGAGTTTCTCAAAGATCGAGGTTGGCATCGGGAGATTCTCATGTTCGATAGTTTCGATGATATCGAGGCCCTTCTGTCCGTCGCGGACTTGGTCTGGTTCAGCAATCCAGAGGAGGCTTTGCAGTACACACTCCCTGCGACGATCTCATCTGGAATCCCATTCCTTGTAAAAGAACATACCGACCTGGAGCCGGCGTTTGGTCCGGGGGTATTGGACTGCATTTACGATTCACCAACGAATCTCGCGTTGCAGTTGCATCGTTGGTACGCCCACCCAAGCACTGTCGCTCGCAGAGTAAAGACCATCCAAGCAGAATTGCACGCTCGGCGCTCAACAAGCCATTTGATCAAGCAGTGGCGTTCCGCGCTGGATAGAAGACGAGGAGCCGATGGAAGAGAAACCTAAGATTGCATTGGTGATACCAACGCTCGATCAGGGGGGAGCCGAAAAGCAACTATGCTTGTTGGCCAATGGATTACCGAAAGACCTTTTCGACGTACATGTGATCGTCCTTACGCACACAGGCCCCCGCGAAGTGTGGTTACGTGAGCGGAACATTCCGATGCACTTTATCAACAAGCGAGGCAAGCTTGATCCGTTCGCTTGGTGGAGACTTTACAAACTCTTCCGATCCTTAAAACCGGACCTGGTCCACACATGGCTCTTTGCAGCGAACGCTTATGGTCGAAGCGCCGCTTTGGCCGCGAGAGTTCCTGTCGTAGCGGCATCGGAACGGTCTGTAGATCCGTGGAAGTCGGAATGGCAGTTTTGGATCGATCGCCTTCTCGTGAAACGGGCGCCTCGTATCACCACGAACAGCAGCGGTGTTGTCGATTTTTATGCGGAAAAAGGGATCGAATCGAAGTACTTTTCGTTGATACCCAATGCGGTCATTCCTGTGGCGGCAAAAGACGAAAGCAAAGAGTCGGTCGCCGAGCGATTGAGGATTCCATCGAATCGCAAATGGATTGTTTCCGTAGGGCGTCTTTGGCACCAAAAGGGCTACAAAGACTTGATATGGGGAGCCGAAATGCTCCGAATGCTCCGCGAAGATACTTCCTTTCTGATCATCGGCGAGGGGCCCGAGCGAAATCGTCTCGAGCTTTATCGAGATAACATTCGCGCAGGTTCCCAAGTTTATTTGCTCGGTGAACGAACGGATGTACCCGAGATACTGCAGCATGCGGATGTCCTCTGGAATGGTAGCTTGTACGAAGGACAATCGAATGTCATTCTGGAAGCGATGCTCAGCGGAATTCCGGTCGTCGCGACGAACATCCCAGGCAATCGCGACTTGATTCAAGATCGCGAAACCGGGCTCCTCTTCGCACCAGGAGATGTCGATCGATTGACGAGGTTGACCAACGAACTGTTCAATGACCCCGAATTGAAATGTCGAATCGTTGAGAATGCGAAACAGCGTGTGGTGTCGGAGCATAGTTGCGAAGCGATGATCCAACGACATATCGAACTCTACCAAAAGTGGCTGCAAGGAAAATCATGAACAAGCGAACAATCCAATCGAATGTCGGTTCCTTGCAAATCACGCTCCCGATCTCGGAACATGCCGTGGAGTGGAGCCATGGTCGAGCGTCCTCTCGCGACGACTATCGAGCGATGTTGACGGAACAATTAGAAAGTCCGATCGATTTCCCACCTTTGATGCTCGCGATTATTCCGGACGATCGGATTGCCATCGCACTCGAAGAAGGTGTCCCCGATGGGATCGAGATCGCCTGCGAGCTGATCCGTTATTTGGTAGATCACGGCTGCCCGAACGACAAGCTCACTTGGGTACTGGGTTCAAAATCCCCCTCCTTCCTTCGCGACGCAGAGACGGCCCTCGCTGCCTATGGATTGAGTTCCATTCCCATTGTCCTGCATGATTCGCAAGACCAAGAGAGCCACGCCTACGTTGCAGCAAGCGAAACCGCGGACCCTATTTACGTGCAGCGAGAATTGATCGATGCCGACGTCGTCCTCCCGATCTATTGCATTCGAACTGCCGAATGTCCATGCTCAAGCGACTTGTTTGGAATATCGCCGGGATTCACCGACGCAGCCACCCAGCAACGATGGGGACTGGCTTGGCTCGACGACAATACCACGCATCTTCATCAACACGAGAAACTGAGTCGTGAAGCGGGCTGGTTAGCAGGCGTTCAGTTCACGGTGGCTGTGGTCCCCTCCGTCGAGGGGCGAGTAGCAAGCTTATTGGCTGGGAAGCCCGAGTCGGTGTTTCAACGGGGTGTCGAATGCTTGAGCCCCTTGCCAACGGAAACACACGACTTGGTTATCGCCTTGGTCGACGGTGCACCTCAGCAACAGACTTGGCTATCCATCGCGCGAGCGACCGTGCTCGCAGATTCGATTTGCGATCCTAACGGCAAAGTCGTCGTCTGTTGCGACGTGAAGAAAACGACGCCAGGCATCAGGGATCTGCGATCGGACACGCCAGCCGATCAAGCGAATAAGCGACTGTTGAAATCGCACGCCGAAGATGCGTTCCCTGCCGCCGTTTTAAGATCGATTTGCGAGCACAGAAGCGTTTATTTGCTTTCGGCTCTACCTCCTGCGGAAACGGAATCGTTGGGGCTCGCACACGTCGATGGCGTGCCCTCGCTAGAGCATTTGGCGGAACAGTCCGAAAAGGTCTGTGTGATTCGCGGTGCGCAGTATTGAGTGAGGCATAGCCACGGCTTCGTGGTCGCTGGCACTTACGGCTAATCCATCCTGAACGCGCGTCGCAGTTCGCTGATGACAACATCAGGCATCGAGCAGACCTCGCCTATGGATCTCGCATTGATGATCGCTTCCGCCGTCGATTCAAACACCTCTAAGCGATCGAATGCGTCAAGAATGCTGGTTCCCATTACAACGACACCATCGTTTTCAACGATTCCAGCAGGATTCTTGGGGCTGATAAAGTCGCCCATCGTGATAGGCGACGATGCGACACCACTTGCATCGATGGATTTAACTCCATATTGAGTGCCGTAAGGGATGCGAGGAACTTCACGAAGGAATAAATAGCTTTCGGGAATGGTTCGAGCATCGAATTCGGAGTCGGTGATACTAAAGGCTGTCGCATTCACTGGGTGGGCAAACACAATGGAATGAATCTCGGGGTAACGTGCATAGAGTTGCCGATGAAGCTCCGATGCACGGCTGGGCGTCTTTCCTTGTTCATGGGCCCCTCCCTCGACCAGCACCAAATCGTCGACGCGGAGATGTTCTCGATCTTGTTGCGAGGGGGTTATAAGGAAGGAGTCGTCGCTGATGCGAGCAGAATAACTTCCCTCTGTGCTGATCAATAGACGTTGGCGGCACCCACGCTTGATGAAGTCGATCAGTTGCTTTCGGCATTCCAGTTCCAAGTGACTTGGAACGTTCGGGGTCATCACGTTGTTCGAAACCCTTCTCTCGCCGGCAATGCCAAGCTCTTGTTCATTCAGAAAGCGGATTGCACCCAAGTGCTGGGCTTTGATGAGCGTTTTGGAAGCGAACTCAAGAGCTTCAAAGCGTTGGAAAGCATGGGAGAGTGAAGAGCCGCCGACAACAACTCCGTGGTTTTCGAGAACGACGCTGTCGCATCCGCTGGCGAACTGAGCAGCGATGTTCTTGCCCAGTTCCTCGCTGCCAGGCAAGGCATACGGTGCAAAACCCACTTTGCCACCCATGAAATACGCTTGATGAAAGATGCGCGTGTTCGGAACTTTTCGGCAAATGCTAAATGCCACCAGCGCGACCGGGTGCGCATGCACAATCGCCTGAATGTCAGGACGTGCTCGGTAGATTGCTTGATGGAACGGAAACTCGGACGAGGGGGGATGGGGACCGGAGGACCGATTGTCCGGGGCGACCAGCACGATATCCGATCGGGTCAAGCTCCCCTTATCGACTCGAGCGGGGGTGATCCAAGTACTTCCATCGGGCTCCCGAATCGAGAGATTCCCGCCGGAAGTCGTTGTCATTCGATAACGATAGATTCTCTCCATCGTTTGGAGGATCTCATCTCTCGGAGGCAATAAGGATGGAGAGCTAGTTGGCAGGTTCAATCGATCACTCGCTGAGGAAAGGAGAGAGGTTGGATCTCAAGGCGGGATCCCCATTTTAACCTTTTCCGCAGCGAACCGCACCTACACCAAAAGTAGAACAATTGCCCTCATTTATTTACCTGGTAGGCCGTAACAAGGCTTTTGCGCAGTTACGGCATGCCTCGTTCCGAATCAGGCCTAAACAACCAAGTCCATTGCTCACGACGTGCCCCGCCGTCCCAGCAACTGCAATGCCAACCTAATGTCCATAACATAGTCCAGACAACAGGCATGCCGATTAAAACCTTCTATGAACGCATCGTTTCCGCAGACCGTAAGAGACATTGCGGCGTTCATTAAAACGCATCTCTGAATCTATGGCAGCTCGATTCGTCCCAAACAAACTATGTTCTCCGATTCCTTTGACCATTTGCCACCGCAACGGCGATCGTGGCGATTCATTCTTTCAGTCGCAGTGTTATCGGCCATCTTCTTGTGGGGATGGATCCTTGCAAATACGCAGTTTCTCGCAGCCGGTAGGATTGAGGATCTACCCCAAGCGGAAAAACAGATTCTCAAGGAGTTCGAAAAAGAAGGAATTCAGGTTCGAAGCTCGCGGAGCAATTCGTTCGGGGAGCCTCCGCACATTGTTACAAAGGTTTTGTGGAACAAAGACATCGATTCTTATGCTGTTACTCGTATCGAATTGCACCATGACTCCTACATCGAAATCCTGTCCTCGCTCAGGAAGCTAGGTAGCTTAAGAGAGGTCGCTGCGCCACGGCTGAGCACGAATGAGCGGGCTGAACTTCAGAAAGAACTACCCGACGTTAAGGTAGAAAAATGGTGAAGCTATTCTTTCTTGCGATCCATCAAGCCACGTAGGTGATTAACTTAAGGATGCCAACACCATAGCTAGAACTACCAGGCCATTTAAGCGGATGGCTCGATACTCTAGGTTCCAGAAGCCCCGTAAATTGGTTGCATCAATCTCCGACATTTTGTTCGGAGCGTGCAGCAAGTCATTTTCTCAATGCTGTCAATCGTCCGCGGCAATTGTAACTGCAAAAGAACAGCTTTCCTGCGCGAAGGAACTATCGTTGCTACAAAGGAACAATTAAATGAGACATTTCAAATCGTTGCTTACACTGACCACTTGTATCGGCTTGCTAACCCTTGGAACCGGAGCCGCACAAGCACAATCGAACAAGTCCACACCTGGATCGACCAAAGACGAAAAGAAGGTCGTCGACATCGTCGAGACTGCCATAGAGTCGGGTAAATTCAAAACGCTCGTGACTGCGCTCAAGGCTGCTGATCTCGTCAAAACTCTCAAGGGTAAAGGCCCCTTCACCGTGTTTGCGCCTAGCGATGAAGCGTTTACCAAACTCCCCGACGGGGTCCTCGACGAATTGCTAAAGCCAGAAAATCAGAAGAAGCTGGCCGGGATTCTTACCTATCACGTTGTCCCGCAATCCCTCATGGCGTCCGACGTATCAAAACTAAAGAAAATCAAAACGGTCCAGGGAACCGAAGTCATGATCGAAGTGAAGGATGGAAAGGTGTTAGTAAACAAATCAACCATCGTCGGAACGGATATCAAATGCACCAACGGTGTGATCCATGTCGTGGATGCTGTTTTGATTCCTAAGGAATAATATTTCTATCCCAAAGCGGCAGACTTGAAACGTTGCAATTGGCAAGGATGCCTCCTGCAACTTTAGAGACGCTACTCTGTACGATTCAGTCAAACCGGAATCATCTCATTTGTGTGACCGATCTCCTGAATTGAATGGATGCGACAATGAAAAATGTCGCGCCGATCAACCCCAGCGCGAGCAGTTGTGACCAGATGACACTCAGCCCTGCACCTCGAAACAAAATCGCTTGGGCTAACATCACAAAGTGAGTCGTTGGCGCCAGCAGCATCGCATTTTGCACCAGTTCCGGCATACTTTCGCGTGGTGACGAGTTTCCGGATAG
>JALOQZ010000357.1 GCA_025459245.1 Pirellula sp.
CCGACTGACATGTTCTACAACACGGGCATCAGCACTTATGTCTGGATCGCCAGCAATCGCAAGCCGCAAAATCGTAAGGGCAAAGTCCAACTGATCGACGCCAGTAGTTTCTGGCAGAAGATGCGCAAGAGTCTCGGCAGTAAACGAAAGGAACTCAGCGACGAACACATCGCCGAGATCACTCGACTCTTTGGAGAATGCAAAGAAGTCTACATCGCCCCTGAAACAGGAAAGCCCCTTAGCCGAAAATCGCTAGCCTCCGGTTCCCAAGGAGTCCCCATCAGCCGCATCTTCAAGAACGAAGACTTCGGCTACCGGACGATCACAGTCGAGCGTCCCGAGCGAGACGACAAGGGGAATATCCTAAAAGAGACAAAAGGCAAGAATAAAGGCAAAACCAAACCTGACTCGAATCTCCGCGACACCGAGAACGTGCCGTTGAGTGAAGATGTTGAGTCCTACTTTAAACGTGAAGTCCTGCCACACGCTTCCGACGCTTGGATCGACCACGATAAAACGAAGGTCGGTTACGAGATCCCTTTCAATCGACACTTCTACGTCTTCAAGCCTCCACGTGAGCTTTCCGAGATCGACGCCGAGCTAAAGGTCGTTACCGACCGCATATTGATGATGATCGGAGGGCTGTCGAAGTGAAAAAGGGAGAACTAGCCGAGTACTCTGACTTGCTCGCGGATATCCGAAATCGCGTTCGTCAAGCACAGCATCGCGCGATTCTATCGGCGAATGGAGAGATGCATTTCATGTCTTGGGACGTGGGACGCATGATCGCGTCTCGTCAGCAAGAGGAGGGATGGGGAGCAAAGGTCATTGCGAGACTGGCCGTTGATTTGCAGAACGAACTACTTGAAGAGAAGGGATTCTCCCCGACCAATCTGAAGCGGATGGTTCGCTTTTGGAGTGAATACCCCGGCCTGTCGGCAATTGGCGCACGGAACGTGCGCCAAATTGCAGCGGAGTACTCGCTGCGAGACATGGAAAAACCGATCGGTGTTGCGGACTACGAACTGACTCGGGCTTTGCCTGAGAAGCTGGCTTCTAGCCTCCCCAGCATCGAGGCCATCGAAGCTGAATTGGCCCATCAACTAGGAGAGACCGACTCTTGAGCTTTTCGAGATACCCGAAGTACAAGCCCAGCGGTGTTGAATGGCTCGGCGACGTGCCGGAACATTGGGAGATTTGGAAGCTCGCTCACGCGTTTTCCGTAATCGGTAGTGGCACCACACCAAAGACAGACAACCGCGTTTACTACGACGACGGTGAAATCCCATGGATAAACACCGGCGACCTAAATGACGGCGAACTCGATTCATGCGAGAAACGGATCACTCAACAAGCGATCGCAGAGCACTCCTCTTTAAAGCTCTACCCGATTGGATCATTGTTGATTGCGATGTACGGCGCAACGATTGGAAAGCTCGGCATGCTCCGATTTCCCGCGACTGTGAACCAAGCGTGCTGCGTGTTTAGTGGTAACTCGCCAATATTAACGCGATTCATGTTTTATTGGTTCATCGGACTACGTCAGCAGATTCTCAGCCTCGCAACAGGTGGTGGCCAACCGAATGTGAGTCAAGACATTCTTCGAACGCTCAGAGTTGGATGTCCTGATATCGATGAGCAATCAGCGATAGCGGCGTTTCTGGATCGGGAGACGTCGAAGATTGACTCTCTGGTGGGTGAGCAGCGGCGGCTGATTGACCTGCTGAAAGATAAACGCCAAGCCGTCATCTCCCACGCCGTCACCAAAGGCCTAAACCCCCAAGCCCCCCTGAAACCCTCCGGCATCCACTGGCTCGGCGATGTACCCGAGCATTGGAGCGTCAAGAGGTTGAAACGACTTGTTCAGCACTCGCGTCGCATCACATACGGTATCGTTCAACCGGGCGAGCCTGATCCGACTGGGCGCTTCATGATTCGCGGCAAGGACTACTCCGAGGGATGGTGCTCGCCGGACGAAATATTCCGGGTGTCAGATGGCATAGAGATTCCATATACAAGGTCGCGGATGCGTGAGCATGACCTTGTCATGACGATTGTCGGAGCGGGAGTTGGCAATGTGGCTATGATTCCCGTTTGGCTTGATGGTTCGAATATCACCCAAACCACTGCCCGGATCGCAGTAGACCCACAGAAAGCTGAGCCCGCTTATGTTTGCCTCGCTCTGCAAGGCATCGTCGGGCAACGGAATTTGGAACGCTATGTCTACGGCTCCGCCCAACCTCGACTGAATATCGAGCACGTGGACGCATACCTGATGACAGTTCCGCCACTGTCCGAACAGCGAGAAATCGTCGCGTCGCTCAACTTTAAGTTAGAGAAGCTCGACGCCCTGACCGCAGAAGCCGAGCGAGCGATTGAACTGCTGCAAGAACGTCGGACCGCACTGATATCCGCCGCCGTCACTGGCAAGATCGACGTTCGAAACGCTTGTGCTTTGGAGATCTCATGAAAACGGCTGAACAACTAATCGAAGAGCTCAACGCGCTGGACGAGTGCGTTTCCATTGAAGCGAAAACGGGAAGTAAATTTGGACAGTCAGCACTAGAAACTGTGTGTGCTTTTGCGAATGAGCCAGGCCTTGGCGGTGGTTATCTCATTCTGGGAATCGAACCAGCTGACGATACATTTTGGCCGATGTACAAAGTGACTGGAATCCAAGATCCCGACCAGTTGCAACAAGATATCGCATCGCAATGTGCCACCGCGTTCAATGTCGCGATTCGGCCTCAGATTTCCGTAGAACAGATTAACACCAGAACGGTGGTGACCATATTTGTTCCAGAAGCGGGAGCGCACGAGAAGCCGATTTACTTTCGGAATCAACCTCTTCCTAAAGCAGCCCTGCGCCGCATAGGCTCCACCGACCAGCACTGCACAGAAGACGACATGATCGTCTTCTATCATGATCGCATTGGTGGAACTTACGACGATCAAACAATTCGTGATTCGTCGTTAGATGACCTTGACCCCGAAGCGATCGATTTTTACCGAACACTTCGACGCGAAGTTAATCCACAAGCCGAAGAACTTAGGTGGAATGACGAGGACCTTTTGCGTGCATTAGGTGCCACGAAGAGTGTCGATGGAAAAGAGACTCCCACAGTTGCTGGAGTCTTACTATTTGGAAAGTCAATGGCTCTGCGTCGACTGTTTCCGATGATGCGAATTGACTACGTGCGTGTTCCTGGGCTGCGCTGGGTGAAGGATCCGGATCGTCGTTTTGATACGATAGAGATCCGCGCCCCATTGATACGCGCAATTCAACGAGTTCGAGCTGCGATCCTCGATGACATTCCTAAAGCGTTTTCCCTCCCTGCAGGAGAAGTGCAAAGTAGAGAAGTACCTCTTCTTCCTGATCGGGTCGTTCGAGAAGTTGTCGCCAACGCTGTTATGCACAGGGACTACAAAGTCCATGGTTCTATTCAGGTTATTCGATATTCCAATCGCTTGGAGGTCCGGAATCCAGGCTACTCTCTCAAATCCGAAGAACGACTCGGGCAGCCAGGCTCAGAAACACGAAATCCAAAGATCGCCGCAGTACTTCACGACGTTAAGTTTGCGGAAACAAAAGGTAGTGGTATTCGAGTAATGCGCGAGCTTATGACAGAGAACAGCTTATCACTCCCCCTGCTTGAATCGGATCGAGCTAACAATAGCTTTATGGCGATGTTGCTCTTTCACCATTTCTTAAGTCCAGAAGATCTAGCTTGGCTCAAGTCATTCGATTCTCTCCATCTTAATGAGGAGGAAATGAAAGCGATGATCTCAGCTCGCGAGGTAGGTGCCATTAACAATTCGACGTATCGAGATATTAACCGCAACGTGGATACGCTCACCGCAAGTAAGCAACTAAAGAAGCTGTGTGATAGTGGATTGTTAGAAAAAAAAGGACGAGGTTCCGCCACATACTATGTCATTACCCCGCAAGCGCTGAAAAATTGGACAACCGAGTCGTTTTCGGGGGAATCAAACGAGAATCGAAGCAAATCCGTGGAGCTCG
>JALOQZ010000358.1 GCA_025459245.1 Pirellula sp.
CTATTGGAAAAGGCATTGAGCGGAGGCTTGGCAATCTTTGTCTGCGGTCACTCGAAGCCATCGCGCTGCGAAACCGGGAGGAAATGCATATTGAAACGTCTGCCCAGCTTCGACGGTGGGCTCCAAATGCGTTACCCAATGGCCATCGCCCGTCAAATCGCACTCGATTCGAAATCGAGTTTTCGTTTCGCTGCTGTGCTTTATCGACAGCTTCTTTTCGTCAAAGCCAGCTATCAAAAACGGATCGGACGGCACTCCTGCGATAACATGCGAATCCTTCCAAGGTCCACCACTGCCGTGCGGCTTTCCCAAGCTCCACAAATCATCCACGGCTCCTACCCACAATGCAGTGAGGCCATCGTCGCTTTTAATGACATGTGGGTTGCTGCCCGTATAACCACGATCAACACCACTAAGAATCAACATCCCTCGATAGGAACAGAAATCGGTAATGCGCAGGTTGTGGGTTGCAATCGGATTGACTTTCGCGAAACCACCTGCATTCTCGGCGGGTAGTTCATAGAAGATACCTGCCGCATGAAAAAGATCTCTTTCTGTTGCCACTTCGCGCGCGATGCGCATGGGAGCTTGCTCCAACATTTGATTCCTACTCACCGAGTCGAGCTGGCTACCAAATGGGAGCCGCCAGCGATTTCCTTTGTCATCTACGTATAGGCAAGAGGCATTGTCGAATTGCAGAATTCCTTTCGGTATTGCAGCCGACCGCTTTTGATAGTCCCAAGCTGCTTTGTCTTCGACTCGAATTAGATTCAGACTACCATCAAGTTCGTAGTAGCCTATATCGCGTACATCCTCCCCCGCGAATCGTTCGGCTGCAAAGCTAAGCGTTCTCTTGTTCTCTGCTCTCGCACGAACAATCCCCCCAGACCAATCACTGGATGTTTCCTTGGCGATTCCATCGAACATCGAATTGTTTTTGTGGCTCCTCGTATCGACATTGGAGTAAGCGAAATGAGCTGTCATGCCTTGAACATTTTGATCTGTTCTCAGGCGAATCCAAACTGCAGGAGGGGATAAAGACAGGTCGACCCAAGAGTTACCTCTGGCCGGAAGGTCGAAGGACTTCCAAGCGGTCCAGTTTCCGTTTCCATCGGTGTCTAGTTCCGCGAATACCTTGATTGCATTGTCGTTTCTATGAGACAAGTGAAGCGACCGGCGATCGAAGCCAGTAGCAAGGATAGGATCGGAGGGTGTCTTGGCTGAAACGTGTTCATCAAGCCAAACAGCGCCTTGCCCTGAGGCTGGTCCTAATTGATCCAATTGTTCTGGTCGGAGAAACCATAAGTTGGATTGCGACTGGGGGGCTGCGATTTCTCCTTTGGCTTTTCTCTTATTCAAGAATTCTGACTTCGCAGTGTCATCTGTTCCGAGAACGATTCGATCTTGCCAACGACAAAAGTCACCAACCACCTTCAAGTACCGGCTGCGAGGGCTGATTCCTTTGGAGCTCGAAGCGGAAAAGTTTTTAGGAAATTGCCAAAACAGACCATGCATGGTCATAAGCAAACTGTCTTCGCCGATATCTCGAATGCGAGGCCACTCGGTATTCCACCCGTGGGCGCCATCGTAGCTGTGCGAACCTTTGGGCAATCGCCAGCTGTGCCATTGCCCATGATCTAGACACATAACAATGAGTGAGCGGTGATCCCAACCAATACTCCAAATTGGGTCATCGAGATTGCTATTGCCAGTAATCCCGGCTGGCCCGGTCACCTCGGTAAACTGGTTTCGCCGAACGATCTCCCATTGTTCCGACTTGCCGTCCCACGAAGCCAAAACGCCGCTCGGTGTTTTCGGATTGGCCAATGCCTCTTTTCCATGTTCGCCATTATTGGCATAGATCAATACTCCTTGGCCAGAATAAAGCCCTTTCCCATGGTAACCAGGCAGATTCGAGTGACGTCCTGCCGGGCGTTGTTCATCCGTCCAGAGTTCGGTCACTTCAAGCGTTTCAACATCGATCTCGTAGAGACCTTCCTCCATTGTGGCACAATAGATCTTCTTGTTCGGTTCAAATAGATGTCGCGCATTTCCTGTGGGACGCCCAAACATGCGTTCATATGATATGACTCGAACTTGGCGATTCCGATCGATGGCATAAGGCCCGATAAACAGCTGTCCCGATTCGGGATGGATCATTCGATTTGCAGGCGTTCCGCCGATGCTCTCGGGTCTTACGATTTGTTCGAGCGAAGGTGTGATTTCGTAGAGCTTGTCGCTGGACCCTTTGGGTTGGTGAGGGGCATAGGTTACAACCCACAATCGATCGGCCCACGGCACGACGGCACCGGTCCCACACTCTCCCTCGTTGTTGAACATAGCTAAATGGGGATAGATACCGGATATCTCTGGATAAGACGTACCTGTGGGTTGTGAACTTGCCTCCGGCAATTCGAAACCGGCCACGAAGACGAGTAGCAAAAGCCAGCTGCCAACCTTGTTGTGAAAAGAGTTCACCGAACTAAAGAATGTTGTTGGAATCATAGGGCAAGCTCAGATGCACCGCGGAAAAAAGTCGCTAGGAAAGGATAGGGGAAGCAGGCCAACGGACGTTGATACTCAAATCATCATGCCATCACCGATCGATCTAGTTTATACAGTCAGCCGACAAGCGTACTCGCTCCAAAAAACTTTCGCCATTTTGTTGCACCGAGATTCCGAATTGCTAGGTTGAAGAGACTTAACCCCGAATCTTGGAGCGATCCATCATGCCCAGCACGCCCCGCTTTGAGCAGTTCGTCCGTGACGAATTCTGTCTCGTTCACTCCCACACCGAAATGAATGAATTCGGCAAGGGCTCGAATGTCTCGTTTTTGTTGACGGTATTGACCTCATTGACGCCGTTGACATTGTTGATGGGAGTGGCGTTTCATTCTGTCAACGAGGCCAATTCGGTCAACAAAGTCAATTCGATCGCACGAGAATCTCATATCCCGAATGGGTATCGATATGCCTGAGCTATTCGATAAGCGTGGCGGTTTTCGAAAGCTACATACCTTTACGCTCGCGACGATCGTCCAACTCGAAACGCTTCGCTTTTGCCGACGCTTTATCACCCATGACCACCGCGAAGCGGCTACGAAGTTCTACGACCCAAAAGGTCGACAGTACGACCAAATGACCCAAGCTGCCCGCAGCGGTCGCCAAAACATCATCGAAGGCTCCGAACGCTCGGCAACCTCAAAAGATACCGAAATGAAACTCACCGAAGTGGCGCGCGCTAGCTTGAGCGAACTACGTGGTGATTATGAAATCTGGATCCTCGATCGCGGTGATCTTCCATGGTCGGTTCACTCCCCCGAAGCAAAAGCCATCAACGTAATCTCGCTCGACCCAGCTCCCTTTGTCGTAACCTGCCTCCGTAATAAAAAATACTTGCATGGGGTAAGATATTGCCGTAATCAATTTCAACTCCTACGCAATAAACGGCATCTCCTAACCGAACGCAGGTCAAACTTTGAACGCGCTAGACTTGATCCGACGACTTCATCAACATCGCATGTGGGTTAATTCTCGATTGCTCGAAGCTGTTGCCTCGCTGTCGGATGATCATCTGCGACAGCCATTCGCAATTGGCCAAGGAAGTGTTTGGCGGACGCTCACCCACCTCTATGCCGCCGAGAATGTATGGCTTGCCGCGTTGCAGGGCGACGAGTTCTATATAACCCCTGGAGATGCCCAAGGAAAACTTCCCGGCAATCAAGAAGGGGACGGTGCTATCCGGTCTCTCGCTGATTTGATGACGAACTGGAAGGAAACGGATCGCAAGTGGAATGAATACCTCGCGACGTTGCTGGAAGCAGAGTTAGAGGATGTCGTCTACAGGACAAGCACTGCGTCGGGAGCTCCCAAGCGATTTGGCACAAAGCGATCCGATGTATTACTCCACGTTTGTACTCACGCTCAGTATACGACCTCGCAACTAAACAACATGCTGCGCCAATTGGGACTTAGCCAAATTCCCGACGTCATGCTTATCACTCTTGCTCGCCCCGAGCAAGTCCAAGAGGATAAACCAAAGGGGGCCACCTACCATCAGAACCATGGTGATGCCACCGAGCAAAAAGAATGCTCCGATGAAGATCGCCAGAGCCAGCTTGTTCGAGGCGGCTAATTTGGAGGTGATGAAAGCTCCAGCCAATGTTCCTAACGCATGGGCCAACCAAGGTGCAATGAAGTTGACGGGCGGGAGTCTTTTGAGATTCTCTGCGAATGTCTCCATGTTTGACAAGTCGACGCCGTCCGGAAGCGGAATCACCTGCGGCCCAACGGTCACAATCGCCATGTTGACCACACTACCCAGCACGATTCCA
>JALOQZ010000072.1 GCA_025459245.1 Pirellula sp.
GCGATGGCGTCGAAGTGATCCCACTTGGTCACGTCGGATTCTTCCACTCGCTCGTGCGGATCGATATTGTGCTCGGGATCGGTGGTGTAAATCTGATATCCAAGTCGATTGAGGTATCCCCACAACATCTTGCGACGATCGGTGCTTAGATGTTTGTAAAACTCGACATGAATATAAGGCCGCTGCCTAACAAGCGTCGTTTCCAAAGATCGTAGCACTTCTAGATCGAAACCTTCCGTGTCCACTTTGACAAAGCGAATCTTGCTGGTCCATTCGGGATACTCTCGATCCATCCAACTCTCCACTCGCATCGCTGGCACTTTGAGCTCGAATGCGTGACCATGCGTCCAGCGACTGATCCCCGCCAAATTCCCTCCGCACGGGAACAATTCGCGTCGCGTGCGTATTCAATGCAGCGTTCTTTGCCAAAACGTCAAAAACATATGGGTTCGGTTCCCAAGCGAACACAATTCCTGACGGGCCTGCCGCGAGCGCGAGGGGGACGGTGAAGTCGCCGCAATGGGCACCGATGTCCAAGACGGCATCGCCGGGTCGCACATACTGGCGAAGCCGATCTACATACGTTTGTCCAAAAGCTACAAAACGATCCTTGGGATGCAACCACCGCTCGAACGCGATGGGGCCTTCCCGATCGAGATGAAAATCCAATCGCTCGGTGCCATACTTGCGAACCGAGGGTTTCAGCCCCAATGTCCACAGAAGCGATTTCAGCTTCATGCTGATCGCTCCTTAGGAATTGGAAAGATGGAGCTGAGCGGTCCGTTTGCTGATGACCATCTCTTTGTAGCGTGTTCGGACGTGAGACATCCAGAAGAATTGATAGATGTTGATCACGAGTAACATCAATGTGATCAATGGCAGCAACTTGTCCACCGTAACACCAGGCTGCGTATCTCCAGGAGATTGTAGCCCCGTCGGAGTTGCTGGGTTAAGTGGCATTCCGCTTCCGCTCGTTAAGACGCCATTTGGATTCGCGCTCTGCGATGTTGGTGGCAAGGTCGAGCCAACAGGATTGGTTGGTGGAGGCGTAAATCCCGCGGCGAGACGAGGGTCGTATTGTGGGCTGGGCTGAAGGTTAGAGTTATAACCTTGCCCTGCACCCGTAGGATTGTAACCAGCAGGTGCACCATAGCTTGCTCCGGTCTGGTTTGTTAGATTGTTATTTGGCTGAGAATTGTTAGGTAAGGGGTTGTTTGCAACACGAGGCATCGCCGGATTGGAGCTTGCGTAGGGAGTGCTCAGACTCCCAGCGCCGGTCGTTGGGTTCGGTGCTGGAATCGGTGGTGTACCTCCGGTTAATCGCCCTAGCATCGAACTGGTATTCGAATCCGAGCGAAAGCCATCGGTGCGCCCTGGCGCAGTGGAGGATCCCAAGTTGGATGGATTGGTCGAGGGTATAGCGCCATTTCCACCTGCTGTTGGCAAGGGATTGGGCTGTCTCGCTCCCGAACCGCTGAGCAAGCTGGGGGCGTCGTTGAAGCCACCCGATGATGCGCCAGGCATTACCGAACCATCGGTTGCGCCGAAGCTACCCGGATTGGGGCTGCCAAACGAGCCGTTGTTCGGGAGAGAACTGCCGGGGCTAGCGCCGGTGCTTGGCGACATGCCGGGAGGCAGGATGTTTCCGTTGTTCGCAGAGGAGTTGCTAAGCCCATTGTTGAGTCCACCTTGTCCCGCTGCGGGCAAGACTGGATCGATATCGGTCAAGGTTCTGCGATCATCGAGCGTGGCCACCATGGGCTGGGTATTGCGGCTCAACGAGGCTCGCATCTCCGGTGTCGGGGCTGTTCGAGGCAATGGCCCGGTCCCGATTCGAACGATCACTTCTTCCACAAAGGGTCGAATGTCCGGTGGAATAGGTGCCCCCAAATCATTTCCAAACCGGCCTGCTGTGAATGCGGCCAGCGATTCCGGAGGGATTTGGATGGTGAAGACAAACTTTCGAGTTGTCGGGTCAATCCCCCAGCCCGATTGGACCAAGCTGGCAAGCCGTTCGATTTCGGCGCTGCTGTTTTGAGCCCCACCCAACGTATTGGGGAGGATCGCTTGTTCCTGCAAGAACAAGGTCGTCAGTATTAGAAAAGCTTGGATCATGCTGAGGCCTTGAACGTCCGTTAATCGACAGAGCCGCGGATCTCGCTGGATGGGGATAAGAGACAATGACAGACAGCAGCGAAGGTCCTTCCTGGATCGCTAAAGCCTGCGTGACTTGGCAATCATAGAGGAACTGGAGGACTCGCGTAAAGGTTGATCACCGAAGCAGGCCTGGCAAAACGGGCAAGCTATCAAAAAAAGTTCGAAAACCGGGGGCTAGCGCCCTTCGGCTGATGGGGAGCGGGTGTCCGGCATCAGCCGGAACGCGCTAGCGTCCGGTTTCTTTGCGCAGAACGATTAAGGTTGTATCGATTGGTCGAGGCACGCTGGGGAGGCAACCGGGGGCTAGCGCCCTGCGGCTGTCGGGAGCGGGTGTCCGGCATTAGCCGGAACGCGCTAGCGTCCGGTTTCTTTGCGCAGAACGGTTAGGTTTGTGTCGGTCGGTCGAGGCACGCTGGGGAGGCAACCGGGGGCTAGCGCCCTTCGGCTAATGGAGGTCGCGATCTTTGCGATCTTGCGCTTCTCGAACATAAAGGATCACTCGTTCCAGCTCTTCCTCCGAATTTATGCATCTCCAATCCCCGCCAGACGTCCATACCGGCCGATCTCGAAAAGCAGCCGAGCGTGTACGAAGGCCTCGCGTGCAGTTTGCCTTGAGTTGATCGCGAACTACTTTTCCAGACATCCCAATCGCTGTTACCACCACATGAACATGATTCGATCTCGCGTTACACACCCACAAGTGCCAGTCTCGATGCTGGCAGTGGCGCGTCACTTCGTCTTCCACGATCGCGCGACTCTCGTCGCTCAGAATGAGGACTGAATGCTTAAGGCGATCACGATGCCATTCTTCAAGAAGTGGTTGTGGAGGTGCCTCCCCCTTACCAAACTTTCGCCAACCTGTCGCTGCACCTTGAAGATGGGTTCCGTAAACGGTCCAGGTAATAAAGAAGGCGATTGGTTCATCAGCGTTCATGATACGCTCCCGATGAAGATCAGCGGAACACTTTGGGGTATAGCTATGATTTCCCTATCAGTCGTAAAACATCCGTTGATTCTGGATCAATATACTGAAAACCGGGGGCTAGCGCCCAGCGGCTGATGGGTTGTGTCGGTCGGTCGAGGCGTGATGGGGTGGCAACCGGGGGCTAGCGCCCTGCGGCTGATGGGGAGCGGGTGTCCGGCATTAGCCGGAACGCGCTAGCGTCCGGTTTCTTTGCGCTGAACGGTAAAGGTTGTGTCGGTCGGTCGAGGCGTGATGGGGTAGCAACCGGGGGCTAGCGCCCTGCGGCTGATGGGGAGCGGTGTCCGGCATCAGCCGGAACGCGCTAGCGTCCGGTTACCACGCACTCTAGGCCAAAATCGAATGAATGACGTTGCCATGCACGTCCGTCAGTCTCATGTCGCGTCCACCAAAGCGAAAGGTCGACTTGGTGTGGTCGATCCCCAGCAAATGAAGCATGGTTGCGTGGAGATCATGAATCTCGCATTTGTCCCGAATCGCGTGATATCCCCACTCGTCGGTCTCGCCGTGAATCGTCCCTCCCTTGATTCCCCCGCCAGCCATCCAAATGGTGAAGCCAAAGGGATTATGGTCCCGCCCGTCGGAACCTTGTGCAAACGGTGTCCGGCCAAATTCACCCGCCCACACGACCAGCGTACTGTCGAGCAACCCGCGATCGTGCAAGTCCTGAAGAAGTGCTCCAATCGGTTGGTCGACAGCTCTGGCGTTGGACTCGTGCCCCTCCTTCAGCTTGCTGTGCTGATCCCATCGGTCATGACCAACGTTGGGGCAAGTCAACTCGATGAACCGAACTCCCTGTTCTACCAATCGTCTTGCTAGCAAACACTCCCGTCCAAACGTGCGCGTCGGCTCGTACTCGGTTTCCAAGCCATACATGCGTTGAGTTTGTGCGGTCTCTTGGCTGATGTCGCAGAGTTTGGGAACCTCCGCTTGCATGCGAAACGCGAGTTCGTAGTTTGCGATCGCAGACTCCACAGGATCGACTTTTCCGAAGAAGTCCCTGGTTCCTTGATCGAGCGACTGCAAAAGCGCAAGCTTCTTGCGCTGCCGATCGGGGGACTTTTCCAGTGGGGTGACGTTGGCCACGCTTTGGCCATTGGGACGGAGCACCGAGCCTTGGTAGGTCGCCGCTAGAAATCCGTTACCAAAACAATCGAGACCGCCCGGCGGTGTAAGGCCACCGTTCAAGACAACGAAGCCGGGCAAGTTTTCATTCTCGCTTCCCAAGCCATAGGTCACCCAGGCACCCATGCTGGGGCGGCCTTGCAAACCGCTCCCTGTATGTAGGAAGTAATTCGCGAAGGTGTGTTCGGGAAACTGAGAGGTCATCGAGCGGACCAGTGCCAGCTTGTCGACATGCTTGGCGACGTGAGGGAACAGTGAGCTTACTTCGATACCGGACTCGCCATGCTTTTGAAAAGTCCACGGGCTACCCAGAACGGTGCCGTTGTTATTGAATTGCGTCGGGGCAACTTGGAAGAAGTCTGCCGGATTCTTCCCGTGATGCTGTGTCAGCAGTGGTTTGGGGTCGAACGTGTCGACTTGCGAAGGCCCGCCATCCATGTAGAGAAAGATGATGCTTTTCGCTTTGGCGGGATGGTGCAGCGGATGGTTACCCCGGCTTGAGGCCAATCCTGCCTTTTGCAACATCGCCGTCAACGCAATCGCACCGAAGCCATTCGAAGCTCGCTGCAACCATTGACGTCTCGATGCGATCACCACTGCAAATACTCCTCAAGCGATTCACGAATGCCATCTGCTGGAGGGGTGACTCCCGTCCAAAATGCGAAGTTGGCCATCGTCTCGCGGACCAACCATTCTACTGGCTCGATCGCGCGAAAACCACGATGGAAAAAGAGCTCTCGGGCTTTTCGGCCTTCTTGGGCCGACGGAGATTCCAAGAAGCCAAACACTGGGTTTTTGCTCCAGGGCAACATCAGGAGCCCTTTGACGGTCGAAGGATCGGGCGTCTTCTCGAATACGACTACATTCCACTCTTTCGAGAGGCCTTCGCTAAATCGCTCTTCGGTGAGAGAGCTTGTTCCTGGTACCCATTGCTCAAAGCGGCCTTCGTCGCTTGGTCGAGATAGCGCTAGCGACTCGAAGAGAGCCTCGGAGCCGACAAAGAGGGTGTTGAGGCGACTTCGCGTCGAGACGAACTCCTCGGAAGCTTCGACATTCTCCACCTCGGAATCTGCATTGATCGGTGCAATAGATTGTTCCGAGACCGATTGGAGAACTTGCCAAACCGCCAGCGGGAAGAGGTTATCACCTAGCCACGAGTTTCCGTCGGAGCGAGCAATGCTCACTCGGTTCAATCGAAGCGCCGATTGGGTGACGGTATCCAACCAAGGGATAATCTTGGTTTGGAAAGGATCGAGAACGACCATTCCTTGCATGCCCAACGCTTGGACGCCTCGCACAGCTGCTTCGAATCCCTCCTCGGCGACTTGGGAGGTGAAGAAACGCCAATCCAATCCGCAGTCCTTGGCAGCTCGCGACATGACGAACTGCGTTGGATTGCCGGCTACTGGGTTTCCCAAGCAGCAAACGATGGGTTGCAGTGCTGGTTGCAAAGACATGCGGGAGTGGACGGTCTTAGAACGTGAACTTGAGTGTTCCGAGTCGTTTCTTTGTCTCCGCCATCATGGCGTCTTCTGCCGCTTCGCTGTCTGCTTCGTAGGTTACAGAGAATCGCAAGTGAGGGCCTGCGTCATCCCAAGGCACGGTGACCATGGAGTGTTGGGTGATGAAGTACTGCGACGCTTCTTCTGCGTTTGCGAATTGGGGGCCACCGGCGACTCCGGTAGGTGACTTGGTGTAAAGGAAGTAGCTGCCGCCGGGGACTTCGCACTGGAACCCGCACTCACGAAGGCATGCCACGAGTTTGTTCAAACGACGGCGATACTTCGCATTGATCTGGGCGGGGATCTCGGGAGCATCGAGGCCAGCGATGGCAGCTCGCTGAATTGCACCGAACTGACCGCTGTCGCAATTGTCCTTCACATCCGCGAAGGCTTGGACAATCTTTGCATTGCCACAAACCCAGCCGATGCGCCAGCCGATCATATCGAATCCCTTGCTCATCGAATGGACTTCGACCCCGACATCCATGGCTCCGGGGATTTGCAAGAAACTAAGGGGCTCGCCGCGGAAGGTTAGCAAAATGTGAGCGGCGTCTTGAACGATGATAAACTTTTTATCGCGAGCCAGCTCGATGATCTGTTCGTAGAACTCTCGCGTTGCAACTTGTCCCGTCGGGCTGTTGGGGTAGTTGACGACCAGCATCTTGGTCTTTTCCCAAACGTCGTCGGTGACTTTCGAGAAGTCAGGGAAGAAGTTGTTTTCGGGGAGAAGGGGCAATCGGTAGACGGAGCCGCCGTAGTAGCGAGTGTGGGTTCCTGCGACGGGGTACCCGGGGACGGTCATCATGGTGATGTCGCCCGGATTGATAAAGCAAGCAGGGAGCATCGAGAGAGCGGTCTTGCTACCGATGCAGTGATTGACTTGGGTGGATGGATCCAGTTCGACGCCGAACTGTCGCTGCATGAAGCGAGCTGCCGCTTGTTTGAAGTCGGCAGTTCCGTTGTCCATGTAGCCACGGTTTTCGGGGCGATTGATTTGAAGGGCCATTTGTTCGCGGACCTTCACATCTGCCATGGAATCGTTTTCGCCGATACCGAAGTCGAGCAGTGTCCGGTCGGGATAATCGGCCAAGGCCTTTCGTTTCGCTCGTTTGATCTTCTCGAACTTGTAGATTTCATTTCCTTTGCCGTAGGAAATGCCGCCGATGCGTTCCGCAAAGAGTTCTTGGAAGTAGGGATCAGCCGAAACGACAGGTTCAGAAATCGTTGCCATGGGAGCGGTGCACTCTGTTGTTAGTCAGGGACACAATCGAGGAAGAAAGGAATTCACCTCCATCATAGGTGATCGTCTCGATTTGTCGATTGCAGCGGCCGCCGCCGATTTCACGGAGTGAAATACAAGCCTGATGAAAATCAGCCGCAATGCGCTAGCATCCGGTTTTTCGAGTGCACTGGAGACGCCAGCTTAGATAGTAGGGCAGGTAACCCAGGGCTAGCGCCCAAGGGCTGATGGGCTCGTTTTATTGAATGGCCAGCGCCGCTGATCTCATGGAATGAAATGCGACTCTGGAAGTCAACGACGAAACGATGCCGGAAAATGAGCATTTCCCAGCATCGTATTCGGTATGACAGTTATTATCGGCATCGCAGGCTATACACAGCTTCGCCGATTCATGTAGCCGCGGCTATCTACTACTTCTTACGGTGACGGATCCGTGCTCGCATCCGTCTCTTCTTTCGACCAATCTTTCGCCGTCCGCGACCTGTCTTCTTAACACCCACGAGCAGTAGCTCCAAAAAATGTTGGTTCTGTTACGTTTCTTGAAATTAGAGGGGAGAGAGCGTACCCACCTCGGGTTGATTCGGCAACCCCCAATTACTTTCCATTCGGGGTGCCGGGACGCTGCCCAGGCCGCGGTGTTCCTTGTCCACCCCCGTTTCCTTGGCCAGGACGGTTCCCTGGCGTATTCACAGGCCGACCGGTTGGGGCTGGCGCGGGGGCTTTCGCATTGGTCTTGTTGGCGACTGGAGCTGGCTGTTGGTTAGGTAATTTCGCAGCTCTCGCGTTCGGAGCACCCTCGGTCATGGCTTTGAGGGCATCCTCCATGTCCTGGGTGAAGTGGGCTCCTCGCTTGATCACCTTGCCGTCTCGATCGACCAAGATCGTGACGGGGACGCTCAAAACGCCCAAACCGACGGCAAGATCGCTCTCAAACCCGCTCCCCTCATGGATGTGGGGCCAAGGTGCCGAACCGGCTGGCAGCGATTTGGCTGCGGTATCCCGATCGGAATCCAAGTTGACTCCGACGACTCCAAAAGCCTTCGGATTCTTGGCCAACTCTTCGCGGATCTTCTTCATGTCTTGCTTGCAAGGCTCGCACCAGGAGGCCCAGTACTGGATCACGACGGGCATGCCTGCGTATTGCTTGGTATCAAATGTCTTGTTGTCCATCGTCTTGCCAGACAGACTGAAGGTCCTGCCTTCCAAGCTCAAGCGAGCGATAGCTCCCGCGGACTTTTTGCCTTCATTGGTCGTTGGAAATCGATCTGCGACTTTCTTGTACCACTCCTGCGCCTTTTTCTCGTCGCCGGTGAGCTCATGGTTCAACGCGATTTGAACCATCGCATCTGCTGCATCAGGACTGTCGGAGTACTTTTCCGCGTAGGCTTCGAGGTTCTCCATGTGATCCCCTTGCAGTTTGGCAAAGTTCACGTTCTCTTCCATGCTCTTGACTTGGTAGTCGGTCGTTAGGACTCGGTAGGCAACGTAGGGCATGAGCTCTTTGCCACCAGGAATGTTGGCCAGCTGAGCTTCGAAAGACTCCAAGCGGTTGAGCCCCTCGGGGTACTCTCCTTGCATGGCAGCAGAGCTAACCGAATCGACGAACTGACGAACCCAAAGCTCCATTTCCGATGTCCCCTTGGAGGCATTGATCAAGCGGACCATGGTTTGGGCTCGTTCATCATGGAGGCTGGACAGTTTGTTGCTGTCCCCTGCAGCCTCTCGAATTTGCGAGTCGATTTTTTCCAAGTCGGAGAGCAAGGCCTGCATTTCGCCAGTCATGCCTCCTGTACCTTCGGGGGTGCTTACTGGACGACCGCTGGTTGCGACGGTCGATGGGAAGAAGAAGCCGCTATCTGCGACCATCGTTCCATCGCCGACTGTCTTGGGAAGGTCGGCCAATTTCCAAGTTGCGCCTAGTTGCACCAAAGTGCCTACCATCAGCTGCTGGCTTGTTCCGTCGTTATCGATGATCGAAATGACGTTCTCGTAAGCGACGACATCTTGCGTCGCTCCATCGGTGCCAGCAGGGACAACTCCGGGCTTGTCGGCTGCAAAGTGTGCCCACTTGGTTGTGTTCTGCACTAGCTTTTGCGAACGAGCGAATTCAACAAATCCTTTTCTCGCTGCGACAACACGTTCGACGAGTTGCTTTGCCTTCTCTTCACCGAGTCCGAGTTGTTTGATTTCTTGTTCGGTAGGGAGCAATCGGCGGAATCGATCTTCATCCCCCGTCTTGATCGCCTCGACCAATTCAATGGTCACTTCTTCTGGGGAGATTGTCTTCCAAGCTTCGATCTTGCCGTCTTCGTTTTTGTCGATACCCCAGCGAGTTCCGCCGGTGCCCAGCCATCGATATTGATCTGCAGTTGCGTTGAAATCGCTATCGATGTCGCGATAAACCTCGATGCCATCTTTGAAATAGCACCATTGGTCTACTTGCCGGTCGCCGTTCGCGTCGTTGAATCGGCGAAGGATTTGGCCGTTCGGCCCCATCACGGTTAAACCATCGACGCCATTCTTGGATTCATATCGACTGGTGCAACTCTCAGCGTCCTTTTCGGAAACTTGATCGTATACGACGTTGGATTGTCGCGGCTTGTACCCCAACGCTTTGGCAACCTGTGGGTCGACATCGGCACCGGAGGCGGATTGACCTACGATGGAAATTGCAACGGCGGCGCATGGAATGGAAACCCATCGGTTCCATGCCAAATTGCTGCGAATCCATCGGGTTAACCAGACCTTGGGTTGTTGACTCATTCCATTGACTCCAGAGCAGTCCACCGAACTGGAGAGCCAGCTCGCAAGACCTTGCATTGAGGGATCGACTATGGCGCGCGCTTCCGATGCGTCGTCGCTTCTCGCGCGGAGTCTAGCAAAACGGCTTGGGTCAATCCAAGACCATTCAGGCAGATAAGCGGCGAGGTGTCTGAAATGTCAACAACTCCCATCGGTTGGATTCTATCTCGGGAACGAGCTCCCCGATCGGAGCGTTGCTCTGGCTTTGAAAGATAGCAATTGCAGCCGTGGGAACGTGCAGATCCTCTCCTGCCAAGCCGCTGATCAGGATTTCCATGCCGGGATTGTGCCCAAGCACCAGCAGGCAGTCTTCGTCGGGGTGTTCTTTCGAAGCCTTGCGATACGTATCCCAAATCACTCTAGGCTCTGCCAAATAGAGGTTGTCATGCCACTCGATTTGAGGTTTCACCTTCGGGCCCCAGATTTCTTGCATCCGTCGGAGCGTCTCGCGCGTTCGCACGGCGGTGCTGGAGAGTATCCGATCGACCAACGGCGAGTCTTCCATGTCCACGTTGCGGTGTTTGTCTAGCCAATCCTCCAGCCACTCGGCCATACGCGGAGCCGCGGCGGTCCCTCGCGCGTTGAGCGGGCGATCCTTGTCCCCTAGTCCCGGTTGGCTCCAATCGCTCTTGGCATGTCTCATGAGAATAAGTCGTCGCATGGCTTCCCCTTTTATCGATTTTGAATTGTGTCCATTGAATCGTATCTCCCGTGCATGAGCCGTCTTGCAATCGGTCTTACCGCAGGGGTAGGATCCAAGCTGTCCTTAGCAAGCCAGCTTTTCCCGCAATCTCGAACCCATCCGAATAGACAATGCCTTCCACCGAAGAAACGCTCCAGCAGGCATGGCAAATCCACCAGCAAGGCAATGCGGCCCAAGCGGAAAGAGTTTATCGTGAAGTCCTGCAGCGCGAGCCAAATCATGCCAATGCTTGGTGCTACTGGGGGATCGCGATGCACGATCTGCGTCGGTATGACCAAGCGGTTAAAGCCTACGAGAATGCGATCCGCTTGCAACCCAACTTTCCGATCGCTTGGAACAACATGGGGAACTCGCTGCGATACTTAGGGCGAGTCGCCGATGCCGACGCCGCTTTTCAACACGCGCTCGATCAATCCCCGCAATATTTCAATGCGCTTCGAAACCGCGGTACGCTCCACGCTTGGACGGGACGGATCGATCTCGCTTTTGAGTACTACTACCAAGCCATGCAGCTCAATCCGAATGACGCCGAGTTGCACCGAAACCTTGGGGTTATTCATCTCCTTCAAGGAAACTTCAAAGAAGGCTGGAGAGAATATCGCTATCGATGGCAATGCGCCGAAGCCATTCAGCATCGCTATCGCCAACCGAAGTGGAACGGAGAGCCACTCGAAGGAAAGACGATTCTCCTGTATGCCGAGCAAGGACTCGGAGATACTCTCCATTTCGTTCGCTTTTCGGAGCTCCTCAGCAAAAAGGGAGCGAAAACGATCTTGCACATTCAGCCGCAACTCTTGGCCATTCTGCAGCAGTGCAAGGGGATCGGTGAGCTCATCCCAAATTCATTACAAGTCGAATCACCGTTCGATTACCACTGCTCGCTGATCGACGTTGCCGATATCTTGGGAATCGATGCCAGCAATATTCCCGATCAAGTTCCCTATTTGTTTGCCAAGCCTAACTTGATTTCCTTTTGGTCCAACGGGCTTCAGCGCGCGATGCCGGCTTCGCGATTTCGGATCGGACTCAATTGGCAAGGGAATCCGGACCACCAAGCCGATATGTTTCGATCGTTTCCTCTCAAGGCGATGGAATGCTTGGCGGAGCTTGACGAAGTGCAATTGATCAGCTTGCAAAAAGGAAAAGGAACTGAACAGTTGCAGCATTGGAATGGAAAGAAGATCATTTATTGCTTGCCTGAGGAGGTGGATCAATCCAGCGGTGCGTTTATGGATACCGCTGCGATTCTGCATTCGTTGGATTATGTCGTGACGAGCGATACGTCCATCGCCCACTTGGCGGGCGGAATGGGTATCAAGACATGCCTCGTTCTCGGTTTCACGCCGGATTGGCGCTGGCTGCAATACCGTTCCGACTCACCATGGTACCCTTCGCTGAGATTGTTTAGGCAAAACGCGATCGGAGAATGGGATTCGGTGTTAAAAGAAGTCGCCGAGTATTTGCGTGCGGAGTTCGCCGCGTCGCCCCGTTAGAGTCCCCTTTCGCCCTGCCGAAAACCCGTGCTAAATAACCGGACGCTAGCGCGTTCCGGCTGATAAATCAGCCGCTGGCGCTAGTGGCGATTCACATCAGCCGCAGGGCGCTAGCCCACGGTTTCCACATTCAACACCAAGACGCTGGTTGCGCTGGATCGCTGGTAACCGGACGCTAGCGCGTTCCGGCTGATATAGCCGGCTGATCCATCAGCCCTTGGGCGCTAGCCCAGGGTTACCATTACGGATAACCAAGGTATTTTATGATGGCAACGCAGGTAACCGAACGCGATCGCGATTCCGGTCGATATTTGGCGAGACACATCGATGAAACATTACAACGCAAACGATTTCGCCAACCGGACGTTCCGCTACAAAAAGTACCTGCTCCCTGCCGCGTCCCTCATGCCTTGGCTGCCGCGACAAGCTGCTCCAAAAAGCTTTTGCGAGCTTCCTAAACCAGGAAACGAAAAGTCCGACTCCGCTTCGGCTTGCGGGCTTTTTCACTACGAACGAATCTTCACAGCGGAGTCCTCTGAGTCACCGGCAACCTTCGTGAGTGCTTATGTCGATGGTGAAGTTCGAGAGCTTACTGTCGATCGATCTGAGGAGCATGCTCAAATGGTTTATTGCTTTGAGCATGGAGGTTGCGTAGGACGCAACGGCTGTTTGGTAACTTCGCACAATCAGGCTGTTAGGGAGACCGCTTTCTTAGGGAAGTATGGCGTTCAAGGTGTCAAGAGATTTTCCAAGCTGGATCCTCGCTACTGGATCCATCGCCAGCGAGGAAACTTGACCGCCCGTCGCACGATCCCCGCACCGCAACGTGTTTCAGGTGTGGCGATCTCGATGAACAATTGTAGCAGTCACAACTTCTTTCACTGGCTCACCGAAGTTGCACCCAGAGCCATCGCGGCTGCACAGATGGTACCTTTGTCGACTACTAAGCTCATTGTCGATCATCAGTTCGCGTACCAACGAGAGATTCTCCAGCTCCTGGGGACGACCCCTTCCCAATGGATTCAGCCTCACTGCCATTTGCATATACAACCATTTCTGTTGCTCTGGTGCAACGAGCCGACCCCGGCTCTCCTTCGCGCATTCGCTTCCCAAATTCGCAACCAGATTCCCCGTCGATCGGATCTGCCGAAGAAGATTTACATCAGCCGCAAGAAAGCATCCCACCGCAAGCTAGTCAACGAAGAGGAGGTTGAGCAATGCTTGCACAAGCAAGGCTTTACTACGTTTGACTTTGAGTCGCTCCCAATTCGCTCGCAAATTGAAATCGTCGCGTCGGCGGATGAGATTGTTTCGCTGCATGGAGCGGCGCTCGCACATTTAATCTTTGCTGCGCCGAATACCAAGGTTGTCGAGCTATTCCCGGAGAATCGGCAGAACTTTGACTTGTATCCGCGGTTTAGTCGCATGATGGGACTAAGGCATTCCCTTGTGCTCGCAAAACAGTCCAAGCACGGACAGCAGCTGACGGTTCAGTGCAGTGATTTGTTAAACGCACTAAACGCACGGTAACCGGACGCTAACGCGTTCCGGCTGATACATCAGCCCTTGGGCGCTAGCCCAGGGTTTCTACCGCTTACACCAAAACGTCCGTTGCGATGGTACGCTGGTAACCGGACGCTAGCGCGTTCCGGCTGATTGCCGGACGGGAGCAGCCCATCATCAGCCGCTGGGCGCTAGCCCACGGTTTCGGTTGGCTTTCGGATTGGCGCTGAGAACCCGGTATCGATACTCCGATCGGAGCAGCGCCGGAGGAGTGGGTTACTGTGGCAAGTTGAAGAGGATATAGGTTCCGCTCTTGCCAGCCACGGCGATATCTTGACGGCCGTCACCGTTTAAATCCCCCGTGGCAATTTGCAATCCGACACCGATGTGGCCTTGTTCGATCGTCCGCTTCGCGAACTCTTTGCCGTTCCAGTGGTAGGAATGGATCTCGGGCATATCCTTTCCGCCCGGGTCACCGCCGTTATGGGCGAAGTAACGTTTGCCGGAGATCAAGTCTTCGGTGCCATCGCCGTCCAGGTCGGAGAGAGCGAGAGCGTGCGGTTGGGAAAAAGACTTGTCGATGACGATGGATTCAAAGGCGAGAGGTTCACCGGCGGGCGTGTTCTTTCGCTTCCACCAGTAGAGGCCGTAATCGTGTCCGGCTCCGACGAGCAAATCGTTGAGTCCGTCTCCGTCGATGTCTTTCACGATCATGGGAATGCTCCCTTGGATGTTCCAATCAGCGTGGTACTTCCAAGGCTGGTCCCACATCTTTTCGGAGGGTTGTTCGTACCAACCGGAGCCGATTAGAACATCGACCCTGCCGTCGTTGTTGATGTCGCCTACACCAAGTCCGTGTTGGTTTCCTTCTTTTCCGACGGTGCTGCCGACCAATTCAAACTTTGCTGGGTTCTCTTTCGTCGGCTCGCGGGGAACGAACCGCCAGACGACCGTTGGGTTTTGTTTATTCCAGCTGTTCACAATCCATTCGGGGCGACCGTCGCCATCAAGATCCGCCATGAGTTGGGCTTCGTTTTGACTGGCTTTGGTATCGACCAGCAGATGCTTCTTCCAAGTTTGTCCGAGTCGCCAGCCTTCCGCACCAGGGTTTCGGTACCAGTGAACTTGTGTGGGAATGAACGAGCCTGCCACGACATCCATCAACCCGTCTTGATCGACATCCATGAGAAAGTCGCCGTTGGATTCGACGTACCCGTTCCAGTCCTCGATCGTACGCAAAGGACGCGGTTTGAAGTCGGGAGCGGCGTACCAGTTCCGGCCCGCCACGACATCGGCCTTCCCGTCCCCATTCAAGTCGCCGATGGCGCAGCCCTCGTTCGCGTCGAGTGTCAGCATCTCGATTTTCCATTTCGAGGGGCTCGACGGTTTGGTGGGTTCCGCTGCCGAAGTTGCGACGACGCTGTGAAAGAGGAGGCCGGATGCGATGAGAGCCGCGAGAGAAGATCGGTTTTTCATGTCGGTAGGATCGTTGGGGGAGGAATGCGGGCAAGCAGCGGAAATTCTGCGAGCCTATCCGGAAACCAGTCGAAACCTTGGTTGTGCCAAGGAGGCTGAAGGCGTCTCGGATCACCTCCTAGTTTACCTGAAACCCAACTGCATAAGAGGAGTCGTGCGGGCGATTCTCCCGAACAAGCTTGACTCGCTTTCGATTGCCAGTTTTAGGGGGACGAACTACACTACGGTTGTGAATTGGAAGATGCGGGAGAGTGCTTTCCTTGTTCAAGGGGGGCCACCGAAGGCGCAAAATGTGAGCCCATAACCGCTCAGGTAACGAGAACTGTATCCTCCTTTATTCATCTCTGGAGAGCGGTCTTGGATAATCAAGACCCACCGAAGGGGAAAGACTAGGCCGTTTGCGAGCTGCAACTGACGGTTGCGAATCAGCGCAGGCGACCAAGTCGAGATCTCTCAGGTAAAGGGACAGAGGGGCCATCCATCGCGGTGCGGTCGTGTCGAGTTACGTCGATGCAACGGATCGAATCGGTGGAGGTTTCTGCTCTTTTACAATCGCATGATCGAGGATCTCGGATGTCGAACGCTACCCCGCTATCTCCTTTTGTTTCCCGCCACATCGGTCCTCGCGATCATGAGATTCGTGAAATGCTGTCGATGTTGGGGTATGAGTCGCTTGATCATCTAACGGACACTGTTGTCCCAAACAACATCGCCTTCCGCGATCGATTGAATCTATTCGCGGGAGTCAGCGAAGAAGAGGCTCTTGCCGAGCTGAAGCAGATCGCTTCGAAGAATCGAGTTCTTAAGAACTTGATCGGACAAGGCTATTACGGAACTCATACCCCCAAAGTCATTCTTCGCAACGTTCTCGAGAATCCCGCTTGGTACACCGCCTATACACCTTACCAGCCCGAGATCTCCCAAGGCCGATTGGAAGTTTTGTTCTACTTTCAAACTATGGTCTGCGAATTGACCGGTATGGAGATTGCGGGTGCATCGCTATTAGATGAAGGAACCGCAGCCGCTGAGGCGATGACTTTATGTCTCCGTTCAACGAAGAAGAAGGGATCGCAATTCTTGGTTGCGAAGCAATGCCATCCACAAACTATCGAGCTGATCGAGACGAGAGCCAAGCCGCTGGGAATTGAAGTTGTCGTTATCGACCAGTGCGATACGTCGATCGACTGGACGAATGCGTTTGGTGTTTTGGTGCAGTATCCAGCAACCGACGGATCGATTCACGATTTGAAAGCATTGAGCGATGCTGCTCATGGGGCGGACTGCATGGTGGTCGCTGCAACCGATCTGTTGGCGCTGACCTTGTTGAAACCACCAAGCACGTTTGGAGCCGACGCGGTGGTCGGAAACGCGCAGCGCTTCGGTGTACCTTTTGGTTATGGAGGTCCGCATGCAGCGTTCTTAGCGACTCGCGATGCGTTCAAACGGACGCTTCCCGGGCGTTTGGTAGGCCAATCGGTCGATTCGCATGGCAAGCCGGCTTATCGGCTGGCCTTGCAAACGCGGGAACAACATATTCGCCGAGAGAAAGCGACGTCGAATATCTGTACCGCGCAAGCATTGTTGGCGATCATGTCGACGCTGTACGCGTGCTACCATGGCCCGCAAGGCTTGCAAGGGATTGCTCGGCGAGTTCATGGTCAAACGATGCGGTTGATCCGATCGCTGCGCGCAGGTGGTTGGGAGATCGGCAGTGACCAAGTCTTCGATACGTTTGTGGTGAAGACGAAGAATGAGGACGCTTGCCGGTTGATGGAGCGAGCCGTCGCCGCCGGCTTCAATCTGCGATACGTCGACGAACATCATGTTGGTCTCTCGTTGGATGAAACGGTCACCAGCGAGGATTTGGTCAAGATTGCAACTGTCTTTCAAATCCATTTGTTGGATGCAAGCAGCGATACGGAGCAAACAACGCTAGCCGCGGGTGGCTTCCGCGACGACGCTTACATGACGCAAAGCGTCTTCCATCGGTACCGCAGCGAAACGGAGATGATGCGATATCTGAGGCGATTGTCCGAGATGGATATAGCGTTGGATCGAGCCATGATTCCGCTTGGATCGTGCACGATGAAGCTTAACGCAGCGTCGGAGATGACCCCGGTGACTTGGCCGGAGTTCAATGCAATCCATCCGTTTGCGCCTGCCGACCAAACCGCCGGCTATCGAGAAATGATCGCATCGCTTGAGTCGATGTTGTGCGAGATCACTGGCTACGATTCGATCTCATTACAGCCAAACGCAGGATCGCAGGGTGAGTACGCGGGGTTGTTGGCGATCAAGCATTATCACGAATCGCGTGGTGACCATCAGCGCGACATTTGCCTTATTCCAAGCAGTGCTCACGGAACGAATCCAGCGAGCGCTCAGATGGCGAACATGCAAGTCGTCGTGGTGAAGTGCGATGATTATGGCAATGTCGACGTAGCCGACTTGGACGCCAAGATC
>JALOQZ010000073.1 GCA_025459245.1 Pirellula sp.
CGAAATCCTGGCCGTGGCCTGGTATCGGCATCCAGAAAACAGTTCTTCCCAAATCGGATCTGACAAATCACTTACAGTTGTATTTGAGACAGAGGTAAACCAATCATCAAACACGACATGAAATTGTGGTGTAATTGTTAAGGTTTGAATGTTCAAAACCAAAGGTACGATTGATGAATGGCGTGTACTGAAACCAACAAATATACCCCTTCTGGAACGAGGAGTAAACTTTGGAACCATCCCACCCTGTACTTGTAGTTTCGGATCCAAAACGTAAACTGGACATCCAAACACATGTGCATTGCGCAACTTATTTCGTGGATTTTTAATCCGACTTAACAACTCGATAGGAGATAAATTATTTGGACGAGGCATATGATTGTATAACCACACAGCATAATTTAATGCCATTGGCCACAAATTGACGTCAATCACCTCACTCCATCGAACTGCACTATGAATCATCATTGTACGAGCAATAGAAAATATTGTACCGATATTCCGTTCAGCAACTCCATTCTGATGATGCGCTCCTGGACCAGAATAACGGATCTGTTAGTGATTAGTTTCGATTTCTTTTATAAAGTCCCTTGCAGTAAAAATTCCATTATCGGTATGATAACTTTGAACAATCACACCATGTTCAAACATATGTTGCTCAAATCGTTGCTTATCCTCGATCGTTTCAAGAGCTGTCTGATGCACATGATAATGGACGAAAATATATCCTGTACAATGATCCACGAAAATGCAACCACCAGAATACATATGTTCCGGAGAGGTTTTACCACGAGATTCGAATAAACGACCCTTTTCTTTCACACTCTAGTGATCCATACTAACCCGTTGACCAGGACGAAGATCATCGGTCTTGATAGAAGAAGAGTTGGTAGGACGAGTAACCGAACTTCCTGTTGGGCGACGTTTAGCCTTTCCATATTCACAAGAAGCACACTTAGGATGTTCACAGCGAGAAGCTGCTTTGGTAGTAGGATCATTTCCAAGCCATCCCCCTTTCAAAACTTGTTGAATACTGGCAAAATTCAAATGCCCCAAACGGAAATGCCATTTAAGAAGTTCTTTCTCCGAAGGCTTCAAATTTCGATTAGTCTCCGAAGTGACACAGAAAGAATTTAATTCAGGAGAAGTATCAGAACCAGTATCACGAGTTTTGTGGTGAGCATAGAAGATCGGAAGATTATTAGTAGGATGATATTTAATCTTCATTCGATGATCATTGTACCGGAAATGAATATGATCCGACTGCTGTTCTGCGGAGAAGGAGGAAGACGATGAATCATTCTGCAAGAACGCTTGAGGTGAAAAAATACGACGAGTTGATGTCGGATCTCCAATCGATTGAACCGGTGAGCACAACGACTGCTGGCATGGCCTCTCGAGCGATGGCGTACATTGTCGACCAGGTCTTTTTACTTTTCTGTTTGTTGCCATTTGCGATCGTCATCCTTCTTTTGCGTGACAAAGCGTTCAAAGCCTTTCAGTGGATGGTCCCGATCATCGCATTTATCTCGTTGATCGTACCTGCGATTTATTTGACATTTATTTACCGAGGCTGGCGATCGATCGGTCGATATTTGTTTCAGTTGCGAATCGTCGAAGAGAACGGACTATCACCGCGTCGTCAGCAAATGGTGACTCGCGAGGTGCTTCGAAATGCTATCTCGTGGATTGGGCCTTTGGTGATTTATCTGACTCTCTATTATGAGGGTGTTGGACGCTGGCCCGATTTGGCTTTGGTGTTGTTCGTTGCCACCGATGCGGCCCTCGCGATCTTTCGAAAGGACCGCCAATCGCTCCACGATTATTTGTCAAGAACTCGAGTCGTTCTCGCGACCGAGAAACAATCCTCCAGCCATTATCCTAGGTCATGACAACATCGGTCCAAGTGGACTTGCAAGAACGAAGCTACAGCATTTGGATTGGGACCGATCAATGGAACGAAAATCTCAACCGCAGCTTAGAAGCTTTTCAGCCGATCCAACACGCGTTTTTGATATGGGACGAGCATTTAAGTTCGATTCGCAGCGCGATTGAGCACAGTCTGTCCGTCCGCGGAGTGCGCACGCAGGACTATCGCGTCTCCAGCGGCGAGGGAAGCAAATCGGTCGCCAGTTTGTCGGCGATATGGGAAGCGATGCTGACGGCTCGAACGGACCGCAAATCGGTCGTGATTGCGATCGGCGGAGGGGTCGTTGGAGACTTGGCTGGCTTTGCAGCCGCGACTTACATGCGCGGTATACGATTTCTACAAGTCCCTACGACGCTTTTGGCCATGGTCGATAGCAGCGTGGGTGGCAAAACAGGCATCAATCTCCCACAGTCAAAAAATGCTATCGGTGCGTTCTGGCAGCCACACGCTGTCCTTATCGACACCTCGGTCTTGAAATCGCTGCCCGATCGCGAATTCCGCAGCGGTCTAGCCGAGATTGTGAAGTACGGCGTCATTCTCGACCCAATTCTATTCGAATGGATAGAACAAAATGTTGCACCTATCCTGGCCAGGGATTCGAAGTCGCTTGAGCGGCTCATTCAGAGATCATGCGAGCTGAAGGCGCAGGTCGTCTCAAACGACGAGCGAGAAACGACAGGGCTAAGAGCCATACTGAACTACGGCCACACGTTCGGGCATGCGATTGAGGCGATTACAACCTATGGCAAGTATCTGCATGGGGAGGCGATCGCGATTGGGATGACGATGGCGGGTTGGCTAGCCGCCGAAAAGGGACTTTGGCCCAAAGATTCTTGGCAACGTCAAACCAGCTTGTTGGAACGGTTAAATCTACCGACACGATGTGAACCCGCTGTCGACTGCGAGGCGATGCTAGCGGCCATGCAAACAGACAAGAAGAATGAGCACGGTGTGCTCAACCTCATACTCCCCACCCGGCTTGGCGAAGTTCACTCTGTGAAGGGGCTTGCGCTGGATGACGTTCGCCGAGCCATTCGGGCGTTCAGCTAAAAGGCTTTCACAAAGAAGTCAGAACAGCGGTGTCGCGATCGAATGTCGCAAGCGGGCCTTCATGAGGCCTGTGGCTACTTCGACGGGACGCGGTAGTTCAAAACGCCTTTTGACACATACAGAGGGATAATCTGACAGTCGATTTTGTTAGATTCCATCAATGGCGATTTATTAACAAGCGACTGCACCGATGCGTCGTCGCTCTTCTTCAAAACGGCTACGGCGTGACGCGGGGAATCTTCGGAGAACTGAAACGCTACAGCAGCATCGCCTTGTTCCACCAGCCGCTTCCAGTATTCCCATTGTTTACCCTTTTCGGAGTCACTGGGTTTGGAAACAGGTTGTTTGGCGGTAAAGAGAGCAAGTCGATGTTCCTCCATACCGACTTCATCCAAGATCATTTCGAACCCGCCGATTTCGCGAACGATTTCGTTCGTCTCCAGCTTCATAAAACCTTTTTCAACGTAAGGGTCGTCGCGAAATAGCTCTGGCACCTTGTCGATACCGGTAGCTCGAACTCCCACGATTCCGCGCAATGTCTTGTTCGGATCGGCAACGGGCCCTGCCGCAAAGAGTCGTTCCCGCTTCGCTTGAGCGACGAAATTTTCGATATGCAGTTTTTGCATCGCTTGCACTTCCTCTTTTTCGACCCCCGCAGTCGTGCGTCCGGTCGTTAGAAAGATAAAGTACGATCGAAGATTACTCGGCTCCTGCCCGTTCGTGAGTGAACACGGTGAGATGATTGAAGCGATCAGCACGATTGGAAGAAGAGCGAACCGCGATGGGAAGAGCATGGCTGGCAATGGAGTAAAAGGAATCGAGGAAAAGAAGCTGGTTCGGCAATCGCTAGGAGGACATTTGCCGCGGGGATGGAGTAGCACTACACTACGTTGGAAATGACACTCTATTCCCCAACCCAATCTACTATGGTCTACCGAAAAATACTTGCTTCTGCCCTCATCTTCATGCCGATTGTCGGGATTTCTTGTACTCCAAGTTCGCCTCCGAGCGAGAAGCCGGTAGGGGCGCAAGCGTCAGTGGCAGAAGAGTTGCTTCCTAATGGTGAACCAAAAGAAATCACGGTTCAACACTGCTTGATTGCTTTCCAAGGGTCGATTGGCGATGAGCCAGTGCGCCGAACAAAGGAAGAGGCCGAAAAGCTCGCGAAAGATCTTATGAAGATGCTGGAAGCAGGTGACAAATTCGACGAAATCGTGCGGCAGTTCACCGACGATTCCGCACCCGGTATTTACTCGATGGCCAACCATGGAGTTACTCCTGACCCAACGCGGTCTGTTTCGCCTCGAAGCGGGATGGTTCAGGCCTTCGGGGATATCGGTTTCAAACTGAAAGTGGGCGAGTACGGGCTTGCTGAATACGACCCAGACAAGTCCAAATTCGGCTGGCACATCATCAAACGTCTCAAGTAAGCGGGACTCCTTTGGTTTCTTTCACCATTGCGAAGACCCAGAACAACTGCAGGCACATCATCAAGCAAAAGAAGCCGAAGATGGCTTCAGGGGCAAAGTTGTTCACGGCGATCGGGAAGATCAATGTGAGAAGCGATGCAAAGATCCAGTGGGTAAAGCTCCCCAGAGCTTGCCCATTCGCGCGATGCTGGTCAGGGAATATCTCGGAAATCAGAACCCAGATGACAGCCCCTTGCCCCATCGCATGGGCTGCAATGAACGCAAAGATGCACCCGGGAACAAGCCAATAGGTGTGGGACCAAAAGGCCCATGAGCAGAGACCTAGCGAAGCAATGTAGCCGACCGAGCCCAAATAGAGCAATGTTTTTCTGCCAAGCCGATCAATGAGCCAGAGTCCGACAAAGGTGAAGATCAAGTTGGTTACACCAATTCCAACCGATTGCAACAACGCGGCTTGCTCGGCCAAGCCGGTCAACTCAAAAATGCGCGGTGCAAAATACAGAATTGCGTTGACTCCGGACATCTGATTGAAGAAGGCAACGAGGAACGCAATACCGATTGGCACCGCGAGCCTTCTCGACCAGAAGGGGGATTTTGGCAACGTGTTTTCTTTGCTCGCCGCTTCTCTCGCCGCGACCAATGCATCGAGTTCCGTTTCGATCTCCGCTTCGGAAGCATGAGGACTTAACGCTCGAAGGACTTTTCTTGCGGCAGGGAGATCATTTCGAAACGCGATCAGCCACCGGGGACTTTCAGGGAGACCGAAACTCAGGATGGTGTACACAATGGCAGGGAACGCTTCGACTCCGAGCATCCATCGCCAAGCATAGATGCTACCCGTCTGCGCGATCAAGGCATTCGATACTAGGGCGATCAGGATCCCGAGGACGATGTTGAACTGAAAGAGCCCGGCCAATCTCCCGCGTCGAGCGGGTGGTGAGAGCTCCGCAATGTAAAGCGGGCTGGTGACGGTGGATATTCCAACGCCGACTCCCCCGATGAAACGAGCGATCGAGAAGGTCCACAGATCCGTGGCCAACCCGGACCAAACGGCCGAGACGAAGTACAAGATTCCGATCCAAAGCAATGTTTGTCTTCGACCGAACCGATCTGTTGGGAGCTGGCCAACCATAGACCCCAGCACAGTTCCCCACAGCGCCGAGCTGATTGCGAGGCCGTGCTCGAAGTCCGAAAGATTCCATAGCGATTGGATGGTTTTCTCCGCGCCAGAAATCACGACTGTGTCAAAACCGAACAGGAACCCTGCTAAAGCAGAAGTCAACGACCAGAGGAAGAGTCGATTCGAAGCGTTCACCGAGGGGCCTTCGAGAACTGAGGAGAGGAATTCGCGGCTTGTTTCGCAACAGGTGTCCTCGAGCATGTCGCTTCAAGCTCAACCCGCGCTTTCGCAATACCGTGCTATCGCACCAGTATAGCGGAATCAAGCGTCTGAATTGTGGACCCAGGGGGATAGCAAACTCAGGAGCCCAAGACCGTAAAATGTGTACTCGACGTCTTGAGAATCATCCAATTCAAAACCGGCAAACCCACCGGGCTCACGTTCCATGGCGAGGCCATATCGATAAGCACTCGTTGTATCCGCGTCGTCCAGTCGCTGCAGATCCCAGAGAGTAACGCATGCAGTGAACGTGCTTAGCAAATCCGGTAGAGGCATGCGAGTATTGGCTTGAAATCCCCCTTCTTCCGATTGCAGTTCCAACAGGAAATCGGCTGCCGTTGAAGCGACATTGGCGTCGAGCGCTCGAAGCGTCTGCAGTGCTCCGATTGCAGCTGCCGTGGGGTTCGTGCCAGAGCGCTTTGCGACTCGAACTTCGAGGAACCCGCCGTCATCGCGTCTTTGCCTTAAAAGAAAGGAAACCGCGGGATCGTCGGCAGGCAGCGGGTGCCCAAGCAACTCCAGGCAGATAGCAACGAGGAACGTCTGGTAAGTGCTCCCCACGTTGGCTTGGTCGATTCTGGCAAAGCCACCGTCGTCGCGTCGAAGTCGATGAAGCAAATCGCTCAATCGTCCTTTCCAGTCAATGGAGAGAGACGCGAGAGGGTGGGACTCCGTCGACGCCTCGATCAGTGCGGCGCCGTAAATCAGGGAGAGCAAATCGATAATCGACTCTTGATGCTCCGTCCTGGAAAGCAGGAATCGGCTGGCGTTTTCGGCTACCAAACCGTGGAGGTCCCCCAGGATGGCGAGTGACCGCAGCGCGAAGGAGGTGTAATAAAGATCGCTCCCTCCTTCACGTCCTCCCCAACCGCCATCGTCTCGTTGCAAGGCTTGTATGTAGCGAGAGTGCTTGTCTCGCAGCGGCACTGGTAGAAGCGCGGCACCTGCAGTGAGTTGAATAGTAAGCCGCTCAAGGTAACCGAATTCCAAGCTGTCTTGCATGAGGTCGCTGGATGGGTTGGAGCGCCCGACTGGGACGAGGGACAAAAAGGATGCGAGTTGTTAGATGTAGAGGTGTTGGAGGCAGAGTTGCGACCAAGTTTCAAAGCGATCCATTTCAGTGCGGATGGAATCGATCTGTTGAAAGCCTGCGAATTGCAAATCCTCTTCGGCGCTTGTCACTTTGCACGAACAGAGTTGCATAATGTGCACGATCCCGAGATGAACCCGCCCCACTTCGGTGCTATCGTCGTAAATGAGCCCCACAATGCGTTGTTGCCCACCGCATTCGATTTTCACCTCTTCGTCCAGTTCTCGCTGCATCCCGGTGCTATACCAGTCATCGCCGCTCGTGTCTTCGATCGAAATGTGGCCGCCGATCCCGATCGAGCGTTTGGCGTGCAGGCGTTTTTCCCCTTGCCCCTTCCCTCGGGTGTATTGAAAAAGCTGCGTTTGGTTAGCGTCGCTGCACTCAAGAATGATGTACGGGATCAATTGCTTAAAAGAAGGGTCATCTTCGACGATGCTGCGAGGGCGGAACGATTGGTTGGCGCGATCCAGGATGGCTGGCAAATATCGATCCACGTTGTGCTGGAAGCCAGAAAAAGAGCCCAGCTCATCAAGGAGCCTTGCTGGCACCACGAGTACTTCTTCGTCTTTGGCCATCGCAATTCAGGAGAGATTAGGAGGAGGGAAGCTCGAGGAGTGTGGATCCCCGATCGACCAATCAAAAAGCCGGGCTCCCATCTCCCAAGGGTTTGCGATACGATACACGGTTTGAATCGCGCTGACTATTAGGATTTCGATACAAAATGCAACGAGGAGGGACATCGGTGCCAAGCTCACTAAAGAGTGCGATCGGACCGCACGGGAAAATTCGTCGACACATGATGAAGGCGATAGGGGCGATGGGGCTTGTGTCGCTCAGCTTGTTCGCCAGCGATGGTCGGGCCGAGTCGACGCCCGCCAGCAAGATGTTTCCCGACACCACACAAGCGTTGATCACACTCCCGGACACCCCCAAGTTCTTGGAGCTTTGGAACAAAACGCAACTTGGAAAACTGGCTATCGACGACAAGCTGGTTTCGTTCTGGGAAACGCAGCGGAAAGAGCTACAGTCCCGATTCAGCGACGCTGGATGGCAAATGAGTTTGCAAGTCGAGGACTTGGAATATCTTTCCGCTGGCCAAACCACCTTGGGTTGGATCGCTCGCACAGGTGAAAAACCCTACTCGATCGGATTGGTGATCGACATCGGCGACAACACCACGGAAGCTGACAAATTTTTAAAACGTGTTGATCAACAACTGAAAGAGCGAAAAGCCCAAGTAAAGACTTGGGAAGACGGCGGCGTAAAAGTGACGCAGTACTTTGTTCCATCCCCTTCGGATGAAGCACGGATTTTGGAATCGAACTACGCTATCCATGGTGGACAATTGATCGCCACGGATGACACCGCGACGATGAAGGAACTGCTGGCCGCTCAAAGTGGAAATCGAAGCGGTGCACTGGCGGATTCCCCGCTTTATCAAGATGCCCTATCGAAGGTCAAAGGGGATGGGCCCGCGGAAGTCGAGTACTTCGTCCGCCCCATCGGTATCGCCAAACTGCTTCGCTCGATCAGTGGTAAGCCACCGAAAAACCAACAGGACTTGATCAAGCTTCTGGAAGAGCAAGGCTTCGATGCGATTCGATGCGCGATCGGCCATGTGCACTTCAACGAAAGCGATTTCGATGTTTTTCATCACGGTTTTGTGAAGCTGGAAAAGCCGATCAAGCCATCGGTCGAAATCTTGGACTTCCCCAATGTGGAAAAGCTCGAACCACCCGTGTGGCTCAACAAAGATAGCGCCCTGGTACTCGGTTTCTCTTGGAACTTGAAAGACGCCTTTCCCAAATTCGAACATATTGTCGATGCTTACGTCGGCGAAGATACATTCGCTGCCATGATGGAAGGGATGCGAGACGATCCCCAAGGTCCACAGATCGACATCACCAAAGAGATCCTTCCCTACATCTCCACGGAGTTTTTTCTTTCAACGGAAATCGTCAAGCCTGTGACTCCAGAGAGCAAGCGATCGTTGGTATTGCTCAAGCTGAACGACCCGGACAAGAAACTCAATCGCGTCGTCGATCGCTACGGAAGCAACGAAACGATCAGCACCCCAGAGGACTATCAAGGCTATCGCATTTGGAGCTTCAAGAACGAGGAAGAAGTCGAGGTCGAGCTTGATTTTGGCGGACCAAAAACGGATGCCAATGCAGGAAATGCAAATCAGACCGACGAGCCACTACTGGAGCAATACGCGATCAGTATTGTGGAAGGCTACTTCGTCTTTGGCTCAGATACAGACTTGATCAAGGAGCTCATTGATCGGGTTAAGTCTGCACCAAAAGAGTCCGAGTTCAACAAGCAAGCGGATGTGCAGCGAGCTCGGTCGACTATGGAAGCGATTTCAGGCGGAAGTCCCGTTAGCGCGCTGCAAATCGACCGAACCGACAAGTCCTTTGAAATGCAATACGAGCTTTTCCGGGAAGGAAAGCTCAATGCTTCTCGAAGCATTCTCGCTGCAGTTCTCGATCGATTGCTTGATCCAAAGCACAAGAATCGAGAGCAAGAGCAGAAGCTGAAAGGGGATACACTGCCTCCGTTCGACTCGATCCGCGGTTACTTTATGCCCGCCGGAAGTGTGATTCGAACCGAGGAGGATGGTTGGTCCATCCAAAGCTACGTCCTTCGAAAAGAAGAAAAATAATCACGGGTGCCCATTGCTTCATGAATGCTCCGATCGCTCGATTCCTGGTTTTGATTCTTGCGACTTTGATCTCGCATTCATCCCCGCTATCGGCCCAGACCAAGCTTTCTAAACCATCCGGTGCACCTCCCAAGCTGGAGTTGCCCGGAAAGGTTTGGGAGTTAGAAGGTCACCGCGCCTTCGTTTTTCTGCCAGAAGAATCAAAGCGATCGAGCCCACAGCCTTGGGTTTTTTACGCTCCCACCCTACCGGCCTACCCGGACGAGGCAGAGCGGTGGATGCATGAGCAGTTCCTTAATGCGGGTGTGGCTGTCGCCGGTATCGATGTCGGCGAAGCTTATGGCTCGCCGGAAAGTCATCGCACCTTTGAGAAGCTCTTCAACACTTTGGTTTCGGATCTCGGATTTGCGAAGAAGGCTTGTTGTTTTGGAAGAAGCCGAGGCGGCTTATGGGTGAGCAGTTGGGCGATCGCTCACCCTGAAAAGGTGAGCGGCATCATCGGGATCTATCCCGTCTTTGACTTCCGCACCTATCCAAAGCTGGAGAAAGCGGCTCCGGCTTACGGTCTTACCGCCGAGCAACTCGGAGCTCAACTGGAGACGCTAAACCCGATTTCTCGTGTCGAGGTCTTGGCCAAGGCAAAGATTCCGGTTGTTCTTATCCATGGCGACCAAGACAAGGTGGTGCCCTTGGAAGAGAATTCGGCAGAGTTCAAACGCCGCTATGAGAAAGTTGGAGCCGGCGATTTGGTGGAACTAATCGTTGCGCCTGGGCAAGGCCACAGCTTTTGGGAAGGATTCTTTCGAGAACAGCGATTGGTCGATTTCGCCATCGAGAACGCAAAGTCAGCCGCCGCAACCAACCGCTAGCCATCTCCCCGTGAACGGCACGGCCATTCGTAAACGGCCATTCGTGAACGGAACGGGCGCAAGCCCTCCGGTAAGGATCTTGATTTTGGCCCTATCCGCGATTTCGGATCGCTTTCGAACAGGCTTTAACTGACTCCCTACTTCGTGCTGGGAATCAAGAACACGCCATCGAAGCGTGCTGTTCCTTCGGCTCCGAAGAGTCCGATCGAAACGATGGCTTCCCTGGTTGCCGCCGGAACGCGGAACTCATCCTCTTGTCGTTTCCAAGGGAGGGTCCCTTTGAATCCGCCGACGTAGTTGTAACCGATCAAGTTTCTTTTTTCGTCGAAGTACTGAATCGCAACTGACGGTGAGCGAGTTCGGTCTTGGCCGATGCGTACGTTATCGATTTTCATCCAAGCTCCCATGCGGATGCGTTTGACGACACGCCCGTCCAGTGCAAGCCCTTGAAGAAGCATGCTGGGTTGGCTTGGGTCGTCACTTGAGAACTCGGCGACACGCTTACCTTCGGGAGCGGACGGATCCTCAACGACAGTACATCCGAACTGGTAATACCAACCCGGTACATGAAACTCCTTGATCAGTGCTTCTTCAAAGCTGGTGTTAAGCAATTTTGGGTTTGCGGGATCGGGCGCGATTTCGCGGGTCGCCTCCGCTTGGCCAGTCATGGGAACAAACAAGGTTGGTTGAATCGATTCCTTTTCCAAAACGCCGTTGACCTTTTTCATGCGGCAGAGCATTTGTTGGTATCGCTCGCCGACGGGGATGATCATGACCCCGCCTTCTTTGAGTTGATCTTGAAGAGGCTGAGGGACTTTCTCGGGTGAGCACGTAACGATGATTTTGTCGAAGGGCGCGTGTTCGGGCCAACCTTTGAAACCGTCCCCGATCAAGCAATGCACGTTGGTGTACTGGAGGTCGGCGAGAAGTTGTTTCGTTCGATAGCCCAGCTCTTCGACGATTTCGATCGTGTAAACGTCTTGCACCAGAGGGCTTAGGATCGCGGCCTGATATCCGCTGCCAGTACCGATCTCAAGCACCTTGTCGGTCGCTTTGGGCTCGAGTGCTTGAGTCATAAGTGCGACGATGAACGGGCTGCTGATCGTTTGGCTTTCCCCGATTGGAATTGCGATGTCTTGGTAGGATTTGGCGATGTGTTGTTTGGGTACGAATTGGTGGCGCAAGGTCATTTTGACGGAGTTCAAGACCCGTTGGTCTGTGATTCCACCTGGGACAAGTACATTGTCGATCAATCGTTCGCGCAGGATTCGGAACTGCTCCTCCGGATCATTAGGGGAGAAGCGATTTGGGAGCTGTGCGGAAGTGATGATCGGCATGGAGACAAAAAAGGCGAGAGCAAGCGGTAGGATGGGGAATCGCATGGGACCGTCCGTCTCCGGGGAGGAAACAAAAAATGCACCGAGTGGGATCGGTGCATTATCTATTATGCGTTGGGCGAGAACAACGAAAAAGCGTTAGTCCATGCTGACGCGTTCGACGTAATCCCCGGTGCGGGTGTCGATTTTGATGACGTTGCCTTCTTTGATGAAGCCCGGGACTTGGAATTCCCCGCCGGTTTCCACCTTGGCGGGCTTGGTCACGTTGGTAGCGGTGTCCCCCTTGACCCCAGGTTCTGTTTCGATGACTTTCAGGGTGACGTGGGACGGCGGGGAGATAGTGATCGGGTTCCCGTTGAAGAGGACCATGGCGACCGGCATCCCTTCTTTGAGGTATTTCCAGTTGTCGTCGACTTGGTCGGCCGTCAGTTCGTATTGCTCAAACGAGACGTTGTCCATGAAAACAAACATTCCCGATTGGTTGTAAAGGAATTGCGTTTCGACTTCCTCGACGTCCGCGACTTCGAGCTCGTCACCTCCCTTGAGCGTACGGTCGAGTACGGTGTTGCGGATCAAGTTCTTCAGTTTGCACTTGTAGAGCGCGTTTCCTTTACCGGGTTTGACAAAGTTGACTTCGGAGAGGAGGTATGGTTCGCCATCGATTTGGACTTTGAGGCCCTTTTTCAGGTCACTGGTCTTGTAAGATGCCACGGAAAACTCGCTAATGAGAAACGGGAGTAGGTCGTCGAAACATTGGCGAAGCCCGTTGGGAAACCTCCCCCAAGAACCTTGCCTGAAAACCGAAAGTTTAGGCGATCCGCCTGCAATCGGCTACGCCATCTTGCCCCAACGGAAGAGATCGCCACGGGGAATAGGTCATCCTCGTTATTATCCCAGTCCTATTACGAGCGTCACGAGACATTTATGGTGAAAATCGTTCCGATCGATCAACCCAGCGCGGGAATCATCGAGATGCCGGATCGGTTTCGGAAGGAAATCGTTTACTTCATGACTCCGTCGGATACCCCGGGCGCTCCGCCGTGTGGGGCAAACGAATACTGGATTCGGCTCGCCGATTCCAATCGATGGCTCGAAGATGGGATTTTCACGTTGGTATCGCCGCTCGATGCGGAATCGGTGGCGGAGATCGAATTGACTGAGGATCAGGAGAGATGGCTGGAGTGGATGGTTTCGAAAGAGGTCACACACATCCGGCTTGAATAGCCGTGCGGGAGGAATGATCGGGATTGAGAAAACATCTCCCTTGTCCCCCTCCCCGGATTGACTTCAAGGATTGACTTCACGGGGTGAGAAAAAAGGCCATAATGGTCAGCTCGGTTCCTTGAAACATATCGCTTTTAGCACAGCATCTCGCACACCTCTCCGTTGTGGATTGCCGTGTGAACGGCTCCCAACCAGAAATCCTAGATTCGCCGATGGCAACGACTTACAAAGACAGCGGGGTGGATCTCGAGCTCTACGAGCAAGCGATGCAAAAACTGCCGTCGCTGATGCACCGGACTTTCACTCCACGCGTTGTTCGAAACGATGGTGGATTTGCGGGACTCTTCGCTCTCGACTTCGCAAAATCTTTGTTCGCGAGGAACTACGAAGAGCCGATCTTGGTCTCGGGGACCGATGGGGTGGGGACGAAACTCCAGGTTGCCCAGAGAGCTGGAAAGCATGATACCGTCGGTATCGATTTGGTCGCGATGTGCGTCAATGACGTGCTTTGCACAGGGGCCGAGCCGCTGTTCTTCCTCGATTATGTCGCTATGGGAAAGGACAATCCTCCCCTTTTGGAAGCGATTGTTCGAGGGATCTCAGACGGGTGCATCGATGCCGAATGCAGTCTGCTCGGTGGCGAAACGGCGATTATGCCGAGTCATTACCATGATGACATGTACGATCTCGCCGGCTTCTGCGTCGGAGTTGTCGACAAGAAGCGTTTGGTTTCGGGACGCGGGATTACTGATGGGGATGTTTTGCTCGGAGTTGCATCCTCGGGGCTACACAGCAACGGCTTCAGTTTGGTTCGCAAAGTTGTATTTGACAAAGCAGGCTTAGACATCGATAGCCATGTCGCGGATCTAGGAACGACGGTGGCGGACGCGCTCCTCACACCGACCTTGATCTACAGTAAAGTCGTCCGATCGGTTTTGAGTCGCTACAAAGTGAAATCGGTCGTTCACGGTATCGCGCACATCACTGGCGGTGGGCTTCTCGAAAACACCGAGCGGATCTTGCCTCCCACAGTGGATCTGGTATTCCAGCGAGGATCCTGGGAGGTTCTCCCCGTTTTCCAGTGGCTCCAGAATCTTGGGGAAATCGAACAGCACGAAATGGAGCATGTATTTAACATGGGGCTCGGGCTGGTTTTTGCCGTGAGTCCTTATTACGCAGACAGCGTACAGGCACTCATTCGATCTCAAGGGCTCTGTTGCTCTGTGATCGGGCAGGCCGTCGCGGGAACAGGCAAAAGCCGTTACGCGACCTAGCGAGATTATCCGTCAGTTCGTTTTTTCTTCGATGAGTTGAACCCCTTATGCTCATTTTGCTTTTCGGCGGAGCTAAAGAAGAGGCAGGGGTGAATTGCGTCGAAATAAGCCTCCCGTTTC
>JALOQZ010000359.1 GCA_025459245.1 Pirellula sp.
GAAAAGCGAGTACGAATGGCTTTGGTGGTCTCAGAGTCCGGTTTCCAACGATCGGATTGGCAAACGATGCACGCTGGATGATTTATGGAGTAGGATGACGACATCATTCCAGTTTAGCCACGCGTAATGGGGGTCGCCGAGTCGATCTTGTCTAGCCACAGCGCATTTTCGGAAAAACCGCTACCGAGTCGCATTGAATTGATCATCCATGGACTCTCGGGAGGTGGCTCTGAGCGGCAGATGGCCTGCCTAGCAAACCACCTCGTGAAGAAGAGTGAAGTTAGACTCACCACCTTAGCCTCCGCACACGACGACCGATACCGCTTGGATACCAGAGTTGAACGCCACGGTTTGGGGTTGGTCTCCACCAAGGGAGGATGGCTGCGCGGTCCGCTGGGAAACCGGCAGCGAATTCAGAGGCTCCGACAAGATGCAATGTCGTGGGGAGCTCAAGTAGCAGTATCGTTCTGCGATTCCACGAACATCCTCTCGCTCGCGGCATTGGCCAGCATCATACCGGTGATCATCTCGGAACGGAGCGACCCAAGGAAACAGAAGCTCTCTCTGCCGTGGGAATTGCTCCGGAGAATCCAATATCCGCGAGCGACCCGGTGTGTCGTACAGACCGACGATCTGAAAGAACACTTTCAACGCACACTCTTTAGAAAAACGCCGAGCAAAGTCATCACGATCCCCTCCGCGATCGATGTCCCAGACTTGGACGTAGAAGGCTGGATCCAGGAGCGAGCGACGCGAGATCGATTTATCTGCCTCTACATGGGGCGATTCTCTTCGGAGAAGAGGATCGATCGAATCTTGCGAGCTTGGTCCCAATTAGCCTCCAAGCATACCAACTGGATTCTCAAACTGGTTGGAGACGGCCCTGAGCGAACCAGGTTGCAGTCCATAGCCAAAACATCGATACCTGCGGGATCGGTGCAATGGGAGCCATGGACCACAGATGCGTGGAAGGAGTGGCGAGAAGCGGATCTGTTCACGTTGACAAGCGAATACGAAGGCTTTCCTCAGAGCGTGCTGGAAGGGATGACGGCAGGATTGCCTAGCGTCGTAACGAACTGCTCGCCAGCGCTACAAGCCCTTTATCGAGATTCCCAACCAGGCCTGCTGGTGGAAAGCGAAGCAGACTTAGTTTCCGGCCTAGACCGATTGATGAGTTCCAAACGAGAGCGGCAAAGCATGGGATCAGAAGCTCGCCGAGCCGCCGAGCCCTATCGATGGCAGAACGTTGCACCCAAGTGGGACGACGTAATCTCTCAATCATAAATCAACGATTCTACCCTTCTCGTAGTGGATCTTGTTCAAGATCCCGTCACCCAGCAGATCAGATTCATACCATCCCGAGATTCATTGCTGGGAAGATACTGAACACGTCGCATCACCTTCGCTCTGTCCATTTTTATGCCCCCCATTTTTATGCCCATTGATCGCGTCCTACCTCACGCGACCGATAGGAGCGTAGCGTGGGGACTAGGAAGAGCGTTGATCAAGCTCTTGCTGGAGCTTTTCAAGCCGCTTGGGAGAGATGCTGATGCGCGTTCCTAATTGCTGGGAATGAAGCGAGACTCGCAGTTCTTCTATCCCCCAACGGTATTCCAATAGCTTGCCCATAGGGGACAAGCTATCGAGCCCAAACGCCTCCTTGTCTTTGGCTCGCACGCTCTGCCATGTCGCGGCTGACGGTTGTATCCGTTCGATGCGTTCCAAGTAATCCTCCCAGAAGTGATGAGCGCTCTCTTCGATCGCAAGATCTTTGGTGCTACCAGTCGCCTTCAACTTATCGATGCGAATCGCCAGGGACTGCAAATACCGTGGGTACTCTTTGAGAATTGCCCAGGGAGTTAGCCATGCAGAATGAGGGCTCCAAAGTTGTGTCAGCTGTCCCTTGATTTGCTGAAGGCTCGTACCCCAGGCGGACGGAGCCCGTTCTAGCAACGCGCGGACTTTATGATTGGCTTCAGCAAGCTTCGGTAGCCAACGCCCGATTTCACTTGCAGCCAACCCGATCCGTTCTATTCGCTTTAATCGAGCGATATCAAACTCAACTTGGGTCCGGGGAACTGCCGGTAGTGAATCAAGGTGCCATTGGGTGTCCAGAAACGCCAACCTAGCGATGAGATCACCGAGCCATTCTCGAAGCTTTTCTCCAGGCAAGCGATCGGAAAGCCAGAGCCCACTCGTCGAAAACTGTGGTAGATGCTGGATATGGCTCCGAATCTCCTTTCGCTCGATGCGGTGCATCAAGCGAGTCCAGCCAATTCGGAGAAGCTGCTCTGCTAGTAATGGGTGATCGACCGTAATGGTCTGGATATGATCGGAAGTCGCCAATAGTGTAGGAAACAACTCAACCCGAACACCTCCTCGAAGTTCGGTAACCGAGGAGGGCAATCGCTCGATATCCCATTTCTCCAGCTTGCTTCGCATCCAGTCATAGTTGGTCTTCGACGCAGGCTCTTGAACAGCTCGCTGCACTACGTTTTGACGCTCGCGTTGAATCGCTTCCAAGTCGCGGCCCGTCTGCACAACCTTGCCCTCTTCGTCGAGCACTTCAATGCGCATGCGAAGATGTTCTGGTAAGGAAGCTAGATCGAAATCCTCGCGATGTACAGGTTCTCGCAGATGTGTCGACAAGATCTCACAAAGCGATTTCCAAAATGGCATTTGAGCCCGAAACGCTGCTAGCCACTTTGGAACAAGCAGCTTGGCGGTATCGGGTACAGGCACCAATTGCCGCCTCAGTCGCTTGGGCATCGACTTGATCAACTGGATCAGTTTTTCCTCGAGCAATCCTGGTACAAGCCAGTCCAATCGATCGGGATGGATCTGATGAACGACGGCGGCGGGGATACTCACGCTGACCCCGTCGCTTTCGTTGCCAGGTTCAAATCGATATTTCAACTTTAATTGCGTTACTCCCACTTCGACTTTCGTCGGATACTGAGCTTCCACCTCATTGCGATCAATCGGTATGAGTATGTCGCTCCAATCGAGATAGGGGCTAGAGGGAGAATCGTTCCGTTTAAAAGTTCGGTCCCATTGTTCCAACGTATTGCGATCGACGACGTTGGCGGGAACTCTCTTCTCGTAGTAATCAACCAGGACTTGCGGGTCGATGATCAAGTCTCGACGACGTGTTCGATCGGCAAGCGATTGGACTTGCTCCATAAAGGCTTGGTTATGAGTCCAGAATTTGGCTTTTGAGACCAGCTCGCCACCTGCTAAACCATGCTCGATTAACAGGGTTCGCGCTAAAGGAGCATTTAGCGGTGCGAGAGGGACGGCGATTCGCGGGGAGACGGGTAGCCCGAACAAGGAGCCGCGGCGCATGACCATCGCACGACCTTGTTTCCGACTGAAGTGAGCCTCTTCATAGCTGTACTTGATCAAGTGAGTAGCGACTCGTTCGATCCATTCTGGTTCGATCTTGGCAGCGGTCCTTGCGTATCGTTGTGTTGTTTCGATTCGCTCTGCGGAGACGATCCATTTAGGCTTGGCACCTCGAATACCCGACCCGGGCCAAAGTACGACTTCTAAGTTTTGGGCACCGCGATACTTGCCAGTGTCCTCCATCATGGCAATTCCAGACAAAAGCCCGGTCAGCAACGAAATATGAAGCTGATCGTATCCGTTTGGATAGCGAGCATTGAAATTGGTATTCGATGCAATCTCTCCCTTGCGATCTCCTCTTCGAGATGTTTCGAGACGGTCTGCCGAAGAGTCATTCAACGGCTCCAGCGCAACGGTACGTTTATTAGGTGAAACTTTGGATTCTTTGCAGTGCTCCAGCAGTTGTCGATGGACATCTGCCCACTCGCGAAGCCGGATGATGGAAAGAAAGTTCTCTTGCAACGCCTTCGTCAGTCGAGAACGCCCGAGCTGTTCACGAAGGCCTTGGTAGAAGTCCCAAATTCGAAGATAGGCCAGAAAATCGCTGATCGGATCTTTAAAGCGAAGGTGAGCTTCGTCCGCTGCTGCACTCTTTTC
>JALOQZ010000074.1 GCA_025459245.1 Pirellula sp.
ATGCACCCAAGCTCCTCGGCGTAAGCGATTACCCGCGTTCGGACGGCGGGATCGATCGCCATTTCAACCAGCGCATCGATTCCATGCTGCTCTCCAAGCCTGCCGAGCGCGAAAGCGGCTTCGGTGCGAATACGGCGATGTTTCAAGTCGAGTGCTTGATTGAGTTTCCCGATGCAAGCAGGATCACCGATGGCCGACATCGTATGGCATAGGGAAACGCAAAGGGAAACCGAGTCAAACAAGATGCGTTGGATCGACTCCGCCGAATCGCCGAACTTGGCTGGATTCTCTTCGAGGATGCCCAACCGCTGAACGATTTCCCCCAACAACTTCACAAACAGCGGATAACGTTCTTTCGCGGGGTGAGCATCGATCTTGCGATGGGTGTAGAGATGGTTTGCAATATCGAGCGCCGAGCTCAAAATCGAGGGATTGGCGGTGTCGAAGACACGCGGGAAGACGATCGAGCGGTCCCAATCGTCGTATTGCAGGAGCGGACTCAGCGCGAGAGATGCCGACGTCCAAGCGTCGGGTGGTTGCTGCAACAGGAGATCGACACCCATGCGAATAGCCGTGGAATGCCCCGAGGCAAAAGGGACTTGAAGCAAAGCTCCTTCTATCCGAGTGAATCGGCCGTGCCGGATCTTCAGATAGAGCTCCGCAGCGGTTTGAACTGCCAGCAATCGCCGAAGAGCTCCCTCCTCCGATTCCAAAGGTGCGGCGACCGATTGACGAAGCCACTGAGATATCTTCTGAAGAAGTTTTTCTAGCGCGCCATAGCTCGGTTGGAAACCAGCTGCATTCTCGGCAGTTTCACCCACCGCGGAAGGTCCCTCACCCCCGATACCCGCACCTTCCCGCGCCGCATTTGTGAGGTCTGCCGCATAGTTCTCCCAGTTTTCAGCTAACTCCTTGGCAACAGCAATCGACCAAAAGGGGAACTCGGGTTCGGGAAACTCGGAGCGTGCAAGCCCCTCGCCCCGACTGTTCGACTCGAGCTTTTGAAGAATTCGCAAGCCCCAAAGACGAGCTTCATCGGACGTTTCGAGAGGGTCAATTTCCATTAGATTCGAACAAAAATGAGATTCTGGTCAAAGCGGCATATCTTAGTCACAACTCTAACGTAAAATGTTTTTTTGGACGACACCAACCGGGATTGAGAGGCATGGAATCAAAAATCGCAGAGACGTTTGAAGAGCTCGGACTTTCTCCGATCATGATGAGGGCTCTTGCTAAACTCGGTTACGAGCGCCCCTCCCCCATCCAGTCGCGAGTCATTCCTTGGGCGCTCGAGGGCTACGATCTAATCGGCCAAGCCCGCACCGGAACAGGAAAAACGGCCTCTTTTGCTATCCCGATCTTGGAACAACTCGATCCTCTTCGACTTTGTCCCACGCCACAGGCCTTGGTCTTGGTACCCACTCGGGAACTCGCAGCCCAAGTGCACGGGGAGTTTGTGAAACTCGCGGAAGGGTGTCCGACTTCCACGCTCGAGGTTGCCGGTGGCAAGCACTTCGATCGCCAAACCAGGAAACTTCGCGAAGGCGTGCAAGTCGTCGTCGGGACGCCAGGACGCGTCATCGATCACATCCAGCGTGGTTCGCTTGACCTGAGACGCCTTTGGTGCGTGGTTCTCGATGAAGCAGATCGCATGCTCGATATCGGTTTCCGTCCCGATATCGAACGAATACTTCGCAAGTGCCCAGAGAATCGACAAACGCTCCTTCTCAGCGCGACCTTGGCCCCCGACGTGAAAGAACTTGCGAATCGCTACTTGTTCGAACCGGTTCATATCGATTGCTCCAACAAGGATATTTCGGTCGATACGATCGAGCAGCGATATCTAACCGTTGCACCGGAGAAGAAGCTCGAGACACTACTGGCATTGCTTGAACGCGAACGACCACCTCAAACAATCATCTTTTGCAGAACGAAACTGGGAACAGCAAAACTGCATAATCAACTCGAGCGTCAGCTCCACAAGTATCCGGCTTTAGCCAACCTTAAGCTCGCGACCATTCATGGAAACATGAATCAGTCGCAGCGGGACGCCGTCTTCAAGCAATTGCGAGAAGGCTCCATCCAGATCTTGGTCGCAACGGATGTGGTCGGGCGCGGTATCGACGTATCGACCATCTCCCACATTATCAATTTCGATCTACCAGACGATTGCGATGATTACGTTCACCGCGTCGGACGAACAGGACGCATGGGTCGAGATGGGATCGCCTTCTCGTTTGTAGCCAAAGGGCAAGGAGAAATCCTGACGGAGATTGAGCATAAGATTAACAGACTGCTTGTGCTGGATCCCCTTTCAGAGAATCACGCCACCATGTCCAGGGTAGTCGAGACCCCTACCGTCATCCGGGACGAAGTAGAAATAGGATCAGCACCGGAAAGCTTCGGCTTGGTCGCCCAAGGAGCCTCGAAAAAACCTCGCCTCAACCGCATGCGCCGCCCCTTGAGCGACCGAGAACGCCGCCGCTAGCTTAAGCCCGCCAGTCGGCCTTGACTGTTTTTGAACTAGACATCCCAACACTAGACATCCCAACAATCGTCCCCGACTATTTTTTAAACAATACAGTCCAACAGTCCCCCCCGACGGTTGGTGCATAACATAGCTTCCTCCCATCCCACCTTTCGCTATGTCCTCTCTCTCAAGAAGATCCGTTATCGGCGCCGCCGCGGGTGCGGCGATGACCGCAGTCACAATTCCGCGAGCTTTTGCTGCGACTCTGACGAAGCCTAGGTTTCTCAACGAGCGATTGGGGGTCGGAGCTATAGGACTTCGATATCAAGGAAGCGTGATTGCGCACAAGGCGCAGATGTACGGAGACATCGTTGCAGTTTGTGACGTTGATCGCCATGTTCGCGATCAAGCGAAAGCCGCATTCGGCAGCACACCGGCTAGCTTCGAAGACTACCAGCAACTGTTAGCGCGCAAAGATGTGGATGTCGTATTGATCGGCACGCCAGATCATTGGCATACCAAGATGGTGATCGATGCTTGCAGAGCAGGTAAAGATGTATACTGCGAGAAGCCACTGACCCTTACCATTGATGAGGGAAAACAGTTAACGAAAGTCGTGCGTGAGACCGGGCGGATCGTTCAAGTTGGATCTTGGCAAAGGAGTGACGAGCGCTTTCGCCTAGCCGTCGAAATGATTCGCGCAGGACGTATCGGAAAGCTGAAGCAAGTAGACGTTGTGTTGGGCAAGAATGGGGTTGGAGGTCCTTTCGTCAAACGCCCAGTTCCCTCCAACTTGAACTGGAACCTTTGGCAAGGTCAAACGCCGGATGTTCCCTATTTGGAAGAAAGGTGCCATTACACGTTTCGGTGGTGGTACGAGTACTCCGGCGGGCAAATGACCGACTGGGGAGCGCATCACGTTGACATCGCCCAGTGGGCGATCCATTCCAACCCGGTGGAGATCGATGGCCGAGGTCGTTTCGGAAATGGAGTCGATAGCTACAACGTTCCACTCGACTTTACGGTCGATTATCTCTTCGAGAATGGCGTACGCATGACGGTCCGAGACGAAGGGGAGAACGGGATTCTCTTTACGGGGGACCAGGGAAGAATCTTTGTGAACCGCGGTAAGATTACGGGAGCTCCGGTGGAGCGATTGGCAACCGATCCGTTGCCTCGGGAAGCTTGGAATATCTACAGTGCGGACAATCTAGAACGCCCATTGCGAGCAGGCAAACTCGATGCGATTATCAATCACATGGGTAACTTTTTTGACTGCGTCGAATCTCGCAAGCAACCGATCTCGGACGTGGAGAGTCAACATCGAAGCGTCTCATCCTGCCATCTAGCGAACATCTCTATTCGACTTGGACGCAAACTTCAATGGAACCCGACCAACGAACAATTTGTCGCCGATAAAGAAGCGGATAGCTATTTACGACGTGAGCAACGAAAAGGCTTCGAAACCACGTAGAGCCTATCCGAAGACCATTAGCCGCTCTGGCGCTAGCCACGGTTTTCGATGGTTTTCGGATAGTCTATTAGTGCTCAATTTCGATCAAGCTAACAACAGTTCGACCGAGGCATAGTCTACCGGTCGAAGACTCTCACCGTGGGTCGACCGGACTACTTGCCTCTGTTATCCGTCGCAACACCGGTCGCTCTGCGGAGGAGCGAATGGTATCGATAGTCGCCCTCACCGCTTCCGCCTTCTGCTGGCTGAGTTTCTTCGGGAAATTTGGTTCGCCTTGGTCGAATACCGCTGCCGCTTGGCTTAATTGCGGAATAACGCGCTGTGCATGCGCACCGTATGCTTCTAGCACCTGAAGTATCTCGGGCGTACGCTTCTCGCTGGCCCAAGGATTCTGAGATCGCAAGTATTCCACGCAGGCGTCGAGCCCCTCTTCGATATGATGCGTCGCGAGAACTTTCAAGCCATTGAGTCGGACACCATCGGCGAACATCTCTCCGCTAGGCGCCGGCTTTTCGATGGCTTCGAGCACCGCCGGCAGCAGCGGTTGAAGATCTTCCAAACGGAGTCGACCATAGATCGAACTGATCTCGCTGCGAGCGCGACCATCCTGATTCTGCAAGCCACGTGCAATCGCAAGACGCAACTTCTCTCGGTCTATTCCTTCCATCGCATCGGGTATACGGAGCATTTCATCAAATATCGCCAGCGAAACAAACCGCTGCTCCATGCCTCGCGGATCCTCAGGCGAGGGAGAACGAGCGATCATCTCCAACAAGTCAGGAAGTGCAACCGTCGCGAACTTGCCAATTTTCGATAATGCAGAGGCGGCGCAAACGCGTAGCCACATATTGTCATCCTTCAACGCTAACCGGAGCTTCGGAACTGCTTCAGCAGCTCTGCCTCGCAGTTTCTCTAGCGCGACACAAGCTCCCATGCGTGCCTCAATGGAATCCGATTCCAGAAGAGAGACAATCGATGAGATTGGAGGAGTCTTTCGCCGAGCAAGTGCCATCGCAGCCCGCTCGCGCACAATCGGTGACCACGATCCGAGACGCACCAACAAATCTGGATCACCTAATCGATCATAGCTCGAGTTACGATCCTTGTTATCCCAACCGCGGCCGTCAGCGATAAGACCTTCCGCTTCTACGGGCGAAATTTGCTTGACGCTGTTCGTCGCTTTGCCTGTGAGTGCAATCTTCTTACGAGGCAATGTGTAAGCAAGTAGATAAGCACCGGACGCATCCCAATCATGGTAGCTGTCGTGACTGGGTTCTGGGGGACCTTGATGTGTAAATGAGCCATCCCAACGCCGAGCCAGATCGTGATACCAAGCACCGAACTCCTTTGTCCAAGCCCCCGTGGCATTGGGGCCTGCCTGCGCAATTGCGGGAAGTGACCACAGCATATTGAAGTAGTTCCCTGTATGCCCACAATCTCTTTCCCCTCCATGGGAAGCGACGGCCATGCGGGTGAAGAATTCTGCGCTCTTCGCCTCACCGAGTAGATTAAACAGGACCGCTGCCATACCACATTTGCCGTTGTCCTCATGAGTCTCCATCCAAGCGGCATGGTCACCGTATGGCACAGCACCTTTGCCTGCATAGAATCGAAGGAGTCTAGAACTCCGCTCGATAGCTACGTCGACCTCGGCATCGTCAACTCCAGCGTCCCTCGCGAGAACCATTCCGATCGTGAGAGGTAAACCCGGTGAATTCATCATTCCATAGCCACGAAGCCGGCCATCAGGCAGAGCAAAGGTGTGGCCCCAAGAACCGACAGCACTTTGACCGCTCGCAGCCTCTTTGGCCAATCGCTTCAACCCAGGTAGGAAGGAATTATCGTTCGTCGCATTCGTATATTCAGCCAGAAAGATCATGACGTAGCCATAGTACCACGTACGAAAGTCATCGGTGGCAAAGCCGGCTGCCCACTTTGCCTCGCGTTGCACCAGAGATTGATACGCCGGGTCACCACTAGCAAGCAGCGCTAGTGCATTCAAGGAACGAGGAATGGGATCCGTTGAAGCAGAGTATCCAGGTTCCAACATGCGTGCTTGCAGCGATTGCAATCCTCGCTGAAGTATTCGCTCCGACTTTGGGCAATCGAAGGGAGCGGTTGCGCTAAAACTCCCCATGATAGGTAGTCTCAATTCAACCTCATCGACTTTACCATCTCGCCATCGCATGAGAGCAAGCCGACCACCGCCCGTTTCAGACTCGGAGTTTGTGATCGCCTTTCCAAACTCCGTCCGCGGGTCATAGGAAAATACCTTGCCGCCCACACCGAGAATCACATCGCCAACAGACAGAACACCATCGGCAGGAGAGTTCTTCTCAACTTTCGTGATTGCAATCTGCCTCGCATCGGTCGTCACCAGCTTGTCGCAAAACATCCAACCACGCATACCAGTCGGACCGAGATTCCAATCATGCTTTTCCCCCGAAGGAACAGTATCCCCTTTGGTAAGGTCAGGAATAACCAGCTGCTTCTTTTCGTCAGCGTTTGACGAACTCGCGGTAAGGCAAAGCCAAAAAACAGACAATCCAATTATCGATCGAAGTAAGCTCATCGGAATACAGATATTCGTCATCGTGATTACGGATATTGGTCTTCAAGGTAGAAGTACTCGGAGACCAGTGTAAAAGAGAAAATCCGAGACGGACGTAACCACCTCGGATTATTTTCATAATTTGCAGCATGCCAACGATGAAGCGGGGAGCTGCTTACTAATGAATGCCAAGCTCACTTCATAGGAACATAGGGTGGGATTTCTCCATCGTATTTGATGTCGTAGTCGAATGTGATACCCCCTTCCACTACGTTTAGATTGAATTCAGGATTGCTCGCCGCATCCTCGTTGAACTTCTTGGGCAAGTAGTTCTTCATGGACTCGCCTCGATAAATCGACAGTTGAACGACGCATGGACCGAGAACCACGCCTGACTGCGTTGTGAGAAACTCAGCCCTGTATCGTCCCTTCGCATCGGTCATACCAATCGATGGTCTGACTTTGGCTTCAGGGACGAACTGAACCTCAATTCCCTCGACTGGCTTTCCATTGATCGTAATGGTTCCGGTAACCGATGCCGTCGGAATACGGTTACCACATCCAGCGAACACTCCGCAGAAGAGCAACGCACAACAGTACATGACGCATGAAGCTGAACGGAACAAGGGAATTCTCCGGGGATAAACTAATATTTACTTGTGTGGGATGAATTCTTTGAAAGAGACAATCTGCGTTGATACTCTGAGCCTGTCTGAAAACCGTTAACCGCTCTGGCGCTAGCAGCGGATTCCGATGGTTCTCGAATAGGCCATTAGAAGCCTTCTGTCGGAAATCCGTCTTCTCGGTGAGCGAGCTTTTGGAAGACACCCCATTGCCTCCTGTCTGTCGCATGCCATTTGAACTCGATCGTATCACTGATGAAGTGAACCGAGCCATCCGCCAGAACAAAGTTTGCCCCGCCTGGATGGAGGCTGCTGAAGGAGAAAACGGTCGCTTGAGTTTGTGTCGGAACTGGATTGACCACGTATTGAGCAGATCCCATCACCCGCTTCGCGTGCGCCCCATTTCCGATCGATTTCGGAGTACCCAACCATGTCACTTGATCATTGGTTGCGATCTTCACTGCACGCTCACCAGCGAGAATCGTATTGCTTGTTCCATCGGTGATATTCCGAAATCCTCTTTCGTCTTTGTACCCACAGACTCCCCCCGTATCTCCTTGCAATGCCCCACCGTTCGTGGTGACACCGATGCAGGCGATATAGTTCGATTTTCCTATCCCCTCATTTCGGTTGTACATTTGCGAAACAGGATCGCTGAAACTTGTCATGACGCTGACTTGGTCAATTCCGCTGGGGCAAATGAAAGAAGGTAGTGTAGTGCTCGTGGCTCGAACGAAGTCTTGGAATTGCGCTGGATAGGAAGATACAGGTGCACTGCCAGGAATATTGGAACACCCAATAATAATTTCTTGTAGTTTAAATCGATCGACCCCAAGGGCTTGGTACACGTTACCTTGCTCCATGTAAGGCATCAACATAACCGCCCATCCCCAGTCGGGATTTTGATTTTCGGGAGCCGCTGCGGTTGTTCCCCCAGGTAGTGAATCGTAATAACCTGCTGGTAATTTTCGCATCGCAGACTCGCGATTGTGAAATGCAAGCCCGAGCTGTTTCAGATTGTTAGAACATTGCATGCGACGAGCTGCCTCTCGCGCGGCTTGCACTGCTGGCAGCAGCAAACCAACCAAGACGCCGATGATTGAGATCACCACCAGAAGTTCAACCAACGTAAAGCCTGACGATTTCTTCATAATGCACCTAGACTGGAATGACCTTGAATAAGTCAGCTACTCGCTCGTTGCATGGACAATGGCGAAGACTCCGCTATCCCGAGCAGCCGCCATTGTCTACCACCGATCCCATGCAGGTCTTGGCGGAGTTTTCCTGAGAAATAGTCTTTTCGCGCATAGTACTTGCGAGACAATCACAGCATTTGTGACAGACACATTGATTCATTTGACAGTCAATGAACTTTTGCTGTCAAAATGCGCATAGCAGACTTCAAAGCACTCGCAACTCTTCTCCGCCAAACCGATCTCAACTTTAACGCGCGGAGCTTCATAGCAAAGACAGGTACCCCAAGCTTTATCAAGGGACTTGTGTCTCCGACCGCACGTCGAATCGGAACCGATACATGAGCGAGGATTCGTCAATGGGTCGGTCCATCGACTTGTTGGTGCGATACCAAGCACTCCATTCAAACGACGAAGCGTTGGGAATGGGCTTCATCGTTGGCCAGAACCCATCATCTCGCCCCCCGACCGTCAAGTTCACACAGAACTCCCCTTTGCTCGTAAAGAGAGGTACCTTAGCAACCAAGATCCATTGTTCGTTCTCCTGTCGAAAAGCCTCGCGATCGAATCGAGCTATTTCCCACCCTCTCGGTTTGTGATTGGAGATACTCACCAACTCAAGACGCAGATGCTCGTCCGCCCAAGAAGCGGGTGGACCAGGCGGATAAAACAGATCGTTGCTCTCACGCGGGAGGCGAATTTCCCAGACAACATCGATTGCCTTACCGTTGACTTGTGGGATGTGATCGACACCCCAATAAGCTATCAAAAGCACCGATAAGAGAACGAAACCCTCAGCAACTAACGATGCCACGAATTGACTGGACCAATGGGAGCTGACCGCATGATGGGCGATACGGGCCGCAAGCATCGACACAAACAAACCACCCATTGCACCCAACAACGCAAGTCCGATAACGAAGTATCCGGCCCCCCCTTCGAAGCTAGAGATCCGGTACCACTTCACACATAACAGGGCAATTCCAAACATCCCCCCGCCACCAACGACGGAACCAAGGATTCCGACTAACAAGGTTGTAAGCCAACTCATCGAAACTCATCCTCTAAAGCAATGGGTGGATCGACGAGCTCCAGCGCATGGCAAGGAGTCAGCCGAGTCAAAACGTAGTCGGTCAGGGGATCCCAAGGCTTGAGTTTTGCCTCTTGGCAAACGTAGATCAACTGAGCGAGGTCGCTTTTCAACAGAATAGCCAATTGGATCCTGGAAAAACGTGGGGCATTGTAAACCTCGAGCAGAGAAAGCATCACAAAATGGCTAACACGATTCGCCGTGCATCCGCTTTTACTCTCCAGCAACGACTCGACAGAATCGCGTCCATAATCAAACGCCAAAGCCATTTGTGACGGTTTCCATGTAAGCAACTGCGGCGGAAGATGCTGCAGAGTCGCTCCGCCGAATTGCTGCTGCGCTCCATCGCGTGCAATCGATTCCAACTCGTTGCAAAAATCGACAGCGACAGCCTTCTCGTCGCCCGCAAAGAGAGACAATGCGACTCGTCGCAGAAAGCGACATGCGAGAAGCGTTTGGCCAAAGTAAGGAAGAGTTTGAATCTGATCCGACCAAGGGAGTTCTACTCTCGTCATGACGACTCCAGTCCGTACAGTTCTGATTCGATGATCGAAATTGAGGACTGATCGAGCTTGTGAGCAAACGGGTAGAGCAGACAACGAAAGGTAATCGCATTCGTTACTTCTAATTTGGATTCTTGTACCCCCATTCAGGCCCCCATAGAATGCCACTAATGAAATTCCTCCCAACATAGCAAAAAGAGAAAGCCTGCTGATATGTCGCTGAATAGTAATAGCGAGAAGATCACCAATCTTGTTCTTCTAGAATTGTGGGTTCGCTTTTTCTTGATCTTTACAGTCAGCGTTTTCCTCCCTTTTCTTTGTGACGACGCGAAGGGCGATGAAAAGACTCGCCCAAACTTTGTATTGATCTTTGTCGATGACCTGGGTTACGGTGACCTTGGCTGCTACGGCTCCCAAACAATTCGTACTCCCAACCTCGATCGACTGGCGGAACAGGGACGTCGGTTCACTAGCTTTATGGTCGCATCGCCCGTGTGTACTCCATCGCGTGCAGCGCTGTTGACTGGGTGCTATCCGAAGCGAGTCAGTATGCACCAACATGTGCTATTTCCCACTTCAACCAAAGGACTCAACCCGACGGAACACACCATTGCTGACCATCTCAAAAAAGAGGGCTACGCAACCGCTTGCTTCGGCAAATGGCATCTAGGTCATCATCCTGAAGTGTTACCGACCGCGCAAGGATTCGATACGTACTTTGGGATTCCGTACTCAAACGACATGAACCATCCGGATAACAAAGCAAAGCCGCAGGGAGGAGCCAACGGTATGGACGTCCTTTGGGCGGACCCGGAATCAACCTTGACGAAGTGGAATACACCTCTCTTCGAGAATGAGAAGATCGTTGAGCTTCCTGTGGATCAACGCACTGTAACAAGGCGATATACCCAAAAGGCAATTGACTTTGTGAAGGCCAATCGCGAAAAGCCTTTCTTCGTTTACTTACCCCACTCGATGCCGCACATCCCTCTTTATGTCCCGGATGATGTGCGAGATCCAGACCCCAAACGTGCTTACATTAACACGATCGAGCACATCGATACCGAAATAGGTCGACTACTTCAGACCCTTGATGATACAGGGGTCGCAAAGAACACATTCGTCATTTTCACAAGTGACAATGGGCCTTGGCTCCCCTTCAAACATCATGGCGGTTCAGCCGGCCCGCTCCGTGATGGCAAGGGAACGACGTTCGAAGGTGGACAACGGGTTCCTTGCGTGATCCGCGGACCGGGCATTCCAGCGGGAACCGTATGCGACGAGCTCACCGGAACTATCGATGTTCTCCCCACCATCGCCGCTATCATCGGTTCGCCTCTGCAGAACGATCGCAAGATCGATGGAATGGATGTATCACGTCTATGGATGGGGACCGATGTCCAGTCACCGCGAAAGGAGTTTGTTTACTACACCGCTCAAGGCGAGGTCGAGGGAATTCGACAGGGCAACTGGAAGCTTCTTGTAAAAAAACCTGCAGTAGCGAATACACAAGCGAAACAAAGTGCGAATTCAGATAAGAAGACGCAAGAACCGCAACTTTTGCTCTTCGATCTGGCTACGGATCTGGGCGAGCAATTCAACCAAGCGAAAACGAATCCAGAGATTGTGAATCGACTCCGCACACGACTCGCCGAAGTCGATGCAGAGATCACTCAAAACGCCCGAGCCCCTTGGGTCAAGCCATAAAGCGACTTCAAGGGAGACAGACCTTAAGGAATATCGTTTATGGGAGTAACCATCTACTACCGCGGAACCATCGATGACATCGCCAGGATCGAAGAGATGGAGGATAGATTGCTCGACCTGGTCTTTTCTCTCGGTGGACGAGCCACTCTTTGGCGATCCTACTCCGACCGGGATCGATCGAGAATTGTTCGCGGCCTTATGATTGAAATGGAGCCTGGTCACGAAACGTTTAGTTTGCTGATCTCGCCGGAAGGACACTTGACTCCGCTCTTCCAGATAGAAGAAGCGGAAACGAATCCCTTTGACGAAATTCCCTTGTGTTGGGTCAAGACTCAGTTTGGAACTCCGTTTGGTCATGCGGCTATCGTCCAGGTGCTCGACGCTTTGAAGCGAGAGTATTTTTCTAACTTGAGTATCACGGACGAGGGAGAGTTTTACGAAACTCACGACGTCCAGAGACTTGCCAAGAAGATGGGCCTTTTGAATATCGCCACAAAAACTCTAACGGATGGCCTTCGGGAGTATAGCTTGAGTAGTGAAGCAGCAGAGGATACGAGTATTGTCGCGACTCGCATTGAACGCTTGGCTTCCCTTGTGAACCGTAAGATAACCGGTGAGTCACAGGATCGAGAGCAAGCATCCGACAAGGAGTCTAAATCATTTGACTACGCATGGCGTGAACCTACGCTCGATGAAGAGGTAGAGTCCTATGACGAAATTCGCCGACGATGCGATTTGAGAAGCGAGCGTATAGCCAGGCGCATCACCGAGGCGACGGCGAATGGACTGTCCCCGGAGCAGGCGTTCGAGCTAGCCATGCAGGAACAAGGATTCGGAAAGCTTGATACTGAAGAAAGTGATCGCATCGATGAGTTCGATACGTCGTGCATCGATTCTGAAGTGGAAGAGACATGGAGGGAATGCCAACCTAATAGAGAAGCCTATGAGGATCTATCCGAGAGAACACGAGAAGAACACCCAGCGGTCGTGCAAGCTCGAGACTTCGTATTGGAGGTGATGAAACTAACGAACGATTCGAACACGGACTCGTCGTTTTTACCAAATCTAGCGAGAGCAAGCTTGGATATCATGGGCGGATTGGTGCAGGCGACCAGTAGCAATTTGAATGGTCGTTTCGATCGCGCTCTAAGTATCTCGCAGCTCAAACGAGCCCTACATGGCCATGGATTCGCAAGAGGCGCTCTGTTTGGACTGAGCAGCGACGGGACAATTTCCAAGGCTAAGTTCAGATCATTGCAAGATCAATTAGAAACGATCCTCCAAAGCATTCATACCTTGGCAGAGCAAGCTTGGGGCGTGAACTAAGGATCAAGATATTTCATATTCTATTCTCGAACGAGATATTCGCTTTCGAGATCCTTTTCACGTATCATCAATTTCATCTCCATTGAAAGACAATAAGAGCCTATCCGAAAACCATTCGTCGCATTGGCGCTAGCCGCGGTTTTCGACGGTTTTCGGATAGGCTCTTCTTTAAACTCTCTTCAAATCACTGGCGGAGTCAATCCGTCGATGAACGCTTCGGCAATACCCAACCTTTGCGTGGGTAATGACAAGTGTAACCTCCCGGGTTTCGCACCAAGTAATCTTGATGCTCGGCCTCAGCTTCCCAAAAGTCACTTGCAGGTTCAACTTCCGTCACGACTTTTCCTGGCCACAAACCAGAGGCATCGACATCTTCAATCGTATCTAAAGCAATCCGCTTTTGCTCCTCGCTCGTATAGAAGATCGCGGATCGGTACGACGTACCGAGATCATTACCTTGACGATTTTTCGTCGTGGGATCGTGCACTTGGAAGAAGAATTCAAGCATTTTACGAAAGTCGGTTTTTTCTGGATCGAAAATGACTTCGATCGCTTCCGCATGCGTTCCGTGATTTCGATAGGTTGCATTTTTGACATCACCGCCCGAGTATCCAACGCGCGTCGATACAACGCCTGGTTGCTTTCGGAAAAGATCTTCCATGCCCCAAAAACAGCCCCCGGCGAGAACCGCTTTTTCCATTTTCACTTTTGACTCCGAACTCGTATTGGATTTGGGACTGACCGTGGACTGAACAGGTTGCTGGGCACATCCTATAAGCGACGCAACGACTAACCAAAGCATTGGTATTCCTAAGCGTGCTCGAATCGACGAGCCGATGGGTTGGACCATTCTATACTTCCCCCTCTATTCGGAAACCGAACGCTTTCATTCTACCGACGATTCAACCGCACTTTTTTGTGGCCGGTCACGCTTATCGTTGACTTAGAGCCTATCCGAAAACCAAAAGCCGCTCTGGCGCTAGCCGCGGTTTCCGATGGTTTTCGGATAGGCTCTTGCTCAGAGTGCAGTATTCCATTGTACATTGCCTTTGAGCTGCCAATCTCTACTTCAGCGACTACCTAGAAATCGCAGAGAAACGCTCGTATTGCGAGACGCTGCTTGTCCGTCAGTTCCGTATCGATCAATTTTTGCAGACCAGAAAGGCTCCATCGATCATATTGATGGTACTTTCGCCGAAGGGCACTGATCCCGACTCTCGTTGCGACGGTCATCGCACGAGGAGGGCGTGTGATAGCTCAAGTCCATAACCTATCGCCTTATCTTTTGGCACGTCGTTAGGGCTTCGCGGCTTTGCCTTTTGGAGCGTTCTTTTGATTGTTGCCCCCTGGCCCCCAATCTTCGTTCTTCACGCTACTACCAGGGAAAACAGGAGCAATCAAATGAGTCTTCCATTCATCCAAAGCTTTGACAAGGCGCTCGCTTTGATGTCGCCAAGTTTGTTCGTTCGCCTAGATCATTGGACAAGTCGAAAAGTCGCGGTGGCTGTCCCTCGATAGCGACCAGTTTCCATGCTCCTTCACGCACAGCAAAGTTTTTTGCCCGCAGCCGCCAGAACAGCCTCTCATGCGGGAGAGTATTCACTTCCCCAGAAAGGTAGGGAATCAGATTGACGCTATCGTAGGTTTTGTCAGTAGGCATAGGAACACCTGCGGCTGCGAGCGAGGTCGCAAACAAATCGAGCGACAAAACTGGTTCTTCGTAAATACGTCCTCCTGGGAGTTTATCTGGCCAACTTACTAGGAACGGAACACGAATCCCCCCTTCGTAAAGAGTGCCTTTCATCTCACGAAGCGGTCCGTTGCTGGAACCGCTGGGAGTATGCCCCCCATTGTCGCTGAAGAAGAAAACGAGCGTTCGACCGCTTTGCCCCGTCTCAGCCAGCGCCTTGGTGACCGCACCGATCGCGTCGTCCAACAGTGAGACTTGTGCGAGATAGCGTCTGCGTTTCGCATCGACTATGTGTTCGAATTTCGCAAGACTTTCGGCGGTCGGTTCATGCGGCGTATGCGGTGCGTTGAAAGGTAGATAAAGCATCCATGGTTTCTCGCGATGACGACGTACAAATGCAGCTGCTTCATCGCCGAGAGCGGTCGCGAGGTGAGTTGGCACCTCCGCGATGCTCTTTTCAGATGCCAAAAGCTGGCAGCACTGTAGCGCAAGGAATAGAGCTAAAAATCTCATAGGAAAACTGTATTCGGAAGGATTGCTACGAAGGCGAGTAATTCGACGGCGACAATCAAAAGGATGGATCGCCAGGAAAGCGAGGACAAGAATATTCATTTCAATGTCTTCATTTTTTGCACCCATTTTCTTGCTACAAATCGCGAACTTTATCGACGCGCGAAAACATTCTCTCGAAAACTACGTAACCTGTTTCGCCGAATCCGAGACGTCGGTAGCTTTCTCGAGCGGTTTGGTTTTCCCGCTCCATGTAGAGGCGGATGCCGCAACAGTCGCAGTTCACTTCCCCAAGCTCCTCGATATGGTTGAAGAGAGCACGGAACACTCCCTGATTGCGAAAACGTGGATGGACATAAACACTTTGAATCCACCAGATCTCGCCGTTCCTCCAATCGCTCCACTCAAAAGTGTGCGCAGCTTGACCCACGACTTCGCCGTCGATCTCAGCCACAAAGTACTTTCCCCTGTTGGGTTCGGAAACGATGCGTTTGACACCGTTGGTTACCGTGACGAGATCTAGCTCCCGTCCTTCGGTTTCCCGGCAAAGCGCAATGTTATATTGGGCAATGATCTCCACATCGCTGGGTATAGCCTGTCTGATCTCAATCATAGTTCTCTAATTAGTGACGATTGGTGTTCCCAATTGGTTTCCTTTGTTCTGCCATGCAGATCATCGGCAACGAAGCGTTTCCATTCAAGCTCCCTGGAGGCGAAAGTTTGGGAACACTAATTACCACTAATCCAACACTAATCGATAAGCGACGAGCTCAAAACGCAATTGCAGTTGGGGCGATGAGCAAAGCC
>JALOQZ010000002.1 GCA_025459245.1 Pirellula sp.
GGCAGCCGCTTGAGCTGCAAAACCTTGTCGCTGTGGCGTGACCTTCTCCGTGTAGTTGGAGAGTTGGGCTACGTCGATTCCAACTAGTTCGAATAGCCATGGAGATATCGCGATCGCGAGGACCATCCCGCATTTGACGATTGTTGTGATGGCTTGAGTCCAGCCTCCCCACACGACTCCGACGATATTCACGACGGTTAAGCAAGCGACGATCGAAATCGCAGCGACGACAGACGAGACGATGTCGATACTCCAACCACCGAAGTGAGCGACCGATGCGACGCAAACAACAGCGAGCGCACCGGTGGAGGCTGGGCGGGCGAACAGGAATTCTTGCCATCCAAAGAGAAAGGCTACCCAGCGCCCATAGGCTTGTTTGAGGTAAACATAGAGCCCGCCGGCCTGCGGGTGCATCGACGAGAGTTCGGCCAAGCAGAATCCACCGAGAATGCAAAGGGCGGCACCGATGAGCCAGATGGCGATGATGAGAGGGAATGAGCCTGCATCCGCTGCAATACGACCGGGTTTGACAAAGATTCCTGAGCCGATTGTATTGCCGATCACAACCGCGATGGCCATCCATAGACCCAAATCGCGTTTTAAGGTCGTGGTTGCGATCGGGGCAGGGGAGGGCAGGGGAGGGCGAGCCATATTTGTCGGTCTGGATTCCATGGTGCAGTCGATTGTTCTGACGAAGGTTAAAGAACCGAGAGACCTTCGTTACGACGCTGAATCCATTGTTTAACCTCTGGCAGTTTGCCGTAGGCATAAGCCATGAGCGCGATGGGGTGGACGGTCGGTTTGTCGGTCCCTTGTTCCATTTGCAATTTGCACGCGGCGCATTCCGTGCTGCCGATTTGTGCCGTGGACGTTTGGGTCGTGCTGATCAAATTCCAACCAACGCGAAGAGAGGTTCGATACGTTTGACGCCGCATGCCATAAGTGCCTGCCATGCCGCTGCAGCCCGCGTTGGCATTCGTCACTGTGACCCCCGGTATGAGGTCGAGCAAGCGGAGCCCGGAATGTTCCGAGTCGATCGCTTTGAGGTGGCAGGGCGTATGATACAGGATGGAAGTGGAGAGAGGTTTAAAATCCAGTTCCAATTCATTTCTTTGATGCAGCTGCCACAGGTACTGCCCCGCCTCCCATGCGTGATTCGCAACGAGTTTGGCGTCGTCGTTGTCGAGTATGCTGACGTATTCGTTTTTGAGGCACAGGATCGCCGTTGGTTCCGTACTGACGATTTCATAGCCTTGACGGACCGCTTCCGCGAGCTGCCTGATCTGCGGACCGATCCATTTTCGAACTTGCTCGATATCCCCCATGGCGATCCGCGTCATCCAAGTCACCGTTTGCCAGGTCGGCACATAGACCTCGACATTTTGATGCTGCATCACGGCAACAAACGCCATACCGAGGAGTGGATTGTTCCAGTTGGCGTATTGATCAACCAAGTAAAGGATTTTGCGACCGCCCCCTCGATTGGGCCGGGTCAGCCGATTCTTTGAAGCCCAACGCAGGAACGGCTGTTTAGCGAATCCGGGTAACCTCCGGCCTTGAGCAATACCAGTCGATTTTTCCAGGAGCCAGCGGGCTGAGCCATTTTCTAAAGCCCAGTTCGAGATCGCAGGCAGTTTGGATGCGAGCGAGCTCAGCAAATCGATACGGGAAAGGAGTCGATCGCTCCAACGCAATCCATTCATCGCCGTATATTGCGATTTGAGCTCAAGCACCAGTTTGGGAATGTCGACCGACGCAGGGCACTCGATCCGGCACTGATGGCAATGAAAGCAAAGATCGGCGATAGCTCGCAAATCATCGCCTTCCAATGCTGTCGACGGAATACCGCCGGTCAAAAGTCCACGTACCAAGTTGGCCTTCGATCTTGGAGAAGCCTCTTCGCTTCTCGTAGCTCGAAACATGGGGCACATTCGTTCGCTGGGGGCCGTGGTTCGACAACGTCCGCAACCATTGCACGAGTCGGCTACTTCTTGAATCGATTCGCTTTCCGAGCCCCAGCGCAAAATGGGAAGCAGGGAAGGGCGTTTCGAAATCGATTCCGGTAGAGAGGCTGGCTCGGACTCGGGTGCACCTATTGGTTCGCTTTCGGCAGATTCGATCAAAGATGCGTGGTGAGACGCGGAGCCTCGCAAGTTATCGGTAATCTTCTGCGCAGAATCGGTGATGAGTTTGCCTGGGTTCAAGATCCCGTCTGGATCAAAGATCTGTTTGACTTGCCGGCAAATAGGGTATAGCTCGCCAAGCTGTTGACGCAAGTAATAGCTACGACTGAGCCCGACGGCATGCTCGCCTGAAATAACACCACGATACTCAATCACCTTTTCAACCAATCGATCTGCGATGCGTTGCATACGAAGTACGTCATCTGCGGAGTTGGGGTCGAGAAACGGACGCAGGTGAAGATGGCCATGCGCGGCGTGAGCGAAAAGCGCTCCCGTTACTCTCTCCGCTTTGAGTGCGTTTTGAACATCGACGACAAACTCCGGCAACCGGTCAGGGGGCACTGCAAGGTCTTCCACAAAGGGAAGCGGTCTAGCTAAACTTTTCAGGCGATAGAGACGAGGGATGACACGTCGGCTAAGCTTCCAAATAAAGTCCCGTTCATTGTCGTCCAAGATGATTCGGGATTGAAGCGTGGTGGGGGCTCTCCTGACGATCCGCTGCGTGAGGCTGGTCAATCGATTTCTTACTTCGTGAGCATCCTCCCCGTGATGCTCGATCAGGAGCAATGCCTCGGCTCCCCTCGGCAGCATCGACTCGTAACGCGTGTCGATGTCGCGCGCGATTTCGATCAGCCGCCGATCCATCAAGTCGCAAGCAGCAACCTTGTCTCGACGCGCTTCCGCTGCCGCCTTCACCGCCAACTCGAGCCGATCGAAGAAAAGGAGCACCACGCCGCGGGACTCCGGCATCGGTTGGACTTGCAAGAGAAGCTCCGTGAGCACGGACAAGGTTCCTTCCGCACCCGATTGTAAACGAGCGAGGTTTACCGTTTCGTGATCGCTTACATCCAGTCGATATCCGCATCCTCTCGCAACTCCTCGCCAGGGTGGATTTTTGATCGCGGCTCGGTTCGCCCAAAGCGTCGATCCGACTTCGGCTGCTAGCTGATCCAGACGCGGGTCTCCGGAGTCGGGACGTGACCAGCGATGATTTCCTAGGCGTACTTTTGAGCCATCAGCAAGGACTGCGGCCGCTTCTAAAAGGGATTCGCCGGCGGTGCCATATCGAAGAAAGTGACTCCCCAGCGAGTCGATGGCGACGACGCTTCCTATTGTGGTGACCGATCGTGTTGCGGGATCGGGGCCGAACACGAGCCGCTGCTTGGCAAGTGCCCGGTTGAGCTCTGCGAGCGGAAGCCCTGGTTGAACTCTTACCGTTTCTGTATCGCGATCCAGCTTGATCAACCTGCGCATGAAGCGAGAGAAGTCGATGACAATTCCTGGCCCGATCGCTTGACCCGCATGCCCCGTTCCTCCCCCGCGCGGCAGGATGGGAAGCGAATTCTCATGCGCATAGCGAACGCACTGCGCGACGTCCTCCTCGTGCCGTGGCCTAACGACGGCGATGGGAGAAATCTGGTAAAGGCTCGCGTCGGTCGCATACATGTGCGTATGCAACGGGTTGCAGAAAACTTCGCCGTCCAACGCCCCGCGCAAGTCGGCTTCGATTCTCGTTTGTTCGGCATCCATTCAGTGACCTGCGACTCGTTTGCCTATCATCCGTGACTGGTTTGGTAGTGGGTGCAGTTGCATGTCCACCACTGGGAAGCCTGTTTCTGATTCCATTCGTTGGCTTCGGGCAGCTCCTCAAGCGCGCTCAGCAACTCCTGAGCGGACTGGAAACGATCCTTTGGCTCCTTCGCTAAACAACGGAGAACCAAGTTATCCAGTTCTAAGGAGATAGGAGCAGCGCCAGGTTTTCGATGCGTCGAAGGTGCAGTCGGTTGTTCATGGATGTGAGACAACAGCACTTTCAGCGTCGGTCCTGACTGGAAAGGAGGCTTGCCTGTAAGGACAAAGAATGCGACGCCACCAAGGGAGTAAATGTCGGATCGATGGTCGGGTTGCGTTTCCCCCAACGCTTGTTCCGGTGACATGTAAAGAGGGGAGCCGGTCAAGGAGCCGACGACGGTTAAATCGGGTTCGGCTGGCTCGTTCACAGAGGTGGTCAGCGGTTTGGCAAGACCGAAGTCAAGCAGCTTTACGACGTCGTAGGCTCCCCCAAGCTCGGTGACCATGATGTTGGCCGGCTTGATGTCGCGGTGAATGAGGCCGATTCCATGGGCCTCGATCAACGCATTGCAAACTTGCTTGAGCAGATAGACGGCTCTTCCCGGCGAGAGAGGACCGCGTCGTTTGACTAACTCATGCAAGCTGAGACCGGTCAAGTACTCCATAACGTAGTAGAACTTGCCATCTGCGGTACGGCCGTAATCGAAAATCGAAACACTGTTCCAGTGAGTCAGTCGCGAGGTGGTGCGGACCTCGCGTTCAAAGCGAGCGATAGCTTTGGGATCTCCCGCTTTTTCGGGACGAATCACTTTGATCGCACAAGGCCGCTTCATCAATCGATGCTCGGCCAAGTACACATCACCCATACCTCCCGAGCCTATTTTTTCCTTCAATTTGTAGCGACCAAGCTCCTTCGCTTCGTGGGCTCTCTCGCGCAAGTAGGAAATCATGCGAACGCTAGAGACACCGACGAAGATCGTCGCGATAAGCACCAGTACCATCTCGACCATACTCGAGGGGTCAAACCAGATCGCAGCCCGAACGTCGGGATGCAACACGACTGCCGCGATCGTCGCAAAGACCGGGAACAAGGCCATCGAGACACTGGCCCACAAGATGACCCACCACGAACGCGGTACGAAAATGGAATACGTGAAAATGAGGATCAGCCATCCCCCCATCGGCATCTGAGGAATCAGACTGAAGTATTGGGCGATGAAGACGATTTCCAGATAGTGGAGGACTGCAAAGAAACTAGCAGGAAGTCCAAAAATGGCGAGTTCGCACCAGCGAAGACAACGGCAAGTCGCTGCTGGGACTCGATATAGCCAGATACCCATTCCGACCAAGGCGATAGCGGTAAAGATCTCGAGAACGATGAATTCCCATCCCAGATGCTGTTCTGTCGACGTAACTTCGCGGAGCACTGTCCAAACAGCAAAGATTGCCGCTCCGAAACCAAGAGCTAGCGCTCCGCCCGCCAAACGAGTTTGAAGCAACCCGTTCGCACCTTGCGTTTCTCCCGTATCCCCTTCTTGGAGCTCGATTCCAATGGGCGTCTTCGAATCAACCTCCGGGCGAGAGGGGATCGCAAAAGGACTATTAGCATCCAGGGTGATGTCGTCGTGATCTGTCGGGGCAATCCAGGTGCTCAAGCCTCACCTATCGCAGTGGGGAAATACGGAACTTGAATTAGAGCTGCACTCCCTCTCGCACTGGTTTGGTGTAACCGAGTTGAAGCTCCGGCAAAAATTGGCTTATACCTGCGGGCATATTGTCGGGCAATTTGATCATTAATTCAACGAGCATATCGCCAGCATTTCCATCACTTCCCTTCAAACCTTGCCCTTTGAGCCGAAGCTTTTTGCCGCTGCTGCTCATCGGAGGGATCGTGAGCGAGATCACGCCCGATGGTGTTTGTACGTCTATCCTCGCACCTTGGATCGCTTCCAGAAGCGAAATTGGTAGCTTCAGTTCGATGTTCTTGCCTGCAAGCTTGTAATGCGGATTGGTCTCCGCGTGGACCGTTAGCAGGAGATCGCCCGGTTTTCCCCCGTGTACCGACTGACCTCGCCCTCGTAGCCGGATCTTTTTTCCAGGCTCGATCCCGGCCGGAATCTTGACGTTGATGGCCTCCGTTTTGCCATTGGTGTTGAGGTGAATCTGTGTTTCACCACCTTGTAACAATGTCCGAAGAGGGACAAAGATTTCGGCGGATACATCGGCGCCTTTGGCGGGTCGCCGGGAACGGCCACCACCGAATTGGCCAAAAATGCTACTGAAATCGACGGGGGTGCCACCGCCACCGAAGATGTCGCCGAAATCGAATCCTTGAGCGCCACCCCCCCCAAAGGGATTGGGGCCCATTTGTTCATAGCCAGCACCAAACTGATCGTACTTGGCTCGCTTTTCAGGGTCGTTTAGACAGTCGTAAGCGGATTGAATCTCTTGAAAACGCTTTTTGGCACCTTTGTCGTCGGGATTCAAGTCCGGGTGGTGCTGGCGCGCGAGCTTCCGGTAGGCCTTGGTGATCTCCTCCGCTGACGCTGCTTTTTCGACTCCAAGTATCTTGTAATAATCCTCTGCCATATCCAATTCCAAGCTGTCAAATCGGCTGTGTATGCAATGATCCGAGCCGCCAGGAGCAAATTGTCGGCCAAATCTAACCGGTCCATGCAAAAACGAGGGAAGGGCAGGGGGGGCTGCCGAGGATGGAGCCCGCCAGTCAACCGTCTCGTCTAGTCGAGCGGCTCGTCCTGCCAAGTGACGACGTACCCCAACGCGGAGAGTTTCTCAGCCAAAGCCGACTTGGCAGGTTCTTCACCGTGAACAAGCCGGATTTCGCGAGGCTTTACCGGAATATTTTCGACAAATCGTATCAGATCGCTTTGATCGGCGTGGGCCGAATAGCCGCTGAGGGTGTGAGTCTTGGCTTTGACGTGCAAATCCATGTTGTCGAAATGGATGCTGCATTTTCCTTCCGAACATTCCTGGATCGAACGCCCTGGAGTCCCGATCGCTTGATAGCCGACAAAGACGACATCGGTGTTTTCGCGCCCCAGGAAGGCTTTCAAGTAATCGACTACCCTACCACCTGTGCACATGCCACTGCCGGCGATCACAATGGCCGGTTTCTTGGATTTCAGCAAGTGGGTGACTGCTTCTCGGTGATCTGCTCCAGAGTCGATTTGAACCAGGTTGTTGAAGACCAACGGCTGGCTGTCGACCGACAAGACTTCCCAAGCCTCTTCGTCCCAGTATTCCTGCATCGCATCGTAGATATCGGTTAGCTTGATCGCCAACGGAGAGTCGACAATGATGTCGATGTTCTTCAGTAGGGAGCAGTTCATCTTGTGACCGATCTCTTCCAAGATCTTGTTCAGCTCGTAGAGCAATTCTTGTGTACGCCCCAAACTGAATGCGGGGATTATGGTCACGCCGCTATTCGAAATGGTCTCGCATAAAATCGATTCCAACCGTTGAATACGAGTCTCTCGGCCTTCATGAATCCGGTCTCCATATGTGCTCTCCAGGACCAGATAGTCCGCTCGTTCGGGGCTGACGGGATCCTTCAAAATCGGCGTGCAACGGGAACCGAGATCGCCGCTGAAGACGGTGCGTTCGCCGTCGTGATCGACTTCGATATAGGCAGAGCCCAATATGTGGCCTGCTTGCTGAAACCGAATCTTGGTCCCATGTCCAAGCTCGATCCACTCGTGGTAAAGGCAGGGGTGGATGTGGCGTTTTAAGTCTTCCAAAAAGGATTTGATCACCTGGCGATTGCGCGTGATTCCGAGCCGCATGGCATCTTCAAGCATGATTGGAATCAGCTTGGCGGTCGGGACGGTGCAGTAGATTGGTTTATTGAAACCCGCTTCCATTAAGTAAGGGATTCTTCCGATGTGATCGATGTGGACGTGGGTGAGCAGCAAAGCATCGATCCCATCCAATGGAAAATCGATCTCCATCGATTCTCTTTTTCGCGCATCTGCTCCCTGGAACATGCCACAATCGACCAGTAACGAGCGATCGTTATTGAAGAACAATTGATGGCACGAACCGGTTACACCCGTATGGCCGCCGTGATGGACAATTCGCATGTTTCTTGCATTTCGGTTGTGGGAGGGAAGAGAGGACAGTGTCCGTTCTCAGTCTAGTTGGATCGGACGGATTTCGGGGATAGGCACATCTTTTCCCGATTGAAAACGACTTAGTTTGCCCAGTCTGCTCATTTTGTCTTTAGGGGCAGAGGCTCTCGGGCTATTCTCCCCCCAGCGATTGAAGGTCGCTGAATTACAGTATGTCCGTTTCCTCCACCGGCCCCCATTCCTTTCCCTTCCCCCCATCCATCTTCCCATCCAGGTTGTCGATGATACGGTTTGTTCTTGAGAAAGGTCCAAATCGCTATCTGTTTGTTTGGGCATTGCTGCTGGGTCTATTAGAGGCCGTCGCAGGTTGCGGGACCACCAAATCGTTTACGGCCACGGAACAGCTTTTGATGTCCGACGCGGTCGACTCCACCATTTCCAAGATGGACTTTCGGCCGTTGACCGGTCACAAGGTCTTTCTCGACACGACCTATGTATCGGCTGCAGGGAAGGTGATTCCTGGTGTTCCGATGCCAGCCAATTTGGTTACCTCGGATTATATTATCAGCGGACTGCGGCAGCAGATGACTGCGGCCGGTTGCATGCTGGTCGATTCTCGCGATGCCGCGGAAATTATCTGCGAAGCTCGGTGCGGGGCGCTCGGAACCGATGGCCACAGCGTCATTTACGGGATGCCGGCCAACAATATCTTCGCGAATGCTTCAAATGTGATTCCAGGTTCGCCGACTTTGCCCACCATCCCGGAGATCTCGGTGGCAAAACGAGAGATGAAGAGCGCCGCCGCGAAAGTTTCGGTCTTTGCGTACGATCGCGAAACACGCGAACCGATCTGGCAATCGGGTATTGCGCAAGCGGGAAGCAGTGCGCGAGACACTTGGATTCTTGGTGTCGGACCTCTTCAGTACGGAACGATCTATGGTGGGACGCGTTTCGCAGGGAAGCGAATCAAGCAGCAAGCGGGGGGAGCAGCCAGGTCCGAAGTAGCGATTCATCCCAATGGGGTGGATCATCGGGGTGGCTTTTTGTTCGCAAACCGAATTTTCGGTCGAAAGTTAGAGGAGCAACCCAAAATGGATGGCTCATCGGGTACCCCCCCGACGATGACTGCAACGACGGACACCAATCCGTCTCTCCGATAGGGCGAGTTCGGTTTTATTTTTACTTGACATGGAGCGCACTTCGTCGTTAAGGTTTCTTTGTGTTGGTTAACGCGCCTTTGTTCTCCGCCTCCTCTCACTCGAAAACAGCGCCCGTCCCACCCTAATTGGTCGAGGTCAAGAATGGACGTGCCTTTTTTTTCATCCAGCCAAAGTCCACAAGCTGGTTCAGTTCTTAGCCACCCTGAGATGCTTGTCCCTGGGTTTTTTCATTGCCCTAGCCAAGATCTGGTTCTTTACACGCACGACACCGAAAGACGGGTGACCTTCATCAGTCCGTCGGCGGCAAAAGTGTTCGAAGTCGATTTGGACCAATGGAGACGTAAGAACTACGAGCTTCTCCTGACAAATCACGCTTGGAACGCTGAGTATGTGCATGCAGCTGCCGCAGCGGTACCAACCGATGACATTCAAACATTGCGTTGTGAAATATTGAGCGAACGGGGACGGCGGATTCAATTAGAAGTTCGCCGGCAGGGAATCCTGCGCGAAGGGGCTTGGATCGGGGTGATCGGGCTGACTCGTCGTATCCCCTCCGAAGAATATAGCTGTCAGTTGCTCAGACAGCTTTTCAAGAAGTCGGAGGATCCCTGCCAATTGATCGCGCGATGGGAGACTTTAACCGCATCGGAAAAGGATGTCGTGCAGTTGGTGGTCGACGGTGCAATGAACAAAATGATCGCCCGAAGACTAAACATCGCGGAAAGGACCGTGGAAGCCCGTCGTTCCAAGATCATGAAAAAATTGGACCTCCAATCGGTGCCCGATCTGGTCCGTTTTCACTTGCTGGTGCAGCACTGGATTGCACCTAGCCTTCATGACAGTCCAGGTCTTCATGACACCCCCGTCAGCAGATCCGCTGAGCAGAATTAGTTTCACAGTATTAGTTTCACAGCGACTACTTCTGTTCTTCATCTCCTGAACACATTTCTGCTCTATCCTTTTCACGCAGCGCGGAATTGGCCGACAGACCACGACGCAGAGAATGGTAATGCTGCGGTGGACTGTGGGCCTTCGCTGGGTTCTGCCTGTTGTTCATTCAGCCAAAGCGGAAGCAATCGGATAGCCTCTACGACCGATTCCGCCGTGTCCTTCAGAAAGACATCGATCACAACGAACTGGGTTTCTTTGCATTCCTTCACGCTGGGCCAATAAGCCTCGCTTTTGGCCATTTCCATAAACGTAAGGAAGCACCGAAGTTTATTGTTGCGATAGGCATGATGGATTGCTGAATAGTGCACGAGATCGACTTCATCCATACTTCGTCGCAATCCGGTTGGATAGCGAAGCGAGCTTTGGGAGAGGGTGGATGCGATATCCTCCGCGTGGGGAATTCCTCCCGACAGGAATCGCTGAAACTGATCCCAACCCTGCATCGTCTTGGTCGCGTAACTCTCGGCTCTGATTTCCATACGTGACATCCCTGTTCGTGCGTATCGTACCCGGAACTCATCCTTGAATTCCTTTGCCGCTCTGGACAAGCATCGTGGTGGCTCAATCCGCAACCACAATTTCTCAGGGAGTTACTCGCAAATAGAATGCCGGCCGACATTCAGGACAACATTTGGAAGCTTGGGAAGACTGCGTCGTGAGAGGGAGAGTCTAGGTAAACTTACCGGGAGCCACGCTGCAAAACGACTACGACAGGTCTGCATTAGGCAACGACAAATTGTCGTGGTGCCGATCGGTTTAGGTGTTATCCGTTTCTTCCAAAACGAGGAATTGCCAAGGCTGCAATTTGACAAGCATTCCGGGATTGAAGAGTTCTCCTCGATGAAACTCGCGTGACTCGCCGCTCATGCAATCTTCGAAATGCACATGGCTCACACAATTTCGATCGATCGATAGGCGTACTCGCGCTTGCGACTCACAAGAGGAATAGTTGACGATCACCAGCAAGTGTCTGAACTCGGGGTCCTTCCAGCGAAATGCCAGAATGTTTTCGAAGGTAGGGTCGCCGTCCCAAGCCGGTTTCGGATCGATCAGCATCCATCGCCCTTGCTCAAAGATGTCCTTATTTAGAAGCTTTAGAAGACGCATGTAGAAGCTTTCGATATCAACATCGATAGCCTCCGCCCAACGCCTCGTAACATGCGGGGAGATCTTGAGCTGCCTCCCCTCTAACTGGCCTTCGTGGAAAAACTTGAGGCCTTCCGAGAGATAGCAAAGTATCGCTGCCGCGAAGTGCTGCTGTTTGGAGAGACGGCTGGCAATACGAGGCTCGTCATGATTCTCTAGGAATCGAACAAGCTTTTGCTGATATTGCGAGTCCGCGAGCCAGTGCAAATGGATTGACCTCGGGGAATCGCGAAGGAGTCGATCGTACAAAATTTTGTCATAGCAATAGTCAAAACCAAGCTGCTGCAGATCCCACTCGCGATTCCAGTAGACTTCGGCCATGAAACAAAACTCTGCGTGCGTCTTCTTTGCTTTTTTTATCGCGTCAGGCCAGAAGGGGAGGGCAGGGCGGTTCCACGTCTGCTGAAAGACATCCGGTAGAATCAGCATTGCCATGTCGCATCGTACGCCATCGCATAACGTGGCGATATGGGTCAACTCGTTCTCCATGCGTTGGATTAGATCCGGGCAGCTGTAGTCGAGCTGCGCGGTGTCGATCCAGCCAGGAAAATAAGGATCCCGCCCATGGGCGAATACTTGACCGCTAGGATGGCGAAAGAAGTTCTGGGGTTCCAGTTGAAGCTGCTCTTCTGTCCCTGTGATGAACAGGTTGGGTTCGGTCTCCAGTAGAGGGTGATCCAGGCTGACGTGGTTGGGAACAAAGTCGAGCATCAAGCGGAGGCCGCGAATTTGAAGTCGACTTCGGAGCCTCGCGAGCGCCTCGTTACCCCCAAGCGTTTCATGCACTCGGTAGCTCGTGATCGCAAATCCTGAGCCCTCGATGTCGTCATCTTTCAAGTCCGGCAATGACGCTTGAAACTCTTGCCTCCAAGTCGCTTGCCTTCGTGATACTTGCTTCGACGCCTCGCCGGTTTGCCAAACGCTAAGGAGCCAAATCCATTGGAATCCAAGAGATTGCCAGCGATCGAGATACTCGTCGGGCAAGTCATCCAGGGTTGCGGGACGACTGAGATCTGTTGAAAGCTCTCGTAGCAGCGCTCGTATGTTGACTTGATAAAGTGAGGTCATAGTCATGCGAGGCTAGCAGCGAGGCGCTACCTCGTTAATAAACTTTGTGCGTGGGTGCGGAAATTATGAAACCAATCGAGCGCGGTTTGCGGTGTGTGAGGTACGTAGCCAAACCGCGACATGAGCCCTTCATCATAGTAAGCGAGGACGCAAAGAATCGTCAAAAAGGAGTAGCTAAATAGATTAGCGATGCGGCTCTGCCCCCAAAACTTGAGCGCCGTTCCAAAACTGTGCTTGAACGTGTACCGCCCTCGTCGAAATTCGACCGACCATATTTCGTCGAGCAGGATGTGGGACATGAAACCGATGAAGATGGCCAATGTCTTGAAGAGCCGCAGGCTCATGTTGTCGCACGAACTGACCAGAAAAGCGAAGAGTGCGGCGGAAAGCGCCGCAGGAACGCTATGCCACATACCGCGGTGGACGGTATAGCGGCGAAAAAGTTCCGCGATCCCAAAGCGCAAAAAGAAATAGACACAGATCGTCGTCACCAGCATCATCTCGTGGCTCATCCCAATGCGGCGCAAGCGTTCGACCAAGAGCATAGGAATGACGGCGGAGGCGAATCCAATTGCTTCACGGAGCGGGATTCCAGAATCGCTATCCAAATCGGGAAGCATCCCGCTGACGCTGCAAAGGGCACCGCCGATGACGCAACTCTCGATCGACAACCCGGATTGGTAGCCACCCAGTCCGTAGAGAATGCCCGCGACCGTGCTTACCGTCATGTGAGTGCGAAAGTCTGCCATGGCCTTTTGTGCTTTGCTAGCAAAATGAAAACCGAATCCGGAGAGAGGGCAGGGGAGGGGAGATGCATATCAAAAGGGGAGGGGGGAGCGTAAGGTCGGTCGAGAAATAGAGAATGGGTATTTACGGAGATTGGGCAAAAACGATATAGTCCGCGCTCCCAATCAACAGCAGTGCAAAGGAATGCGAGCATAATGCAAACGTACGACATCATCATGCTGATCGTGCTGGCAGCAACAACGATCTTCGGTGCAATAAAAGGATTTGCCTGGCAAGTGGCATCGTTGGCTTCCATCGTAGCAAGCTATTTTGTTGCTTATCATTTTCGCAATGATGTTGCCAAAATGATCAATGCCGATCCGCCTTGGAATTTATTCTTGGCGATGTTGCTGCTCTATTTCGGATCTAGTTTCGTAATCTGGATGGCCTTTCGGCTCGTCAGCACTTCGATCGACAAAGTAAAGCTGCGAGAGTTTGACCGGCACTTAGGTGCAGGTTTTGGTTTAATAAAAGGAATCCTCTTTTGTTTACTGATCACGATGTTTGCCATGTCGCTGCTTGGTCCTGCCCAGCAGCAGCGGATCGCTAACTCCAAAAGTGGGCTTTATATCAGTCGCATTTTGGCCAGCGCGGGCGGGTTGCTACCGGTTGAGATTAAGCAAGTCGTTGGGCCTTATATTCAAAACGTAGAGCAGAAACTTCAGCAGAACCAATGGCCCGATGGGCAAGTGCCTGCCGGATATCCCGTTTCCGAGGCAGGGCAGGGGGGCTGGGGTGGGGCTTTGAATCCTAATGCAGGTAACAGCGGTTCCGGTGGATCGTGGTTCCAGCCGAGCGTTTCTGCACCTGAATCCAATGGAAGCTTATGGCCGCCATTAGGGGGGGCACAGCCAGCAGGGCAGGGGGGTGGGGTAACCTTCCCGAACCTTCCTGGTTTACCTACCGGCAATGCGAGCGGACAAAATTCAAGTGGCCAAACTGGCTGGCCTACCGACATCTTGCCTCGCTAAACGTCATTCCTTCATTGGCCATTTCGAAGGCTGGCTGCGAGTGCGAACAAGGCGAATGTTCCGAGCCAGTGCTCACCTTCATAGTGGCCGCTAAAAACATATCGAAATCCGACTCTCGCATGATCTCGCGCGGATTCATGAAGCTTCATTCCCAAGGGATCGGAATTGGCGAGGGACTTTGCGATCCCAAGCATGCACCACGCGCGAGAGAAATCGAGTCCAGCCAGGTGCACCAATTTGCCATCGGTTACATCGCTGACTTCGACAGGTTGAAGAAGTTTTGAGCTTCGAGATGCCTCACTTCGGTCGTGGACTTGATCCAGCTCAGGCAGGAATGCGCGAAGCCATGGAGCAAACTCGGCGGGCGTAAGTATGCGTCGCATCAAATCGGCTTCGTTGAGTGTCGGAGAAAAGAAGTCTTCGCCTGAAGGTTCGAATGCGGCGTTCGCAGCTCGGTCTTGAAGGTAGAACGTGCGCGCCCGTGTCTGGATCAAGGACAGGAAGCGGTCATCTCGAACGGCTTTGGCATAGTCGACTGCCAGTCCGAGGGCGAAGGCGGTATCGGGATGGACGCCGGTGCGAATTGGAAACGAGAGGCGAGGCAAGTAGTCGGTGGTGAGTTCGACGATCTTGTTTTCAAGGGGTCGAATCGCTTTGCGCCAAAGGCGAGCGTCCGCATCGTCGAAGGAGTGGAGTTCCGCGGCGAGTTGCAGCAACCACGCCCAGCCGTACATACGTTCGAACGACCGATTCTCTTTTGAGTCGAAGTACTTTGCTTCGGCGAGCAAATTCGCTTCGGTGAGACTTGTTGTAAGTTTTTGTCGCGAGAGCGAGACCAAGGGATGGTTTGGATTGTGGCGGAGCAGGTGGACCAAGACCCAATGGCCGTGGACGCTGCTATGCCAGTCGAAGCATCCGTAGAAGGATGGGTGCATCTGTTTGGGGGACAGGACGTCTTCCGGTCCACGCATGACTTGGCTCGGTTTATTCGGGTATTCCCGATCAATCCCGGATAGGGCGAGTTGCGCGATTGCGGCGGCTTGCGCGTCTGAGAGCCGGCTTCCCAGTTCCGGAAGTGGAGGGGAGGGCGGATCATCGGAGGGTAGGGCGGGGGTGTCGAGGATTGTCCCGGCGGAGAGTGCGAGTGCGGTCGTTAGGCAAAAGTGGCGGCGGCTAGGGTGAGTGGAAGCCAGAAGTTCTTCCCAGCGTTCTCGAGATGACGGTGGCTCGCGGAGATTGGTGACGTGAATCGGTCGTCGTGTGTAGCGTCGATTGGGGAGCATGTATATATAAAGTTTCGGGTTAGAGATTGCGTAATCGATACCGTTTGCCGGTCCGGAGAAGACGACGCAGCCCGGATAGTTTACCGAGAAATCGGAATGGCTCGGCCAAGTTGTCCGCAGGGCAAAGGGCTTTTTCCCCACAACCGAACGTCCGATAATGTTTCTTATGTTCGGTTCGAATTGCAGGAATGCCTGGGTTTTTGAGGGGTTTGAGCGATTGCTACCGCTTTCGCCGAGCGAAATGCGACGTTGATTTTCGCGTTGGATCAGGGCTCCAGTTGCCCGCAAGAATGCGAAACCGGAGCGGACGCTCCACGGTCGATTCACTATTTCGGCGGAGCGAAATGGGACAAAACCGCCAGAGCGAAATGCGACAAAGGTGCAGCATGCGAGCGTAACGTTATGTGACCAAGATGCAGGACGCGGAAGGGAATGGATGGCGCGGTCGCTCCCCTGCTCCGGTTCGCCCCCCCTGCTCTTGCCTGCCCCTCCCGTCGACCCTACAACGGATACGTCGGTCACCCCTTCCTAATCCGAATTCTCCCCCCAACCCGGAAAGCTTCGCAGCCCCATGCGGCCACTCGTGCTTCCTGTCGCATCCGCCCTCGTCGCGCTGGGCGCCGCTGGAGCCGCTCTCCGGATCGCCAGTTGGAACGCTCCCGATCTTCCAATCGATCAACTGCCGGGAATGGTCCTTTTCGCACCTGTATCGATCGTAGCGATTTGGATGGGTTGGCGATCTGTTGCGTGCAAACATGAGACGCTGGTCCTCCTTGCGGTCTTGCTCCTGACGTTCGGCCAGTGGAACGCGATCATGCTCTGGGGGTTGCCTTGGTCGGCCATCCCGTCCGCTCTCGGGATCAACGCCATCCACTGGGGGCTATTCCTGATTGCCGGAGGTACTGCCGCAAGCTTTCTTCGGTCCGTGTTCTGTGTCGGGATTCGCTCCATCGCTGAACGCTCCGAGGACCGTCGAAGACAACCGATGCAGTTCTCGTTGCGGCAAGTCTTCTGGTTTTCGATTCTCGCTTGCTTGGTCGCCTTGTTTTACAAGTCGCAAGTTCTCGATCGACCTGATCACCTATTTCGCTCCGCTTGGTATGAGATCTTTCCAAGCGACCAGCGGACGATCGTCTCAGGTGCAGTTGGTGGTTTCCTGGTGCCGGTCTGCTGGCTCGCCGTTTGGGCTTCACTCCGTATGAAGAGCTGGCGGCTGGCTTGTTGCGTTCTCTTGGTCCCGCTTTTTGCAGTTCTTCGTGCAGGGGCAGGGGGGCTCTACTGGGATACGCCCGTCTTCGCCGTTGGAACCGATGTGCTCCAGTCGGATCTCAGGTTGCCAAGTTATGAATCGCTTTGGATGAAGCTTTCCATCCCGGCTGCACTCACGCAACCAAGTTGGAAGACGTGGTTGCTCGAAGCTTCCGTGCAGTTGCTCTTGATCCTCCTTTCCGTGCGATGGCTGCACATGGCCGGCTATGAACTATCCCGCTCCCCCCTGCCCTGCCCCAAAGTCGACTGAGGGTCAGCGTATCGCCTTGTTCTGCCCCCCCTGCCCCGCCCTTCATTCAGCGATGTTACATTGATCTTCTGTCAATCCAGCAACTCACTTATCGCCTATCCGAAAGCCATCGAGAACCGAGGCTAGCGCCGAGCGGACTTATGGATTTCCGATAGGCACTCAAAAGGAACCAAAAGAATGCCTCTCCTCAATCGCCGAACCGTCGCAAAGCAACTTGTGCTCGCCGGCATTGCAAGCCGCTGCACCTTGTCTGGCGATCACAGTGTCTCCAGCTTATTTGCATCCGACAATTCACTTGTACCACACATCCCTTCTGTGCGCGAAGCGATGGAAGGATTTGTGAAGGCCAAAGAGATTCCCGGTGCGGTTACGCTCGTTGCATCTTCTGAGAAACTCTTGCATCTCGACGCTTCCGGCTATTCGGATCTCGGCAGCGGAAAGGCTTTGCAAACCAGCGATATCTTTTGGATCGCATCGATGACCAAGCCGATGACGGGCGTATGTGTCATGATGCTCGTTGAGGCAGGCAAGCTTCGGCTTGATGCCCCGATCAGCGAATACTTGCCCGAGATGAAGAACCTTGCTTTGAACGATGGTACCCCTGCTCGAATCACGCTCAAGCATCTATTGACGCATACTTCGGGGATGGCAGAGCTGCCCGCTGGCGAAGCTTACTCGTCGAAGAATCTTAAAGAGGCTGCGGCTCGCTATGCGAAGGTCAAGGTTCTATTTGAACCAGGTTCGAAATGGCAATACAGTCAAACGTCGATCAATACCGCAGCTTGTATTGTGGAAGCCGTTTCGGGCAAGCCGTTCGATGTTTTCCTCGAGGAGAAGATCTGCAAGCCGCTTGGAATGAAGGATACGAGTTTCTATCTCTCGGAATCCCAGGTGCAACGACTTGCTAAATCCTACCGAAGAACGGAGCAGGGGGAGTTGGTTGAAGCGGCGATTGGTTTGTTGGGGGGAAAGAAACCAACGGACCGAGATCGCATGCCTGCGGCCAATGGCGGATTATTTTCGACCGCCGAAGATTATGCCCGTTTTGCGCGAATGCTATTGCGCAAGGGAGAGCTGGAGGGAGTTCGAATCCTTTCACCCGAGAGCGTGGCAACATTCTCAGCTCCCTCAGCTGGCGATGTTGTCACTGGTTTCACACCCGGCAATACTTGGGGGATTGGCTGCTGTATCGTCCGAGAACCTCAAGGGGTATCGAAGGACTTGTCGCCCGGGAGCTACGGGCATGGTGGGGCGTATGGCACGCAGGCTTGGATCGATCCTGTAAAGGACCGATGCTTTGTTTTGATGACGCAGCGAGCCAACTTTCCGAATTCCGATGCGTCGGATGTTCGCAAAGCTTTTCAAGAGAAAGCGGCGCAAGCTCTCTAGGCGGTTACTGTGTTTCCGTGGGTTTTGACCGAGCCATCTTCGAGCTGCTCGAGGAACGTTCCCATGCGACGGAACTTCTCGTAGCGATCGGCGGCCAATTGAGCCGCGGGGACTTTCAGAAGGCCGTCGAGAGTCTTGGCCAAATAGCTCTTCAACCGGGAAGCCATCTCGTGGTGATCCCGGTGGGCCCCACCGAGAGGTTCTTCGATCACATCGTCGACAACGCCTAGCTTGGAAAGATGGGAGGATGTGAATCGGAGTGCATCCGCCGCCTTCGGAGCGAATTGATGGCTCTTCCAGAGGATACCCGCGCATCCCTCCGGGCTGATAACAGAATAGTAGGCGTATTGCAGCATCGCGATCTTGTTGCCAACACCGATTCCGAGCGCACCACCGGAGCCCCCTTCCCCGATCACCACGCAGATGATGGGAACTTCCAACTGGCTCATGAGGAACATGCTCTCCGCGATGACTTGCGCCTGCCCCCGTTCTTCGGCTCCAACACCGGGATAAGCACCGGGTGTATCGATGAAGCAAATGATCGGCAGACCGTACTTTTCGGCCATCTTCATCTTGGACATCGCTTTGCGGTAGCCTTCCGGGTGAGCGCAACCGAAGTGGCATGCAGAACGCTCTTTGTAGGTGCGTCCTTTTTGGTGGCCGACCACCATCACCTTGTGACGCCCGAGTTTGGCGAAACCTGTGAGCATGGCCCGGTCATCGCCGAAGAACTTGTCGCCATGCAATTCGACAAACTCGTCGAACGCGAGGTTCAAGTAATCCTTGGTGTAAGGGCGGTCTTTGTGCCGTGAGACTTGAACGATTTGCCAAGGGCTTAATTCGCCATAGATCTTTCGGGTTGTCTCCGTCCACTTGCGGCGAAGAGCGTTGATCTGTTGTTCTTCGTCGGGAGAGTGTGTTGGGGATTGCTCAAGCTGCTTGAGTTGAATCTCAATGTCGAGCATCGGTTGTTCGAATTCAAAGCCAGGAGGTGTTGTTTCCATGGTGCAACTATTAGTTCGGAAAGGTGTCCATTCAAGAATGGTCGGTTTGGATCGAAGCGTTCGGGTCCGAGCGATGAGGGACTTAAGGAATTGATCAAGTGCTTATCCGAAAACCATCGGAATCCGCGGCTCACGCCTGAGCGACTAATGGATTTCGGACAGACTCTAAGTCGGATTGTCGACACGGCCGGCCGACGGCATATCGTCGAAGACAGACACTTCAGGTTTCCTCGGTGGTTTTTTAAAAATAGGGGTAGCGCGAATCGTTTTCAAAACATCCCACATGGATTGAGGGCGATCTTCGGGCTTCTTTGCCATCATTTTTCGGACGACGTTGTTGAATTCAGGCGTCACGTTGTCGTTGACAACGAGTATGGATGGAGGCACAGCCGACAGGTGTTTGCTCAGAAGATCGTTTGGGGTGTTTCCTGTAAACGGTGGTTTGCCGACTAGCAATTCGTAGAACATGCAACCGAGCGAATAGATATCGCTGCGAGGATCAAGGCCCTGGCCGCGGATCTGCTCGGGGGACATATAGGAGCGAGTCCCTTCCACCTTGCTCTTTCCGCCGAAGAGTTTGCTAAGTCCGGTTTTCGCTTTCTTCGCGATGGTGAAGTCGATGAGTTTTACCAATCCATCGCGATTGACGAGGATATTGTCGGGCTTGATATCGCAGTGGACGTAGCCCTTGCTGTGGAAGTAGTAGAGGGCTTCGCTGATTTGTTCGATGATGGAGGCGAGCATGTACGCGATCGGCTCGGGGCCTTTTCGCATCGCTTGTTTCAAGTTGATTTCGCTGAAGAGTTCAAGGACGATGAAGGGGGTATCCGCGTCGGTGACGTATTCAACCAGCTTGATGATGTTCTTGTGATGGAGGTTGCTAGCGATTTCAAATTCGTGTTTGAGGAATGCGATTTCCTCTTTGTTGCCCCGCTGTTCGGGCCGAAGAACTTTGAGGGCGTAGTGATTCCCGTCGTCTTTGATTCCTTCCCAGACTTGGCAAGTGCTTCCGAGGCGGATCAATCGGGCCAATCGGTATGGCCCCAGAAAGTCTCGAACTTTAACCATGAAAACCCTGCGATTTGCCTGGGGATGGCTCCCCCCTCCCCTGCCCTACCCCGGTCTGGGAAAAGAAAAACCCTGCGATTGGAACACTCCCCGGCCCCCTCCCCTGCCCCGCAATCGGTAACTGGATGAGTTCCCGGGTGAAGGTCCTACTATAAGCAAAAACCCCCTAGGCGCAAAGGTTTAACCTGTCCGCGAGAAGAACCTTGATGCCGATATTCAGCTTGCAAAAAGTCCGAACACGCAATTGTTTGCATCTCAGTCGCCCGCCCGCGCCGGGACCGGCGGGGCTTGAATGGTATCGGTGGCTTCCCGTTGCCAAACTTCGACAAACTGGGCTTGTGGGTAGATGAAGTTCTTTTGCTTCTCCCCTTCCCTTGCCTGCCGGATTTGTTCGTCTGCCTCGGCGCGAAGCTCATCGGTGAGGCTTTCGCTAGACTCTGTCCGTTTCCCAAGATGCCATAGCGATAGGGCGCGGACGTATCCGTTGCAGCCGCTAGTAAGCGAGTTCTGTTCAAGAACTTCAATGCAGCGCTCGAATTGACCCGATCGATAAAGCGCCCAAGCGTAGGATTCCTGCCATCGCTTCGAGTCGGGGAATTGTTGGAGACCGAACTCCGCAAGCTGGAGCGACAACCTTGGGGCTCGAAGCTCAGGCACGCTTGCGCACAGAACGCCGTTCAATCGATAGGCGTGCTCAAAACATTCACCAACTAAGAAGTGCTCTTCAATAAGGTAGCGAAACTGATTGCTAAGAAGATCAAGATCAGCCTTTCTTCGCAACTGGCTTGGGGTAAGAACAAAATCTATCTCGGGATCAGGAACAGAGTCGTGATTCGCCATAAGAACCATAAACGTGCAAAGGAAGTCTTTATTTTTACTTTGCGTCAGGCAGTCGAACCAGATTTTCCAAGCTTCCTCTTTCCATGACTCAATCTCATTGAGCACCGTGCGAAGTTCTTCTTGAAGCGACTCCACTTGATTCGGTTCGAGATTCGTGTCACTAGACGTGATTTGCTCAAGTACTATTTTCGCGTAGAAGAAAGGAATATGAGCAAAGCCAATACGATTGGTAAGGCTTCGGTAAATGGAACCAAATTGGTCTGACTGAAGTAACTTAGAAGAATCGGGTGATTCCAAGGGATTAAGGGGCTCGAGTCGTGCCAAATTTCGACTGATCCTTTTCAATGCAGGGCCTACTGGCAAGTAGTTGCGTTCCTCGATGCAGATTTCCATAAGGATCGTGTCAAGTTCCACCAGACGCGTGAGAAAAAAACGGTGGTCTGTTCCGTTTTTCTCCGGCAGTTCTATGTTCGTATTCTTCGATGCAAACTCGTCGACGAGTTGCAATAAACGATAGTTAGGGATTGTCCCGAGGTTTCGTGCGAAATGGGCCTTAAGTAGCCAGTTCGAGACATGGTGTTGTCGGTAATGCAGATTCGTAGGGTAAATCTGCTCAAGTTTCTCATGGATCTTAATTGACTTTTCCAGGCCATCGAGTTTCTCAGAATCAGGAAGATTCAGGCTTAGGCTTTTGTATCCGATTGCGAGAGAAAACAGATTGTGTTCGTTGTTGGGAAACGAGTCGACCAAGCGTTGGTCGATTTCGAGCGATTTTTCCAACAGGCTGTTTGATTTTGCTTGGTCGAAAACACTTTTCCTAGAATCGCCGTATAAAACCGAAAGATTTCTTAAGGCAATCGCGTAGGACCTTAAAAAGGATTCGTCGTTGATGTTTTCGGTTACCAAAGGTTCGAGAGTAGAAACGGCAAGATTCGCATCACGTTCTTGTTCTTCAATCGATTTCTTTTTGAACAAATCTCTCGCAAATTTCGTTGCATAGATTTTCGAAAGTGTTATCTGATCATCCGATCTATCGGGGAATTTCCTTGCGATCCTCTCAGCAACCCTTTCGATCTCTGGACACAGCTCCTCGAAAGTCGAATCCAGTTCACGAGTAAAGCTGCTAGCAATGCCCTGGTAGTTCTCTACCCAAAGCCGCTTCTGTTCGTCCGACATTGAGTCGGGGCTGGGTAGTTTTTTCATCACTTGCCAGCTCTTTTCAATGCACGATTTCCTCGTTGCTTGATCGCCAATCGTGTTGTAATGAACCGCCAAAGAGTTGTATGCCGATGCTTGTTCGAGTCTCACATCGATCCAATGAGGATGATCGTCGGAGAGGCTTTCGCATAGTTGGATTGCTTTAAGATTGTTTGCGATCGATTCGTCTGTCTTCTTGAGAAAGTATTTCGCATCGGCGATTTTGAGAATCGCTCTTATGACTTCAAGCTGCATTTCGGGATCATTCGATTCGGTCTCTGCGAGCGCCTGGAAGTGCTCCAGCGCTCGATTGAGCACCTGTTCGGTTTGGGGCGTCAATTTTCTATTCGAGTGCATCCAGTTGGATTCGAATTGTTCATAGAGTTCATCAACGGCGCGGATGGCGACTTGTCCACGTCGGGTTGCCTGTCTTTCTGCTTCGCGCGCGCGAATGGCTTGCGACGTGGTACCGGCCAACCCCGCGATGACGGCGAGAGCGACAACTGCCGTGGTGGACACCATGACTCGATTTCGCCGCAAGGACTTTCCCAATCGATACCAACGCGTCGGCGGATGCGCGAGGACGGGTTCGTCCGAGAGGTAACGTTGGATATCTGCGGCGAACGCGTTTGCCGACTCGTACCGGCGTTCTCGCGATTTCTCCAATGCCTTCATGATGATCCAGTCCAACTCACCGCGAAGGGATTGCAGCAAGGCATCGGATCGAATCCTCCTCCGATCGCAAACAGTTGCCGCTTGGTTGGCTTGAAGTGTGCTGAGTCGCTGGCTAGGGCTGGGGGGATCGACTTCCCGTACGACGCGCTGGAATTCTTCAAAGGAAGATTCGCGGAGCGTTTCCGGAGCGAATGGCAGATAACCGGTTAGTAATTCGTAAAGGACGACTCCGAGGGAATAGATATCGCTTCGGGTATCGACATCTCGGGCATTCCACTGGGCTTGCTCAGGGCTCATGTACAACGGAGTCCCAATTAGCTGTCCAAACGCCGTATATACTGAATCGGGGGTCAGTGGTTCGATTGTCGCCTTGGCGATACCAAAGTCGATCACTTTGGGAAGTGGAACGTCATCGTTCATCGCCACCAGAATGTTATTGGGCTTGATGTCTCGATGAATGATTCCTTTTTGATGGGCATGTTGCACTGCATGGCAGACATCGATGAACAGTTTGAGCCGATCCTCAATTACCATCTGAGCATCGTCGCAGAATTGGGTAATCGGTAGCCCCGAAACCAGCTCCATGGCGAAGTAGGGTCTCCCGTCCTCGAGTAGCCCGCCATCGTAGATCTGGGCGATGTTGGGATGTTCCATGACCGCCAACGCTTGCCGCTCTGCTTCAAAGCGGTGAATGACATCCTTGCTAACGCACCCCGGCTTCATGACCTTCAATGCTACTTTTCTACGAACGGGAAGAGTTTGCTCGGCGACGTACACCAAACCCATGCCTCCTTCGCCAATTTGTTCGCGGATTCTGTAATTGCTCAGGTGGGGCAATGATGGTTCGCCTCGCTGCCGATCGCCCTCCTCCATATTGCGATTACCGATGGAAACAGTAGCGGTCTCGGCTGGACAGAGATTCTCAATGGCTACGCTAAGGGGATCGTTTCGGGGAGCGTCTAGTGCAGACAGAAGTCTCCGAACCGATTGATATTGTTCGGAGGATTTGCAAGCACCTTGAAGAAAGAGGTCGCGATCTTCGGGTGACGTAATCTCGAGCGCTTTTTCGAACAGCTCTCGATCGCTTTCAAATGGGGGCATTGTTCTATCCTGGGAAAAACGGCACAACGACTAAATGATTATGCGTAATTCCTGATCCCCATTTTCCGAATTGCCCGGAATTTTCGTTCAGGGAGACCGTCTCAGTTCACCACTGAGGGCCGTTTAACTTGCGTTGTCTTCTGGCGGCGAGCGGGATTCTCTACGAAGGAGACTGAAGATTGGCTGCAGACCAGGCGCGAGCGTAATCCCAAAGTCGATAGGATGCTTTTCTGGACAGCCCAAGCAGTTCGCCCGCCTCAGAAATGGAAAGGCCCGCGAAGACTCGCAGTTTGATCATCTCTGCTGCTTGCGGGTCGCTTTGACTAAGCCGATCGATCCCTTCGTCCAAATCTAGAAGCGATTCAATTTCCCAACTGGGGCTAGCAATCCCGTTTGGGTCCAACTCAATTTTTTGGTGCGTTCCCCCACCTCGTTTGGCCGCGTTTCTTTTGCGAGCGTGATCGATCAAGATGCGTCGCATCGCTTCGGCAGCGGCCGCGAAGAAGTGTCCTTTGCTGTCCCATTGCGTTGAAGGAGACGACTCGTAGATCCGACAATAGACCTCGTGAACGAGAGCGGTGGAATGCAAAGTATGATTCCATCGCTCGTGTCGCAGCTTTTCGTCTGCCAATCGTTTAAGTTCGGCGTAAGCCAGAGCAAAAAGCGATTGCGTGTCGCTTTTGCTAGTGGAGGCCAGCGACTCTTGATCGTCGTTCTGAGAGGGTCGGCGAGACTCCACGGTGCGTCGTACTCCTAGCGAATTAAGCGAGACAATTCTAGCGAGAAGCTAGTTGGGGTTTGAGGGGATCGGCGGGGAGACCGGGGACTCGCTGGAAAGTGGGAATCAGCTCGCCGGCGTCAAAAGAGAGTAGTCTCTTTTCACCGACGAAATAGTTGTGGTTGTCCGCCACGACGAGGTTGTAAGTAACTTCGTCCTTAGCGGAAGACAACTCTTTGATCGCCACATTCCCACTCGTCGTTCGGATCGCCATTCCCGGTTGGAGGTCCTTGGTCTTGGTCCAACCTTTTCCAGTTACCCACCAGGGGTGGCCGAGTGTACTGACGATCGATTCGCCGGATTCAAGCGTCATACTGCGTGTAGGGGCAGGTGCTCGACGGGTCGTTCGAATCACCGGTTTGAGAGAGAGTTCCCCTGTCAAAATATTCTGCGAAACAACTTGGTCCCCGATTCGAATCGATTCGATCGACACCAGACCGGTTTCGGTTTGTATCGCCGTTCCCGCGACAAGGCACTCGCATGCGTTTTCTGGTAGCGTGAACGAAACTTGCACGGGGCGCGGAGTGTAGACTGGCGAGGAATAATCCTGACCGTATTGGTAGTTGATTTCTTTAGGGCTTAAGACTTCGATTTCTTGCTGTTTCTGCCACCAGCTCCACCAAGTCTTCGCGTTGTCATCCAGTTTCTGACCGGACGTGGCTCGCAGTACAAACGCGATCTTACTTTGCTTGTCTCGAAGCTCTGCATTGGAGTTCGCAGCGGCTGCGGTATTCGCATTCGCAGATCTCTGCGCCTCATCCAACGCGATGCTAGCCGCAACCGCATTGGTTGGGGATTGGATCGTGGCGACGTTGCGTCCGGATCGAAGACCCAGTCGGCGGTTGCTCATCGCCATTCTCGGCGTGATGTTGGGGCCACGACCGGTTGTCAATATCTTGTCGATCTGAATGACTTCATTCGTGTCTTGTAATTCCTGTCGTCCGATCGTTTGCAACACCAGCGCGCCATTAGGTCGCGTAACGATCTGATTCTGCACTTCGATGTCCGATGCCATCAAGTCGAGAAGTTCGGGTACATACCATTCGCTTTCGACGTCTTTTAATCCTTTGATCGCGGAGACAGAGACTGGGGAGTTTGGCTCACTGATTGCCAAATTGGCGAGAGCGGAACATGCCTCTTTTGTCTGGAATCGGCGGATGGCATTGACGAGGTGCACCGCGGTGTCTCCCGAGAATTGCACTGCGCCAGCATGGAGAGCGGGCACGATTCCTGGGTCCTCTACCTTTTGAAGCCACTCAATTGCCTTGATCGACTCTTTGCCACCGCGATCGAGCTGCGAGGCAACTTCATTCACACGCGGATACCATTTCTTAAGGGATGTCAGAGTTTCGGAATTCTGTTCCAGGATGGATTGCCATTCCTCGGCGCTAACCCAGCGATTCCCAATACGGCGAAAGCCGAGCGCTTTTCGCGCTTCTGCATGGTTGGGCTCGAATGAGAGAACTCCGTACCAATGCGCCTTGGCTTGAGGCATCCAGTTTTGGGAGTTGCAGTAAACAGCCATCGAGCGATGACCTTCTAGATCAAGAGGCTGATCACCTCGTTGCTTCCTGTATTTTCGAAGACTTGATTTGAGGTCTTCCTCGGTGATCTCTTCTACCGCTTTCCAATCTTTATCCAATTGAATGAGACCCGATTGCCACGACAAAGCCGATAAGGTCCGTTTTGATACCTCTTCGCTGTTGCTCTGAAGGGAGGTGAGCAAGGTCGAACGGTTCAGAGGGACACCTTTCGATTCATCCTGCAAAACATCTTGTAGAGATACATATCGGGATGAGGTACTCGATCCTTGATCGCGCTCGCCGCCAAAGAGAACGGGAACCATACCGCTATGGATAACCATACCGAGAGCCAATAAACGGCTCATGTGACGACCACTCGAATGCGTTCGCATCGCCAACTCCTTCGTGCCTTCGGGCAACAGAATACAAGAAGAGTTCAAGCAGTAAACAGCAGCAAGATTCGGCGTGAACTGCTTGAATAGTGAAGCACTGACTCTCTCGAGTGTATAGAATCGGGAATTGTCGCGCCAACAGCTGGCGGAATAAAATCTGTTTTTTCTGCGGTCGACCATTTTACTGGGAGCTCGACGCACGCCATGAGCAAGCCAATTTTTTCGTTTGCAGGCTTTTTCGCATTTCCCTATTTCCATTCGTCTGGCTCGTTACAGTGGTACGGCCTGTCACGGCGGCATGGTGCTATCTGCCTAGTGGGTTTCTCGATTCTATCGCCCGGAGTCGAAAACTTTGCCTGTGCACAAGATATGCCCGACCGTGCCCAAGTGGCACCTGAAAATGTTCCCGACGATGACGCCGCCGGTCTCGGCGCCGAATCGTCACCGATCAGTGCATTGGTGCAAACGACGGCGGATGTTCGAGAGCATTTACTGAAACAGGGACTGATGCAAACGCGGCTTCTACAGCTTCAGACTTCCCTGCAGCAAACAGAAGAAAGTTGGATACGCATCAAACGGGAGCAAAGCCGTCAAATGGCAATGCAATTCGCTGCGTTGGAAGCATCCGCATTCTTGGGAAATCTCGCGACGGGCATGAATGACGAAATCAGGGCGTCGAGGAATGATCGAAACAATCGAAATTTCAATGCCACAGAAGCACGACAGCAATTGAGAGAAATCACGCTGGCCAAAGCCCAAGCGGACTTGAACGCACTGAGCCGAAGCGAGGAAATACGGCAGCTTGACTCGGTCTCTCTCGCAGTTGTCCAACGCCGGATGAAAACCATTCAAGAATTGATCGACCTTCATCAAAAGTGGCTTCAATGGCAGGTCGATTATGCTGGCTTTCTTTCCCGATATTGGCCTCACACAGACCCCGAACGTCGGTTTTCGGAAGAGGAAATCAGGGAACGCCTCCAAGTATTATTGCAGGCCTCTGAGACGGACTACGCCGCAATGATAGCTTGCTCGCTTCTTCACGAACGCCTTGGCGATCTCGACGAAGCCTGGACTTGGTTGGAACGAGCGGCGCAAGGACCTGTGTTTTTTGAGTCGACCGTGCTTCACATACGACTCTTTTTGCTTTCCTCCATGAAAAAACACCGAGAAGCAAAGACCTTGATGGCGAGGATCGCCAAACTGGAATCCCTTTCGCCATGCGATCGTTGGATCAAAGCGAGGTGGTTGGCGGGCGAAAATAATTGGGGCAGCGCGGAAACGGAGTGGAAGAAGCTTACCGCGGAGAAAGACTTTCGAATCCCCGCCCATCGCACGCTTGCCTTATTGCATTTGAGGAAAGGGGACGCAAATTCGTCGGCCCGAGAGAAAGCTTTCAAGGAGGCGACCACCGCGCTGGATCTCACGCCGGAACCCGATTGGTTCTCGTATTTTGTGATGGCGAACGCGTGCGCGGCCATGCATCGAACCGACGATGCAATCGCCTACTTGAAGAAAGCGGATGAACTGGTCAACGGTGAAAACAAAACGCTTTGTCAGAATCTATCCGAGGCTATCGACCAGCAAAAGTTTCTTGTATGGGACATGACGCGACGCTGCATCCCAGCTCCCTGACTTTGGATCCGAGCCAGGGAGCAAACCAGTTTATGCCAAGCGATTATTGCAACTGGAATTCATCGTTGCGCCAGTATGGATACGCAAGCATTCGATACGCAAGCTACTTCAAATCCCGTATCGCGAAGGCTTCGAGCTGGACGAATTTTCCTTCTGCCATGCTAGCGCCACCGATCGATACCAGGATGTTGTCGTCGACTGGTAAGAAGCGATGGAAAAAGCGAGGGGAAATGGAGCGGCCGATGAGGCTCCATTTCTTATTGGGCTCGTCCCACTGCAGCATGTCGCCTTCATGCGTACTGACAATCAGGTGGCCGCCGAGGCTCCATCCGGCAGCGCCAAAGCCTGCCATCGATTGATCACCTAGAAGCGGCGTTGACTCTGTCCAAGATTGCGTTAAGGGATCGTAAATTGTTACCGCCTTGGTCGGGCTATTCTTATCCATGCCACCGATCACAAAGAGCTTGCCATTATGTTCGACGGTTGCAACGGCGCGACGAACGAAGGGTGGATTGGGAATGGGCATCCATCTCGGGGTTGGGTGCGCCAAGTTCATCGCCCAAGCGGTTTCGTGCCACTTGGTTTCTCCCTTGCCTGCCATTGCCCAACCGCCGACGACGTACACATAGTCGCCGATGATCGCAGCGTCATGGCTAGAGCGAGGTTCAGGAAGACTGGGGAGCTCCGACCAAGTTTTCGTTTTGCGATCAAATGCCTTCACCGAAGCTTGCGAATGGAGATCTTGTGGTTCCCCTGCTTTGTTCTTAGCGGAAAAGCCACCAATCAATATCAGCTTCGAGCCGTGAGCGACCATCCCGAGACCTTGAAGCCGATCTCCAGTTGCAATTTCTTTCCACTCGGGTTTTTCTGCTTGGAGGTCCAGTTCAAGCAGCTTATTCGATTGACCTTCTTCGAAGTAAGAATGGGAGTCGCCGGTGTTGCCTCCATACACATAGAGAAAGTTTTCCTGTCGAACTGCACCAAAACTGGTGGTTGCAAAGGGAAGAGCCGGCAGCCGCCCGGAAATATGGCTGGTCGACACTTCGGGGGCTAAAAACGTAGCCGTGAAATAGGTCGACTCGGTTTCGTAGTTCGTGTCGTTGAATTTGCCTGGTTTGGGTTCCGAGGTTCCAAACACCAATCCCATGATTCCTTGACGAAGCGATTTGTCGTTGAAGGAGACTTTGCCGACCTCGTTGGTTTCCTCACTTGCAAGCTCTTCACCGGTGCTGCTATAGAGCGTTACCTTTGTCTTGCCAAATGGCTTTCCAGCATTCCACGCATAGACATCGATGCCTGACTCCGTATCGATGATCTCGGCGAAAAGCTTTGGCAGTTTGCTCGGATCGGCGATAGGCTGCCTCGCAACATAGGGGGCGTGGCTTTGGTGCATCGAAATGTATTGAAGCCGTGTCCCTTTGTAGATTCCGTACGTGGCTTCTGCGACGAAGAGGCCATCGCGAGCGACGGGCTTATCTGTCGCGCAACCTACCAAGTTCTCGGTTTCAACTTTGTTCAAGGCGAGTTCGCTCGCTTTGCCATCCAAGCTTAGTTCGACGAATTTCCCCTCTGCTAACGAGTCGGGCATTTTGTAGGTTTGGTCCGCGATGCCCTCGCCGAAGTAATAGATCAACTTACCTTGGTCCCCGCGGACGAGCCACGGAAAGTGCGCTTGAGCAAGACTGGGGATCGATCCGATGAAGAGTGCGAGCGTTGCCGCCCAAGAGAATGTTCGTTTCATAGCTTGAATTGGTTTCGCTAGAGAAAGAAAGGACTCAAACAGTTTAGGGGATCCGGCTCTCTCGGGGGAGCAATAAAATTGTTGCCGTGCAGAACCTACGAGAGAGGCGGAAGCTGTGGCAGTGGGGAGGATTCACTGTTGGGAGCTTCCCTAGCTGGCTGCAGGCAAAAGAGTTGCCGATGGCTTGCGGGGTACTGCTGAACCGATCGCATTGAAGCCTTTTATGCACGGAAAGTCAATCCCCGCTATTCCCCTATCCTCCCCCCTGCCCTTCTGCGGCGCTCCTCCCCTGCCCTCTCTCACTCGCAACTTGGAATGGGTTATGATCTTAACGAGGCAGGTTCTGAGGGACTCGGTCGATTCACCGAAGGCTACCCCCCCTGCCCTGCACCGCACTGCCCTACCCTTTCCTCCTCTCCCCCGATGTCGGATTGCATAGCATGAAGTGGATATTGGCTCTCGATCAAGGTACGACGAGTTCTCGAGCGATTCTGTTCAATGTTCGCGGTGAAGTCGGCGGCGTGGCTCAAAAAGAATTTACTCAGCACTACCCACAATCGGGTTGGGTCGAGCATGATCCGACCGAGATCTGGAGTTCGCAGATCGAAGTGGCTCGGCGGGTGCTGAGCGAGAATCAAATTGCGGCAAAAGATGTGGCTGCCATTGGGATCACCAACCAGCGCGAGACAGCCGTTGTGTGGGATCGAAAAACTGGCAAGCCGATTTATCCAGCTATTGTTTGGCAAGATCGTAGAACCGCGGGGATCTGCGATCGATTGCGGGCGGACGGGCATTCCGAGCGAATACAGCAAAAGTCAGGACTTGTGATCGATGCCTACTTTTCTGGCACCAAGTTCCAATGGATTCTCGACCATGTCGATGGAGCTCGTGCGAAGGCCGAGGCCGGCGAGTTGGCATGTGGAACCATCGATACTTGGTTGGTTTGGAATCTTACCAATGGAAAAGCACACTGCACCGATCCTAGCAATGCCTCCCGGACCATGCTCTTTGATTTGCACAGCCAAGATTGGGACGACGAGCTCTTGAGTTTGCTAAGAGTTCCAAAAGCGATGCTTCCTGCGATTGTTCCGAGCAGCGGAGCAATCGCGGAGACAGCGGAGGGTATCTTCGATGCTGCTATTCCTATTGCAGGTATTGCTGGGGACCAACAAGCTGCTTTGTTCGGGCAGAATTGCCACAAGCACGGCATGGTGAAGAACACCTACGGCACAGGGTGTTTTATGTTGATGCAAGTGGGAGAAGAAGTGAAGAACTCCAAGCATCAGCTGCTTTCGACTGTCGCTTGGCGAGCAGGTCAGAACAAGCCGATGCACTATGCGTTGGAGGGGAGTGTTTTCATCGCAGGAGCTGCGGTGCAGTGGCTGCGAGATGGCTTGGGGCTGATCGAGTCTTCCTCGCAAGTAGAAGAATTGGCGGCGAGCGTTCCTGATACAGGAGGCGTTTATTTTGTTCCGGCATTGGCTGGATTGGGAGCTCCACACTGGGATTCCTACGCTCGAGGAACCATATGCGGTTTGACCCGAGGAACCACAAAGGCTCACTTGGCTCGCGCTGCATTAGAGGGGATTGCTTTTCAGGTAGCAGATGTGTTGGACGCAATGCGCCAAGACTCGGGGCTGCCGATCGAAGAATTGCGATGTGATGGCGGCGCCTCCGTCAATGGGCTTCTAATGCAGTTTCAAGCGGACATGCTGCAGTGCCCTGTGGTTCGCCCCAGAATTGTCGAGACAACGGCGCTTGGAGCGGCGTTTCTCGCTGGGCTGGGGGTCGGCTACTGGAAAGATATCGATGCCCTCGAAGCGACTTGGAAATCGGAACAAGTCTTTGAGCCGAAGATGCCAATCGCTGAGGTAAAACGATTACGTGAACAGTGGGCTGAGGCCGTGCAGCGATCTATGGGTTGGGTGAAACCATGATAATGGGTGAGCCCGCTATCCCGAACCGCGAGTCGCAGTGGGCTCGCGTAGGGGAATCCGAGAAGGTCTGGGATGTTATTGTTATCGGAGGTGGAGCCACTGGGGCAGGGATTGCCTTGGACGCCGCGATGCGAGGTTACTCGGTGCTTTTGCTGGAAGCATATGACTTCGGCAAGGGAACCTCGAGTCGATCGACCAAATTGGTGCATGGTGGGGTTCGGTATCTTGAACAGCTCCAATTTCAAATGGTTCGCGAGTCCTTGCGCGAACGAGGTCGGTTGCTTGTGAACGCTTCGAATACCGTTCATGAATTGGAGTTCATCATCCCGTGCCAGAGCTATTGGCAGCGATTCTTTTATGGCATCGGACTAAAACTTTACGATTTTTTAGCGATCGGGTCGAAGGCAAAACGGTCTGGGCAAGTAAGCAAAGGGGAGTTGTATCGGCGGTTGCCAGGTTTGGTGCAAGGCAAATTTGTTGGCGGGGTTTCTTATAGCGATGGCCAGTTTGATGACACCCGGCTATTGATCGATACAATCCTTGCGGCCGTGGATGCGGAGGCGTGCTGTTTAAACTACGCGAGAGTTGTCTCTCTGCAAAAGAATGCCGAGGGAAAAGTCTCTGGAGTTGTCGTGCGGGACGAAGAGACAGGGAGCAGTTACAACGTTCGCGGGCGAGTTGTGATCAATGCCACCGGACCATTCTGTGATGCTGTGCGGCAGATGGATCGACCGAATGCAAATCCATTGGTCGCTGCCAGCCAAGGGGTGCATTTGGTTTTGCCGAGATCGTTTTTTGGCGAATCCAGTGCGATGATTGTGCCGAAAACATCCGACGGTCGCGTTCTCTTTATGATTCCGTGGCTGGGTCACCTTTTGGTTGGCACCACCGATACAGCGATTCCTCGAGCAACGGAGGAGCCTGTGCCCTTTCCGGAAGAGATTCGCTTCCTTCTGGATACGATCGAGGAGTATTGTGGGCGGCGTCCGAAGCCGGAAGAGTGTCTAAGCGTATTCACCGGAATACGCCCTTTGGTGAAAGGGGATCCCAATCAAGCCACCAAGAAGCTGTCCCGCGATCACACGATCGAAGTAAGCGATACCGGATTGCTCACAATCACCGGTGGAAAGTGGACGACCTACAGGCATATGGCAGAGGATTGCGTGGATCGAATTATTCACGAGTATGGTTTGGAAAAGAAGGAATGCCATACATACGACCATCCGCTTAACCGAAAACGAGTTGTCGTCGAAATGGATCCGCAGCAGCCACTACCTCCATGGCCTCTGAGCGATAGCTCCTCTCTCGCATCGATCGTTAGCGCCAGCGATCTTTTGCGAGCCGTTCGTTTTGAGATGGCGAGAACCGTCGAAGATTTGTTGGCGCGACGTACGCGAGCGTTATTCTTGAATGCGAAGGAGGCTGTCGCGTTAGCTCCGTTTGCTGCCAAGCTTCTTGCATTGGAGCTTGGAAAGGATGGCGAATGGGAACGTCAACAGATCGAACAATTTCTCCTTGTTGCCAATAACTATATTCCGCAGCGATTCATGCCTGAGTAGGTCCCTCTCCCCCTATTTGACTTTGAGAACTCTTATGAACAGTTATGTGGCCGAATTCATCGGCACAATGATCTTGATCCTTTTAGGAAACGGTGTTGTCTGCAATGTGGTGCTGTCCGGCACCAAGGGAAAAGGAGCCGGGTGGATTGTGATTGCGGTGGGATGGGGGATCGCGGTTTTTTGTGGAGCGACGGTGTCGAAGGAAGGAAGCGGCGCGCATTTGAATCCGGCGTTGACCCTTGGGTTGGTTGCTGCAGGAAAATTCTCCGCATCGTTGGCCATCGGTTATGTCTTAGCGCAAATCGCGGGAGCGATGGCGGGTGCAGCCTTGGTGTATGGGTTTTATCGATCCCACTTCCAAGCGGAATCATCGGGCGATAGCAAGCTTGCTTGCTTCGCCACCTCCCCTGCCCTGCCCGGTCAAGTACAGGCTTTCGTTTGTGAAACGATAGCAACGTTTGCCTTGGTATTCACGATCCTGATGTTTCAGTCTGGATCTTTGATTCCAGCATCGGCTGCAAACGAGTCGGTCGGCAAAGCTGCCCCAGAAACACTCGTCGGTCTCGGTACTGTTGATTTGCTCCCTGTCACATTGCTTGTTATCGGGATCGGCCTCTCGTTAGGGGGGACCACGGGGTACGCCATCAATCCGGCGCGAGATTTTGGCCCTCGATTGGTACACGCTATTCTCCCAATTCCTGGAAAGAGAGATAGCGATTGGTCCTACGCTTGGGTACCCATCCTCGGCCCTATCGCGGGTGGGCTGCTCGCGGCACTTCTTTATCTTGCCATCCAATAAAAGGTCGGAGGAGCGGAAATGTTTTGGATTTGTCTTCTAACGGCCTTATGCTTTGAATCAGGTTGGCCGGAGTTTCGGGGAGGTGTAGCTGATGGAATTTCCAGACGGGGATCTGTCCCGCTCGAGTGGAACGAAGAAAAGAACATCGCCTGGCGTGTCGATGTTCCGGGGTTAGGTTGGTCCTCTCCGGTGATTGAGGATGGGTGCATCTTTTTGACAACTGCGGTGCCAAAAGAGAAAGGGCTCTCGCTGCAAGTCTTGTCCATTTCGGAGAAAGATGGAAGTCAGCTCTGGAGCCGGGAGATTGTGAAGTTGGATAGCGCTCCCGCAATTCATGCGAAGAACAGCCACGCGAGCCCCACCCCAATCCTTCACGATGGCTTTCTTTATGTTCATTTCGGAACGAACGGAACCGCCAAAGTTTCACAAAAAAGCGGCGAATTGGTTTGGGTTTGTCGAGAGCTCCAATACACACCCGTTCATGGTTGCGGTGGGTCCCCGGTTCTTCACGACGATAAGCTGTTCATCGTTTGCGATGGCAGCCAAAACCCTTTTGTCGCAGCGATCGATGCTCGTACAGGCCGAGTGGTATGGAAGACGTCGAGGAGCGAGAGAGCGAGGATCTCGCATTCGTTTGGGACACCGAGCCTAGCGAAAGTCGGCGAGCAATGGCAACTGCTTGCACCTGGGCCAGATCATATGGCTGCTTACGACGTGAACACCGGGGCGGAGCTTTGGAAGGTCCGGGCTCCCGGCTGGTCCGTTGTCCCGAAACCGATCATCGGGCATGGTTTGGTGTTCTATAACCACGATTTCGACCATCCAGAACTTATGGCTGTCCGATTGGGAGGCGCCGGGGATCTGACAGATAGCCACGTGGTTTGGAGGCAAAAGAAGGGAGCTCCGAGCACCCCGACTCCAATCCTGATTGGAGACGAGCTTTACTATGTGTCGGATGATGGGATTGCATCCTGCGTCGATGCAAAGACCGGACAAAAACATTGGATGGAGCGCCTTGGAGGAAACTTCTCGGCGTCTCCCGTATGGGTGGGTGGGAATCTGCTCTTTATCGATGAGTCCGGAGTGGCAACTTGGGTTGAGGCCAGCAAGACCTTTCGAGTCGTGGGCAAAAACGAGCTACCGGGTAGAGCGTTTGCGACGCCCGCATTCAGCGGCGACGCCATGTTCCTGCGGACCGAAAAGTTTCTGTACAAAGTAACTAAGAGCCCATCCGACAACCGCGGCTAGCGCCAGAGCGGCTAATGGATTTCCATTAGGCTCTAGGGGCGATAAAGAGTGAGATTGTCGATCAGCCTCGTCGAACCGAACCTAGCTGCGATGATCGCGACCGCGACCTCTTCGATTTGCTGCAAAGGCTCCATCGTTTGCGCATCGACTACTCGGGCGTAGTCGATGGAGTCAACCGGAGCGGCCAGCAAGACCTGCTGCATAGCCAATTCGATCTTGCCAACATCTCGCTCCCCCTGCTGCACCAATTCTTGGGCGCCCTGCAATGCTCTCCAAAGTCCCAACGCCCTGGCTCGCTCGGTGGAGCTCAAATATCGATTACGACTGCTCATCGCGAGGCCATCTGATTCTCGAATCGTATCGCACACTTCGATCCTTATCGGGAGATTCAGATCCTCTACCATGGCCCGTATCACAGCGACTTGCTGATAATCTTTGCGACCGAAGAATGCGACCTGTGCTGGAACCATCATGAATAACTTCAATACCACGGTTGCAACTCCGCGGAAATGGCCGGGGCGAATTTCCCCTTCCCATCGCGAAGCCACAGACGGTGGCTCGATAAAGGTGGAATGCCCAGGTGCATATATTTGTTCCGATGAAGGAACAAAGACATAATCGCAACCAGCATTATCGAGTTGCTCCAGGTCCCTTTCCAGGGTCCGTGGGTATTTGGAAAAGTCTTCGTTTGGGCCGAACTGGGTTGGATTGACGAAGATCGTTGCGACGGCAAGTTCGCAGTCTTTCTTCGCTTGCTTGACCAAGGATAGGTGCCCTGCATGCAGAGCACCCATGGTGGGAACTAGTCCCACGGTGCGACCTGCGGATCGCTCATGGGCTAGCTGCGAGTAAATCTCGAGAGGGGTGTGAACGACTCGCACGCGATCCATCTTTCGTAAACGGTGAAAATTTTCGTGAAGACGAAGGGCGCGACTTTATTCGGGCGAGCAGTTACTCGCCGAAGTAAGCGACGGCATTTTGGAATAGTTTCAGGCCTTCACCATGCTCCGGCTGAACATCTCGGCGTGTCCATTGTGGGTGGTTGGTTGGGAACAAGTGCCTTTCAGGGTGAGGCATCAAACCAAAAATGCGTCCGGATGGATCGCAGATGCCGGCGACGTTCATCTCCGCTCCGTTGGGATTTGTTGGATGAGGAAGGATTGCGTCGTCGGTGAGGCCATCCGGCGAGCAATATTGAATTGCGATTTGATCGTTCGCGATCAAATGCTTTTTGGACTCGTCGTCTCGGAAGAGAAAGCGGCCTTCTGCATGTGCCATTGGGTAATAGCACTTCTCGATACCCTTTAGGAAAACACATTTGGACGATGCTGGTTTTAAGTGAACCCAGCGATCTTCAAATCGCCCTTGTTGGTTCCAGGTCAACGTCGCTTGAGGGGTGGCGTCATCACTGTCGAAGAAGATTCCCAGGCGCATCATAATTTGGAAGCCGTTGCAGATTCCGAGCGCCAAACGGTCTTCCTGTTTAAACATCTCCAAAACATCACCTAAGAAGGTGTGGATTTGCGTCGCCAGAATTCGACCTGCAGAGATGTCGTCGCCGTAGCTGAAGCCACCGGGGAAGCAGAGAATCTGGAACTTGGATGCGAGTTTGCTGTTCTCGATCAGTTGGTTGACGTGGAGGCTAACCGGCTCAGCGCCGGCTAGTTCGAAGGCGTAGGCGGTCTCCTGATCGCAGTTGGTTCCAGGGGCCCGCAACACAAGGACTCTCGGTTTCGCCATGCCTAAATCAATTCTTCTGTCAGGAGGTTGCTGAACTAGTTTCCCGACAATTTAACCCATTTGGCCGGCTTTGGCAGTCCAGATACAAGCGTTGTTGGAGGGCATAGCAATTGGCATGCGAGAAGCCAAGTTCTTACTCCACTTTCAGTTCGTCGACGTTGACATATCGGTACTTGCCCCGGTTTCGTTCTGCCAATGCCCGGATCCATCCCCCGTCTGTTTCCGGGGGGCCAGAGCGAAACTGAATCGTGTGGATCGTCGTTCCAGTGCGAGAGGCCCGTTCTTGAATGTCGTCCATTTCAGACTGGGTGATACCTGGAAGGTCGCCGTCGGTCATGAAGAAGAGGACTTCCGGTCCGTACGAAAGGCCGGTCCTGAGAGCGGGGATATGCTCCGTCCCGCCACTAGCGATGACATTCCGGACGAATTGGGTGGCCCTCCCCTTCTCCGTCTTGTCCGCCGACAAAAGCCGGTTCCGCCCTCCCCTCGCACCCGTTAAGGGGCTCGGAGATTCGTTGTAAAAGACCACTTGAAACTGGTTGCCAGGGTTTAGGCTTTCGATGCTTTGCAGAAGTTCTTTCTTTGCCAAGTAGAGAGGTGCTCCGCTCTGCGTGTTCATCGAGTCGGAGCGATCCAAAACATAGACGAACGAAGCTCCCGTCCCTTCGACTCCAAGGAAGGTGGTGGTCGTTTGATTGATCCCTTTGCCGGCTCCGGGCCCGGAGCCTGAAAGGTTTCCTGTGCCTGTCCCGGCAGTCCCTTCTCCGAGTGCATTTTGTCCCGAACCATCTCCGTTGGCTGTTGTCTCGTTCGGGAGAATGTCGGCGACGAGTTCCTCGAGAGAGGTCGCGCCGGGGGTATCGACTTCGACCGTAGCCAGCTTTTCAGATGCTTTTGCGGAGTCTTGCGAGGCTGCCGCTGATGCGCCACCCATGAGAAAATAGTCGCTGCCGCGTCCGGTTTGATGGACGACCGCGATTCCGACGGGTCGATCCAGCTCCCCTTGGGTGCCGCGCGAGACCGGACGATATAACCACGCGATCACCAACAAAGCGATCGTGTGAAACAGACAGCTGGAGAGCCAAGCTCGGTGATCGTTCCAGTACTTCATAGTGAAGCGAGGAATCGTTCGATCGCGGCGTTGCAATAGTTCTGGGCCCGAGTTGGCTTTCATTTTTGTTTCGATCGAAGGACGCTACGCGATGAGCTCTTGAACCGGTGCGACATGTTCAACGCCGACCAGCTTTTGGTCCAAGCCACTGTAAAAGTACGATAGCTTGTTCGGATCGAGCCCCATCTGGGTCAATACGGTCGCATGTAAGTTCTTCACATGCAGCGGGCGTTCGACGGCGGCGGCGCCAAGTTCATCGGTAGTCCCGACCGATTGGCCCCCTTTGATTCCACCGCCGGCCATCCACATAGTGAAGCCGTAGGAATTGTGATCCCGACCGGTGCTGGCTTGATACTCGGCGACCGGTTGTCGTCCGAATTCGCCACCCCATACCACCAGTGTACTGTCGAGAAGCCCTCGGCGTTTCAGATCTTTGAGCAAGGCTGCGATGGGTTTATCCGTTCGCCCCGCGTGTAGGTTATGGTTGGTCTCGAGGTCACCGTGTGCATCCCAGTTGGCGTCGTTGTGGGCACCACCCGAGTAGAGCTGGATGAACCGGACCCCGCGCTCGACCATGCGACGCGCGAGCAAGCAGCGTCTACCAAAGTCATCGGTCTTCGGATCACCGACTCCATAAAGGCTGAGGGTTTCCTGGGTTTCTTGGGACAAGTCGACCACTTCGGGGGCCGACTGCTGCATCTTGAACGCGAGCTCGTAGCTCTTGATCCGAGCGGCGAGCTCTGAGTTGTGAACACGCGGCTCCATGTGGGCTGCGTTATTTTCAGAGATCGCATCGATTAGCTCGCGTTGCAGTTCACGCGACACACCCGCCGGTGGCTGCAAATCGAGCAAAGGAGCTCCCTTGGCTCTCAAAATCGTTCCTTGGTAGTTGGCCGGCATGTAGCCGCTCGACCAGTTTTTCGCACCGCTGATCGGTCCTCCGGAGGGATCGAGCATCACGACATAGCCAGGCAAGTCTTCGTTGACCGTACCCAAGCCATAATTGATCCACGAACCCAGCGAGGGGGAACCGCTCAGGATTTTGCCAGAATTCATCATCAACATTGCCGACCCGTGAATGGGAGAGTCAGCGGTCATGGAATGAAGGAATGCAATGTCGTCGACGCACTGCCCCAAATTGGGAAATAGATCGCTTACCCACTTGCCGCACTCCCCGTATTGCTTGAACTTCCACCGAGGTTCAACAATGCGTCCCTCGTTGCGATGCCCACCGCGCCCGAATGTTTTCACGGCGATGGTTTTGTTGTCCATGCCGATCATGTTGGGTTTGTAATCGAACGTGTCGATCTGGCTGGGGCCACCATACATGAAGAGAAAAATAACCGACTTGGCTTTCGCGGCTTCTTTAGGCAAATAAGCCGAGGGGACAGGTCTCTGCTGATCCGCATGCGCTTTCGCAAAGAATCCGTCACCAGAGAGGAACGATGTCAACGCGACACCACCGAATCCACAACCGGATTGCCAAAGGAATTCGCGACGCGTTCGTCCACAAAAATTTGATTTCGTCATGGCTTAATCAAGTTTCCTTTAGTCCAAGTAGAGGAATTCGTTGCTGTTGAGCAGGACGAGACAATATTCGCGAAACGCATCCGATTCGCTCAATTGAAATTTGTCTCGCAAGATCTGAATGCGGCGCAAGCCACGTTCAATTTCCGATTGGTGCGCAGGACGCGTGTAAACTGCTTCGATCGCTTGCGCGAGTCGGTCCGCCAACAAGTCACCCTTTGTGGCCATATAATTGGCAAGCAGCGTTGCGTGCTTCTGAATAAAGGAACCGTTGAGCATGTTTAGAGCCTGTGCAGCCTGCGTTGTTAAAAACCGTGCTTCGCAAGTCACATCGGTTTCTGGGAAGTCGAAGACCGAAAGCTCTGGTGGAACCAACGAGCGTTTAATGTGTATGTAGATGCTTCGGCGCGACTGCTCTTTGTCGGAGGATTTGTTCCAGCCTTTGCCTGGAACACTTTGTCCCGCCTTCACGTCGTCCGAAACATCGGGATAGATGCTTGGGCCATATTTGGAGTATTCGATGCGTCCCGAAACCGCCAGCACCGAATCCCGAAGCTCTTCCGCGCTGAGACGCCTCGCATTGAATCTAGCGAAGAGATCGTTTTGCGGGTCCTTCTCAACATCGCTATCCATACCGATGGAGCTCTGCCGATAGGTCTCGCTCAAGAGCATCATTCGGTGAAGCGGTTTCAATCGCCAATCGTTTCGAACAAGCTCCTGCACCAAAAAGTCGAGTAGCTCAGGGTGCGTTGGCGGGTCTCCCATCTGCCCAAAGTTGTTTGCTGATCGAACAATCCCCCGCCCAAAATGATGCTGCCAAATACGGTTCACAATCACTCTGCCTGTCAAGCGATTGGAATCCGCAGTAAGCCACTTAGCCAAAACAATTCGTCGGCCTGCCGAGCTGGCTCCCTCCGGTGGTTTGGAGATCTCCGGTGCAGCTTCTTGAAATAGTTCAGGGTAAGCGGGAGCAACCTTGTCCCCTTCGGCTTGCGGGGAGCCGCGAAGTAAAATGTGAGTGTCAGGCGGTGAAGCATCTTTTCTTGCCAGTCCCAAACGAAACTCCGTTTGTAAACGTTCAAGCTTTTTTGTGACGTCATCTAATTCTTGTTTGAGCGACTCGTACTCCTTCCATTTTTCTTCGGAGAGATGGTCCTTTAATTTGGAGGCGATGACTTTGTCTCGGTCCGGACTCTTTGCGGCTGTTTTGTCTTCCTCGCTCATCGTAGCGATGCCTTCGTTTTCGATCTCACGGCGAAGACGGCGGATGACTTTCACGCGTTCTTTGAACTCAGCCGATTGTTGTCGAACTTCTTCGCTCGATACATCGATCTGAGAATTGCTTCGCTCGTCTCCTCGTTGGCCATAGGAGGTGACGTCACGGAGAAAGGCTACGAGTTGGTAGTAATCTTTCTGCGGGATTGGATCGATTTTGTGATCGTGGCATCGAGCGCAGTTTAGGGTAAGTCCCATCACCCCTTGGCCAATGGTGGTGACCAAGTCGTCGAATTCATCAAAGCGAGCTTGGAGAGGATCGGCAGGTTCATCGTCCCAGATGCCAAGCCGATAGAAGCCTGTTGCGGTAAGGGATTCCGTTGTGGGAGATTCGACTTCATCTCCAGCCAACTGCTCGATAAGAAATTGCCGATAGGATTTGTCCTCATTAAACGACTCGATCACATAATCGCGGTAGTGGTACGCATTGGGTTTGGGGCCGTCGCGTTCAAAGCTGTTGGTTTCGGCGTATCGCACGACATCCAGCCAGTCGCGGGCCATCCTCTCACCGAATCGAGGGTCGGCGAGCAACCCGTCAACGATGGCTTCGTACGCGGTGTCCGTGGGGTTTGCGGCAAACGATTCCACGACCGAAGGATCGGGGGGGACGCCGAGCAGATCAAAGTAGAGGCGACGGATCAAGGCTCTCGGTTCGGCTCGTCCGGCGGTTGCAAGTCCCTTTTCCCGCCAGCTCGCTTGGACAAATGCATCGATAGGGTTCTGGGTTGCGAACTGTTTCTCGCCCGCAAGCTGAGGGTCGAGCGAACTCGCTGGGATCGAGGGATCGGAAACCGGCAGAAAAGCCCAATGAGCTTTGTACTCGGCTCCCTGTTCGATCCATTTGCGAATCAACTCGGCTTGTGAAGGAGTGAGCCCCTCCCCCTCCGGAGGCATGCGTACGGAGGGATCTTGGCTGGTGATCCGTTTGAGGATTTCGCTCTCGTCGGGGGATTTGGGAACGATCGCCCGACTGCCGCTATCCGCCTCGCGAATGGCCAGGTCGAATTCGTGCAGCGCAAGCCCCGATTCTTTGGTGTCGGTGCCATGGCAAGAGTAGCAATTCTTTGCCAGCAGCGGTCGAATCTGTTTGGCGAAATCGATGTCCGCCGCGTAGGTAGTTCGGCCCGAGGCTCCAACGAAAGAAAGCAGGCAAATCAGTAGGCTGATCGAAGAAAGCAAGCGTCTGTATAAGAGCATTTTATGCGGGGCTGTAGCAAGGGTGAGCAGGAGGGGAGCCCGGTGGGGCCGCTCTATTCTACTATTTGGTTCGCTTAGGAGGTATGTGATAGTTTGTCATCCAAGTAGAAAACGGGGCTTGCCGGGGGTGCGTTGGAGGTAAGACAATTAACCATTTCTTAACAATTAGCTCCTTTAGAATTGACCGAGTTCTGGAACAATTCGCGAGCGAATGAACGTCAGTGGGAACGCTGTCGTTTCGCAAAGCTCGTGTTTCCTTTCCCCGTGCCGGCGAGAATCATGCGATATCCAAAGACTTTCTACATCTTTTCCGTCCTCATGGCCGGAGCCTTGCTGGTTTCCCCCCAAGCCCAAGCGCAAAGCGTGGATCCCAAGCTGGCGGCCTACAAACCGAGTCCTGGGCCGTCTGGTCAACTCAAGTCGGTTGGCTCGGACACAATGAATACACTGATGATCCAGTGGACCGAGAAATTTAAGACGTACTACAGGGGCGTTCGAACGGAGGTAGAGGGACAAGGGTCGTCGAAAGCGATGCCTGCCTTGATCGAAGGAGCTGCTAGCTTTGGTCCGATGAGCCGGGACGCGAAGACCAATGAAATCGCCGACTTTGAAAAGAAATTCGGTTACAAGCCTACCTTGTTGCCGACCGGAATCGATCTTCTGGCGATTTATGTCCACCGCGATTGCCCGCTGGATTCCATCACCCTTGAGCAGGCTGACGCGATCTTCTCGAGCACTCGGAAGTTGGGCAGCGAGCCCGTTCTGACTTGGGGGCAGCTCGGATTGACGGGGGAGTATGAGAAGCAACCGATCGCTCTGTTTGGCCGTAATGCGGCATCGGGAACCTACGGCTTTTTCAAAGAGAAGGTCTTGGGGAACGGGGATTTTCTCGATAGCGTGAATGAGCAGCCCGGGAGTACGGCCGTGATTTCGTCGATCGGGGAGAACAAGTTTGCCATGGGGTACAGCGGTATCGGTTACAAGACGGCCGCCGTAAAAGCTCTCAAGCTCTCTTTGAAGAAAGGCTCGCCAGCTATCGAGCCAACGGCAGAAAATGCCTACAATGGGTCCTACCCGCTGGCTCGGTACTTGTATTTGGCTGTGAACTACAAGCCGACCAGCAAACTGGAGCCTCTCCGCCGAGAATTCATCAAGTTCATCTTCAGCAAAGAAGGCCAAGAACTGTTGGTCAAAGATGGGTATTTCCCTGTCGATGCCAAGATTGCGGAAAAGGCTTTCAAGATGGTTGGCATCCAGTAAACGACGGACTGTTTACCCCTATTTGCGACGGAATGATTTTTACGGACTGACCTCGCACTGAAGCGAAACTCGTGAATCAAACCGAAAACGTAACCATCCGCCCCCATCGGGACCGCAATTCGTCTCGCTGGGTTCGCATGTCGGACAGGATCGCAAAACAGGTCATCACCATTGGGGGAATCGGCACGATCTTTGTCGTGATGTTGGTAGTTTTCGTGCTTCTGGGAAACGTGCTCCCACTTTTTCAGTCCAATCGGTCCGAACCTCTCGCGTCCATTAAAATTTCGAACGCATCTCCAGTTCTTGCCGCTGGGGTGGACGAATACGGCGAAGTTTTGTGGACCATCGACGCGTCGTCGACGATGCGGTTTTATTCCATTAGCTCGGGACAATCGCTCGGGATCTACACGCCTGGGGACGTCGACGCGAGCGGAAACACTGAATCCAACGAGGAAGCGGAATCGAAAGAGGAGACGAAGCGGCGAGCCGTTTGTGTCTCGGTCGCCGACGATGATGCCAGTTTGCTGGTCGGCTATGAAGATGGCTCGGTTCGGCCTATCACCTTTGGCTATGACGTATCGTTTTTGAAAGTGGCCGATCTGCCCGCGGACATCCAATTTCAGGATCGGGACTGGGCTGTTTTCGACAATGCAATTTATCAGCAAACGAATTCGGGTCTCGTCCGACGCCAACGGGTGGACAGGCTAGTATTCCACCCGACGATTCCCTTGTTCTCGTCACCCGTTGTGGCGGTTGATTGGAAAACGCCTCAAGCGGTTTCCAGCTTCGACGCCTCGATGACTTGGGTGTGGGCCGCCACCGATGGCAAAGGGGTGGTGCTCAGCAAGACAGAGAACAAGGTCAACCCTATCACCGACGCTATTTCGCAGGAATCGGTGACTTGGAAGGATGGGGGCGAAGCGGGAAATCGATCGGCTTGGTATGGATTGATGATCGATAGTCGCGGCTCGAGCTTGTCCGCAATCGATCGAGATGGCAAGATCACCTATTGGAACGCCGAGAGCGATGGAAAACTTTCCGTGTCGAAAACCCATCTCTCTCTTGCTGGTAGTGAAAGTCAGCTCACCTGCAGTGTTCCGCTGCTGGGACGAACGTCCTTGATGATTGGCGCCCAATCAGGGCATATCGAAGCGGTCGCCATGTCCGCCGTCGATCAAAGCCAGGAGCTCATGTCGATACATCGGTTTGAAGGTCGACTCGGCGGTGTC
>JALOQZ010000360.1 GCA_025459245.1 Pirellula sp.
TCGACGTCGTTGGGGACTGCGACCGCCCGATTAGCGTACGAGGCGCGGGTAACACCGCGGCTTCCAAGAACTTCATTGAATTTGTCTTGATCGGTCGTGTGGTAAGCGACCGTAGCGGTCGGGTCCTTGAGTTGGTGCCCGGTTAGGATGCACACAACACGGTCGTCCATACCGATGACCCCTTGTTGTCGAAGCAGCTTGGCACCGGCAACGCTGGCCGCGCTAGCGGGTTCGCATCCGATCCCTCCTGCGCCGACCTGAGCTTTTGCATCGAGGATTTCTTGATCGGATACCTTCCGCACCACGCCGTCGCAGAAGTCGAGGGCTCGCAAGCACTTCTTCAAATTCACCGGACGGTTGATTTCAATGGCGCTCGCGATTGTGTCGGCTTTGATTTTTCCTTTGTCGAGTTCATCGTAGTACCAGCAAGCGATATCCATGCGAGCGCGGCCGCGGTTCCAGCGGAGATTTCGCTGGTTGTAAAGGACATCGAGGGTATCCGCCCCTCCGGCATTGATCACGGCCAATCTAGGGATTCGATCGATCAGCCCAAGCTCCTTAAGCTCGATGAATGCCTTGCCGAAGGCGGAGGAGTTTCCAAGGTTTCCACCAGGGACGACGATCCAGTCGGGCGATTCCCATCTGAGAGCCTCGAGGACGCGAAACATCACCGACTTTTGCCCTTCGAGTCGGAAAGGATTGATGCTGTTCACAAGGTAGATTCCGAGCTCCTTCGATACTTCTTTGACGCGTGCCATCGCGTCGTCAAAGTCGCCCGCGATCTGAACCGTCAAAGCGCCGTATTCCAGTGCTTGGGAAAGTTTTCCGTAGGAGATTTTTCCGGAGCCGATGAAGATCACCGCTTTCATCAATTGCGTGACCGAGCAGTACATCGCCAGCGACGCCGAGGTGTTGCCGGTCGACGCGCAAGCGGCTCGTTTGGCTCCGACCATGTGCGCGTGGGTGAAGGCAGCGCACATCCCGTTGTCCTTGAAAGACCCGGAAGGATTCATGCCTTCGTACTGCAAATGCAGTTTGCCGGGGCGTATTCCGACATACTTTGCAACGGAGTCGGCTTGCTGCAAAAGCGTCTGACCTTCCCCGACCGTGATGATTCTATTTTGGGGTGCGAAGGGGAGGAGTTCGTGAAAGCGCCAGACGCCACTGAAGCGGATTGGGTTGTGACGTTCCAGCCACTTCGATTCGAATTCTCGAAGCGACTTGGGAACCGGCACTTTGTTCCAGTCGTAGGCGACATCGAGCAAGTCATAGCATTTCGGGCAGCTCGTGAGCACTTCGTCGATCGAATATGTCGCCCCGCAATCGACATTGATGCATCGCTGGTGAGCGATTTCGTGGGACGTGGACGTGGAGGAAGCTGTGGCGGAGAGCGTCGACATGGTGTTGACCTGCAAAATGAATTTGGCGGCTCGGCGGTACCGGTCCGGGAGGCCTCTTAATGTACATCCTGCAATCGGCGGGATGTAGCCCGTTATCCTAGTGAATAAGGTCAACCTGTCAGGAAGAGTCCCGGCAATCGATCCCGTCCTCCCAAGCGGTCGAAACGCCACGCCGGCCACGACCGACCTTGACGCCTGCGCCGGAAAAACCGGGGTATGCGTTCCGGTTGCGATGGCATTCTGGGAAAATGGAGGAGGTTGGGCAAGAGAATGTTTGACGCTTGGGAGGGCGGGATTTAGGATGCATGTCCAAGGTGTAGCCTCTCCCCGAGCTAGTGATTCATGGCTACCGAACTTATCCCTTCCTAATTCTCGTCGAGGAATTCATGGCTCGCGATCGCAATGTGACAGTCTGGCAAGCCTATGTCACGGTCATGTCCATCGTCAGCTTTCTTTGCTTGGGCGCTCTCGCCTATATGATGTTTACGTCGGGGACCAACCTGAAAACAGCGGAAGCAGCGATCAAAGACAAGCAGAACGCCGAGGCGAATTTACGCAAGGTTACAGATCGGAACCAGCTCTTGCAGAGCATCCTCGGGGTAGGAAAACCCCTAAGCGAAGCCGAGTTTGACCAGCTAAAAACTAGTGTCACTGGCGACGCAGAGATCGATGCCGCGATCAAGACTTATACGAACCACATGGGGCTTTTCGGAGCGAATGAGCCCGAAAAGAACTACGCAAAGCTCGTCGATACCTTGATGCAAGAACTGCGATCCCGGAATATCGCCCTCTCCAATGCGGCGACCAAGGCGTTGCAGGACACGGAAAACTACGATCGAAAAATCAAGGTGGAGACCGACCTTCGCGTTCAAGCGCAGCAGGAAAAAGACCAGATTTCGCTCAAGGCCAAGAATGACTTGGACAATTACACTGCGAAAATCGCCGAGCAAGTGAAGGCAAACGAGGCGCTGGCGGCTGATAAACTCAAGCAATTTAAAGAAGCACAGAAGATTCAAGCCGATTTGAACGCCAAGATTGCAGAGGCTACCCGGCGTAACGAAGAGCAAGCTCGAAGAATTGATTCTCTGGTGCAGAAAATCAACGAAGTTCAAAACGAGAGCTTCCAGACCGTTCAAGGAGAGATCACAGACGTTGTTGTTAGCAAATACCCAGGAGATGGGCCCGGGCAAGTTTGGATCAATTTGGGTCGTGCCGATGGCCTTCGTCCCGGGGTGAATTTCGTCGTTTTCGACTCGGACGTCACCCAAGCTAGCCAAGGAAAAGTCAAAGCCAAAATCGAGATCGTCGAGGTGTTGGCCGGAGCGGAGCATTTGTCGCGTGCGAAAATCCTCGAAGACCGCAATTTCACCGCCATTCTTCGAGGCGACAAGGTTTACTCGCCGTTCTGGCAGCCCGGCACTAAGGTCCAGATCGCCTTATTGGGCAAAATCGACTTCGACGGCGATGGAAAAGATGACCGCGAGCGAATCAAGGGGCTGTTAGACCAAAATCAAGTCACTTTGGCCATGGACATGCTCCCCTCTGGCGAAGTGACTGGACAATTGACAGAGAAAGTTCGATGGCTAGTCGTCGGCGAAGAACTCAAGTATCGAGTCGACGAAGATGGCAAGGGGGACCCTGCTATGCTTGCGGCATCGAAGAGACGGCGGGACATCGAGACGCAAGCCAGGTCGCTCGGCATCACCATCATCAATCCAAACAATTTAATGAGCTGGCTTCAAGTCGGTGCGGACTCGTCTCCTTTGGGGGATGCGGCTCGCCCTAGCGTCGAGGAATACCGTCCTCGCGTGCCTCGAGAGCGGGGAAGAGGCAGTGTCTCGGAGCTCTACCAGTCCTCCGACGGACGCTTGAACACCAACATCCCGCGTGAGTAAAGGGAAGTTTGCTAGCAAAATGCCGTTTTTCGGATCTTTTTGCTTGAAAAACTCCTACGATCGATATATCAATAAAGGTCAACGTCAATTAGCCCGGTTATCACAGGAATTACAACATGAAGTCCAGCACCTTGAAAAGGTCAGCCTTTCTCGCCGCTTTCGGCGCGGGGTTAGCACTTGCTCCCGTCTCTTTCAACTCCTCGACCGCCTTCGCTCAGCCAGCAGAAGTTGTCGCAGCTGCACCCAAGGCCGAGTTGGTCAACGAGTTGTTCTCGCACCAGTGGGTGACGTCGAATGAGATGGGCGATGTGACTGGTTCGGTTGTGGGATTGGTTCCAAACGACAAAACCACTGTGGCTGATCTAGCTGTTTACTTGGTCAAGGACTCCAAGGTCGAGATTAAGACGAAGACCGACGCCGAGGGCAAGTTCACTCTGGTAGGCGTTCAGCCGGGCACTTACTCTCTCGTCGTGCGTGGCGAAGAGGCGATCAGTGCTTTTTCGTTGAAGGTTCTCAGTCGCGAGAATGGTTTGCATTTGACTTCGGACGTTGAAGTTCGCGTCGTGAAGCCAGCCACCAAGGTGGGAGAGATTCTCCGTGGTCAGACATTGCCATCCTATGCGATGCGAGTAGAGCCATCGGTTGAGTTGACGTCCGATCCTTTGGGAACGAACCGAAGCTTCTCGCCAAGCCA
>JALOQZ010000361.1 GCA_025459245.1 Pirellula sp.
TTCGGATAGGCTCTATATCTTTTTCGCTGACGATCTACGCTTCGGATCAATCAAAGAACAAGCCACGATAGCGGTATTGCCTAGACAGGAAGGCCGGGCGGTCTGGTTCATCTGCTGCTATTCAATATCCTGAAACGAGCGAACTTCCCACTAAACATGGACTTGGACCGGAAGAACATTAATCTTAGCGCGATTCCCCGATGAGTTACTCAAAAGTCACAATCATCGATCCTCAAAGTTGAAAAACCATGCCACTTCCTCATCCTCAGCCGCTTTGTGACTGGATTACCCAGTTATGGAATATTGTTTTGGGCGCGCGCGTTCGGAGCGATATGACTTGGCTCGTAGGTCCGCGTGGCCGACCGGGTATAATCGACGGGGCCGTTTTAGATCAACTTGCGGCTCGAGAGAATCTCATCATCGATGTGGTTGAGCGTGACGGAGGGCTGCTGGAATCATTTGATTTTCTCGCAGGCGCAAAGGCACGACTTCATCCGGACGTTGCAAATTTCTATCTGCATACCGCCCGTTACAAATTGAATGTGTGGACCTCATGGCGCCCAGGGTGGCGGGGATTTGCTTGGGCTGTCGATTGGATGTTCGCTCGCCGAATCAAACAGCTCTCGCTACCGCAGAATCCGCTTGAGACGGCGCGAGGCATCACAAGCGAGATTGTGGCGTTACGCGGCGAAGATGGACGAGCCAAGTATCGATTCTGGATACGTCGTTTACAACAAAGCGGACGGACAATCTATGTGGGTTGCTACAGCTCTTTGGTTCTAAACAGCGATACCCCCTGCATCAAAGTAGTCTTTCCGTTACCGTATGGATCAGCGACTGTTATTTTGCAGTGCAGCGTTGAAGAAGATGGATCGCTAATGCTGAGATCACACGGAAATCGGCCGGGCGAACCTGGATTTTACTTCTTGGTAGAAGATCGGTCGGGTGAACTTTGGTATCATTATTTAAGGAGATTTACCGAGCAGATACGCGTCTATTCTGATGGAGTGGGCGGAATTAGGGCTGATCATTCGATGAGTCTATTCGGAATGCGTGCCTTTGAGCTTCACTACCATGCCGAAAACCAAACACCCAGTGGCTAATGCCGATCCATCACGGCAGGAACGCCGATTGGTCATCGACGATATCATCCCGATCATCCCGCGTTAGATCCCTATGTTTGCTCCAATTGTCCTGCCAGTTCAGGTAACCTTCTTGGTGATGGCAATTCTTGCCATGGTGCTTTCTGTTGTATTGCGACGGTTCACCAAAAACCACTTTTTTGTTACTTTCGCGATTTGCGTTTTTATGACAATTCCGATGCTCTTCTGCGTCGCATTCATTGTAGATTCGCTTCGATATGGCGAATTCCATTATTCAAACGCAACTGGATTGAACGACGGTTATGTCGAACTCCCAAAGAACGCGACCGAAATCACTCTCCATAAATACGCTTCCGGTCACGAATTGAAATTCAAGACTACCCAAACGGCGCTTGAATCATGGATGAACGAACAGACGAACAAAAGACGTGCGTTTTCAAACGCGACACCATTTCGACAAGTTCCTCGATCCGATTTCCGGTCGGAGGAATTCGACCCCCGATTTAGCAGACACGGATGGATATGTCCTGACGACGTCGTACTTTATCGTGGTTGGCGTTCTGGACGCGGTTCCGGATTTGATGTGTGGTTTTCAGAAAAGCAACAAACGGCATACATTAGCTCATCGTATTGGTAGCCGGATATGGGTGTCCATCGCAGGGAATCTTCCCAAAATCAACCGACGGAGCTTATCGGCCATAGCTAATTGCCGTTTTTACGCCACCTGCCAGTTCTGCAAGCGAATAGATCAATGGCTCTCTGCGCCAATCCATACAAGCCGTCCAATGACACGAATTCTTGCACTTGCGAAGCTGCCATTTGGTATGCTGATCTTTTGAAGCGTCCTGTCTCGCACATGGACTTGGTCCCGATTAACCAATTCTCGTGCCGGGCGTATCCCACCCGATCGCGAAGAGTCGCCGAGTCGGTCGTTTCGACTTGCGTTGAGTCAGATCATCGGCCTCGTGAATCGCAAAAGTTATCGCAATAAGACATGCTCTGGCCACTTGTGGTCGAAAGTCGATCTCTTAGGTCTGGAATATTCGGAATGAAACAATTGGAAAAGAAACAGGAATCATTGGCAGCGGACTTGGCAAGCAATTCAAGTAACTCCTATTCAGCGCGACCATCCCGCAACGAGCGACGGGCGCTAGGCAAATCCCTACGAGATCAGTGCCCTCGTTCCTCCCATTCCAATTGGAACCCCTCGGCGGATCGCCCCGATCCTATTGCCCTCATCGAAGATTCCAATCAAGGCAGGATGCAGCAGCTTGTTCCGCTCAGACACGGTCGCATGCTTCAGTCCCCCTTCGCCTTTTTTCGAGGGGCGGCACTGAACATGGCAGCCGATCTGGCCGGCACTCCAGCAACGGGAATCCATGTTCAAGCATGTGGCGACTGTCATCTCATGAACTTCGGTGCATTCGCTACTCCAGAACGCCGAATCATCTTCGACATCAACGATCTGGACGAAACCCTACCAGCACCTTGGGAGTGGGATCTAAAGCGGCTTGCTACCAGCTTCGTCTTGGCCTGCCGCGACAACGGACTCAGCGAAGAAGACGGCCGCGATGCTGCGCTGGCATGCGTTCAATCGTACCGTGAACACATGGCCGAATTCAGTGAACTTTCTGAGTTGGATATTTGGTACGCCAGCATCGACTCCGAGACACTCTTCTCCAAGATCAAAGACGAAGAGACCATCGAGCGAGTGAAGAAACGTTTAGCAAAGGCTCGTGAACATAACGTGCTCGAACATGACTTTCCACAACTTGCGTCCGTCACAGGTGGAAAGCCGATGATCCGCGACAACCCACCGTTGATATATCACCCACAATCGCCCGATCGCGAAGAGCTCATGACCCGAGTTTGCGCCAGCTTTGAAAAATACAGCGATACCCTACAAGCGGACCGCAAGCAATTGCTCAGTCGCTTCCAACTCGTTGACGCTGCTTTGAAGGTGGTAGGAGTTGGAAGCGTAGGCACTTACTGCTTCATCTTGCTCTTGATGGCCAGCGAGGACGACCCTTTGTTTCTTCAAGTCAAACAGGCGCGTCCCTCGGTCCTCGAACCGTATGCCGGAAAGAGTCCCTATACGAACCACGGAGAACGGATCGTCAATGGCCATAGATTGATGCAATCGGCCAGCGATATCTTCTTAGGGTGGGTAGAAGGTGACGCCGGACGTCATTACTACGTCCGTCAACTCAGGGATATGAAGATCAAGCCGCTTGTAGAAATCTTCACAGCTTCAGTCATGTGCGAATATGCCGAGGCCTGCGGCTGGGCGCTGGCACACGCGCACGCGAGATCGGGGGACCCAAGCACTATCAGCGGCTACCTTGGAAAGAACGACAGTTTCGACAAAGCATTAGCGGACTTCGCAAAAGCGTATGCAGACCAGACGGAGATTGATTACGACGCTTTTCGCAAATCGATTCGCTCTGGCCGGCTTGAGGCATACACCGAAGATCAATAACCCAACCAACTTGAAGTTTCGGTCTATCCGGTTTTTCAGTGGGTAATGGTATGATCTCAGGAGAAAGGATCCGATTGGCCTGACCTCGCCCTGGGCTGTCTACAAAGGGCAAATGTATGCCTAGATCTTGCATTACATCGGACAACTACTCTCGCAAAGGCGCTAACTCGCAAAGAAGAGATCGAGAGTCGAAGGTTGGGATATTCAAAGATGTCTTCTATCTTTTTGCCCATCATCTTTTTGCCGATCCGTCTTCTTATTCCTGCATTGGGAAATGATGGCAGAAAAATGAAAAGCAAGAGTAGCCGTTAACTTATCAGGGATGCGACTTGGAACAGCATTGTGACCTTCTGTACGCATGGACAACGAATGCTGTAGCAGAAGGGATCAACAGTAAGAATA
>JALOQZ010000362.1 GCA_025459245.1 Pirellula sp.
AAGCAAACCAAGCAACAGTGCAAGCGTTTGTTCTGCAACTTGATCAGCAAAAAGTCCTGACGCGCTGCAAACGGTGATGTCTGCATCAATCACCGATGGAGCCAAGCAGTGGTCTAGCCCAGCTGCGGACGATTGAATGAATCGAAGCTTGCCTTGATCGACAACGCGATCCCAGTTCACGGGAACCTTGGCATGTCCGACGAAGATCTCGGCGTCCATGATACGATCTGGAATCGTTTCTTGCGTCGCCTCGATGAACTCGCAACCGGGTGCCGCAGCCTTCATCCAATCCACATGATGGGGCTGCGTTGGAAAACAATAGACGAGCGGTATCACGTTACGCCAAATCTCGATCTTCAAAGAGAAGGAGACCGAGCAAGGTTGCCCCGACTCCATAAATCGTCGTGTAAACGAACACGCTTGCAATCACGGACCAGGGGACTCCAACGTCAGCATCGATTGCCGACTCCATGGAGAAGTGATTGAGGTTCGGAACAATTGCCGAGATCAGTTGCGAGAAGAACTCGACAAGCGGCAGACCACCAGCAGCGGACTCCATGATCACTGGCGTCAGGTGTCCGAGCACGTAGATCGAAAAGCAAATCGCGAAGTTCGCAACCATCGAAACGCGGGTACCTATCGCCACCGAAATTGCGCCCAGAATCACTGCCTCCATGAACGCCAGCGCAAGCCCAGGGATGGTTTGGAACATTTCCAAATGGCATTGTTGCCACATCGGCGCGTCAAGCGAATTCTCGCGTGCCTCGACGATCGGCTTGTAAGCTACCGCGAAGAGCTCAAACGACCCCATTACCAAAAACATGAACATCAAGATCCAAAAGACACCGAGGATTTTCCCGATTATGAACGATCGTCGGTGAATCGGTTTACTTAAAAGCGTCAGTGCTGTTCGCCCTTCAATTTCATCGCTGACCGAGGTGCTTGCCGACCAAACACCTTGAAATATTGCAGCTATCAGCGCCAACGTTATCCCGCAATCTTTCAACAGTTTGATGTCTTCGCCGAAAGTATGGAACGGCAAGAATACGAACAACAGTATCGCGAGTCCAACAATGGTGATCAGGATCTTTGGTAGCGGCTGAGAGAGTTCACTTTTGGCTGCGGACAATGCAATTGCAGCGACCTTCGGTGCAGCGGCTTGCATAAGGAAAAACAGCAGGCCGAAAACGATCACGAATGCCGACACTAACAGGATTGAAATAGCTTGCGGAACCGGGGGATAGGAGACGATGGTGAAGGTGACTTCCGCGTCGTCGATCTCCTCATTTTGGGCAAAGACTTCCGCACCACCGACGAGTGGAAGCGGGCTCTTTGCGGCCCCCATCGATCGCTCCCAAACTTTTGGTGCATCTGCGTCAATATTCACAGCGGCAAAACGCAGTTGATCGACCTCTGAGGCGTCCGCGATGAGGATGCGTCGATTGGATTCTATTTTCGTATACCCAAGTGTTGTCGGATCGTACTGAACCTCCAACTTTTGAAGCTTGCCGCCGTCCGGAGAATTGGAACCGGGAAGTGTGAAGCTAAGCGTTCGTGTCTGGGGGACGAACATTTGCGGGATACTAGCGGTGATGTCGTTGGGGTTATCGACCCAAGGGGAGGCAGCGAGCCCGATTGCAGCCACCGTGCCGAGAGTGATTAGCATCGCAAGCCCGACCCCTTCGAAAAGGAGAGCGCGGAGTTCACCGAAGAAGCGGGAGGACGAACAAAACAGCAACGCCCAAACAACTGCGCCGGTCATTGCCGAAAGGGCGACAGAAACCAGGAGCCACTCTTCGGTTGCGAACTCCCCTCTCACAAAAAAGGCTCTGCGGAAATCACCCGAATTGAGGAGGCTGCCTATGCCAACTCCCAGGAGGGCCGTGATCGCGAGAGCCACGCCGTGGAGAGTCCCGTTCTTTCGAGCCGTCTCAAGCCCCCGAGTGGGAACAATCAACAGGAAGGCGAGAGCCAGGAACAGAGAGAGCACGACCAAGCCCGCTAGAATGCCGACTCCAATAAACCAAAATGGCGTTAGCCATTTGGCCATCCAGAAATCCGAAGCGGCAAACATCGGCGAAATGGTATCCAAGACCATAGGGACGACTTTCGAGGAGGGAAATAGACCCGTGCGTTTACGCTGCTCAGCATAACCAGGTTCGCAGAAACGCCAAGAGAATCTTCGATAAGGTGATCCGTTCTCGTTGCCCCTAGTGAAATGATCCTTTCTGCGATATCATTTTCGAAATTTTATAAAAAAGGGTTTGGGGGCAAGGATAGGCTACTCATTCCCTTTGATTTCGTTGGTCCAAAAGAGACCAATCAACTCGAAACTCGGGGGGATCCCAGCGTTGTATCGCCAACAGAAACCTGGCTTCTTGGCATTGGAAGACGGTACCGTTTTTGAGGGATTTTCCATTGGTGCCGACGGGGAGCGGGATGGCGAAGTGGTCTTCAACACGTCGCTGACCGGCTATCAAGAAATCTTGACCGACCCTTCTTATCGCGGTCAGATCGTGACGATGACCTATCCGATGATTGGAAACGTCGGCGTTAACCTCGAGGATTTGGAGTCTAGCCATCCTCGCATCGCAGGCTTCGTCGTCCGAGAAAGCAGCCGTATCCACAGTAACTTCCGCGCAAACGGCTCTCTGTCCGACTACCTCATCAAGCACAACATTGTCGCTATTTCGGGAATCGACACGCGAGCGTTGGTTCGTCGGATTCGCGATCGGGGCGCTCAAAAGGGGATCATTTCGACAATCGATTCAGATCGAGATTCCTTGGTCGCGAAAGCTCGCAATAGCCCCGGTTTGGTAGGACGCGATTTAGTGCGCGAAGTGATGCCAACGACCGTTCATGATTGGACTAGTGCATTGCATCCTTATTCGTCGCTGGGAGGCGAGACCAATTCCAGCGGGAATCGTCAGCCACATGTCGTTTGTCTTGATTTTGGCATGAAATGGAACATTCCCCGGCATTTGGCGCATCGCGGTAATCGTGTCACGATCTTGCCGGGGACTTCTTCGACCGAAGAAGTTCTCAGTCACAATCCCGATGGTGTTTTCTTGAGCAATGGCCCTGGGGATCCAGAGCCTCTCACTTATGCCATCGAAACCATCCGTGGTTTGCTTGGAAAGAAACCTGTTTTTGGCATTTGCCTTGGACACCAACTGCTTTCGCTTGCCGCGGGCGCGAAAACCTTCAAACTGAAGTTTGGGCATCGCGGCGCCAATCAGCCCGTCCTGAATTGTTTGACCGGACAGGTCGAGATTACTTCGCAAAATCATGGCTTTGCGGTGGAGGAATCCTCGCTCCCCGATTGTTTGGAGATCACTCACCGGAACTTGAACGACAACACCATCGCGGGAGTGCGTCACAAATCCCATAATGCTTTTAGTGTTCAGTACCACCCGGAGGCTTCTGCTGGTCCGCATGACAGCAGTTACTTGTTCGACCAATTCCAATCTTCCTTGAACAATTCGGCTTCAGGTCAAACCGCCACTGCAAGCTCACGGTAATCCCTTAACATGCTCGCAAAACGCGTTATTCCCTGTCTCGACGTCCATGGTGGAAGAGTGGTGAAAGGGACCAACTTCCTTCATTTACGCGATGCCGGCGACCCCGTGCAAATCGCGCAGCGATACGAAGAGGAAGGTGCTGACGAACTCGTATTTCTCGATATCACAGCCAGTCACGAAGATCGAGGGATTATGCTGGATGTCGTGCGTCGGACCGCCGAGCAAGTCTTCATGCCATTGACGGTTGGGGGGGGTATTCGAACCCTCGACGATATTCGGCAGTTGTTGCAAGCCGGGTGCGACAAAGTCAGTATCAACTCGACGGCTTGCAAGAACCCCGAGTTGGTCCGCCAAGCCTCAGAGCGATTTGGCGCTCAGTGCATCGTCGTCAATATCGACCCCAAACGTGTTCTGAAGGACGGCAAAGAGTTTTGGGAGGTGCACATTCACGGCGGACGATTCACGGCGGACGAACCCCGACAGGCCTGGAGGCTGTGGCTTGGGCCCGAGAAGTGGAGCGACTGGGCGCCGGCGAAATCGTACTCACCAGTATGGATCGCGACGGGACAAAGGACGGTTATGATCTGCCGATTACAGCGGCTGTAAGCGATGCGGTGGATATTCCTGTCGTCGCCAGCGGCGGGGCGGGACATCCTATTCACATGGTCGATGCGATTCGGATCGGAAAAGCCGACGCCGTTCTAGCGGCCAGCATATTCCATTTTGGTGAGTTCACCATACAGGAAACCAAGCGTCTGATGGCTCAAAATGGAATTCCCGTGCGACTGGGGTCCTCG
>JALOQZ010000075.1 GCA_025459245.1 Pirellula sp.
CGTCGCCGGAGTGAGTCCTGAAAGGGAGGCACTCGTAGCACCGCCTGTTGCCGTACCTGCGCCAGATGGTGTTGTATTCGTTGTCGAAACGACGTATTCGTAGTTGGTAGGAGGCGTGCCACCAGGAGGGGCACTCCATGTGACATTAGCAGAAGTTGTGAGTATGCTCGAAACGGCGATCGAAGTCGGAGTTTGGCAAGACAAAGGTTGCTCGATGCAAAGGTCAATGACTCCACCTGCTGTTGTGCTTGTATTCCAAATACGGTAATAATAGGTGGTTCCAGACGTCAAAACAAATGACTGCCCTGTTGTGCCTGTGAAGGAAGTCGAGCAGGAACTCGGGAAAAGCGTCAAGCCACCACAAGTGCCTGTGTAAAGTGAGCCACCAAAGGTGCCTGTTACGCTGGTTTTGAACACGTGTGCTCCGGAGACCGTTGGTGTGACCGAAACCCAGATGTCGTCGTCATTCGGTAGCGATAGATCCGCTCCATCGCATGCATGATCTCGTCCCTAGGATGAACGCAATTCCGCTTGAAATCCGGCATGGTGGTATCGCCTGGAGGGAATAGACGCAGCGGAAATTATTTTTCGCACCGCAGCTTGTCAAAAAAAGGCATCCCGCTACACTTCAACGCCGAAGCACAGAACAACGCCAGCAAAAAAATTGTAGCCGCCATGGATTTACCCGCTAGCCAAGAAGACTATCCCATCCGACCGGTGGACCAGTTGGTTTTGGATCTACTGCGACGCGAGGAGGGGCTATCTATCCAGAATTTGATGGACCGCCTGGAGGTCACAGCTACGGCGATCCGCCAGCGGGTAGACAGGCTGGAGGAGGCCGGTTACATCGAGCGACGAAAGCTTGTATTCGGTCGCGGTCGCCCCTCTTTTTGCTATTACTTGACCGACAAGGGATGGCGACAGGCGGGAGTTTCCTACCGAGACTTGGCAATTGCACTTTGGGGCATGATTCAGGGAGTCGACTCTCCTGATACTAAATCGCAAATGGTTAACGGAGTCGCCGAGCGGCTTGGCGAGATGTACCGCACCATGCTCCCCAACGCGAGTTTGGAGGATCGAATGCGAATCCTTGCCAGTCTGCTTAGCGACCGAAAGGTTCCGAGCTGCTTGACTCCAGGCCCGACTGATTTGCCTGTGTTGGAGGTGCATGCTTGCCCCTATCCCGATTTGGTGAGCGAGCCGCATGACCGATCGGCATGTCATTTGGAGCAGATTGCCCTCAGCACAGCCCTTGGGCATCCGGTCGAGCTATCCAAGTGCAGGCTTGACGGACATGGATGTTGTCAGTTCACACCGCGGGCGGTACCGGGTACGGATTCGTCAGCTGCGGAGTCCCCTGCGACATCGGTTCCATACACATCTGCTTCAGGCTGATGCAGAACGAAAACACACGTTGTCCATAAACGAAATTCCTTTTTCAACACCTCGATCTTTCACAACACGAAATGTCCCATACCCTCAAAATTGATAACTTGCATGTCTCGGTTGAAGGCAAAGAGATTCTCCGCGGCGTGAATTTGACGATTCACTTCGGCGAGACCCATGCTTTGATGGGCCCTAACGGTTCGGGAAAGAGCACGTTGGGATTGGCGATTTCCGGGCACCCTAACTACGAGATCACTTCGGGCTCGATTCTTCTGGATGGCGAGGACATTACGGAATGGGAGGCGGACCAGCGAGCGCGTGCGGGGATCTTCATGGCATTCCAGCGTCCCGTGGCAATCCCCGGCGTTAAGACCGCGGATTTCCTCCGCCACGCAGCGACCAACGTTCGCCGCCCCGACCGGAAAGAAGGTGAAGACTTGATTCCGATGCGCGATTTCCGCAAAGAACTGAAGTCGAAGATGGAACAGCTCAAAATCGATTCCGAGTTTGCCCGCCGTTACGTCAACGATGGTTTCTCGGGTGGTGAGATGAAGCGTTCGGAAATCTTGACCATGGCGATGCTCTCCCCCAAGTTTTCGATCCTTGACGAAACCGACAGTGGGTTGGACGCTGACGCCGTGCGATTGGCCAGTGCTTCGATTGCAGAGATCGGCAAGGACAAGATGGGCCTCTTGATCATCACCCACCACGACAAATTGCTCGAACACAATCCACCCCAGTTCACTCACGTGATGCTGGGAGGCCGAATCGTGGAGACAGGCGGAGCCGAGCTCGCTCGCGAGCTGCACGACCACGGTTACGAGCGTATTCGCAAGACTTATCCCGAGGCAGAAGCCGCCAACCAAGAAATGTTGGCCAAGGAAGAAACTGTCTCTGCTTAATCGAACTCACTTATCACTTACCCAATAAGCACAATCCCATGTCAACAGACATCGTCACCAGCACGGAAGAGTTCGGCGAGATCAACAAGTATGACTTCCGAACCGACAGCAAGGCGGTTTTCAAGGCTCGCAAGGGTCTCGACGCTGAGATCGTCAATCAGATATCGGAGATGAAGAATGAGCCGGAGTGGATGCGACAATTCCGCTTGAAGTCTCTCGATATATTTCACTCGAAGCCCATGCCCACTTGGGGCGGCGCGATCGATGTCAACTTCCAAGACATCTTTTACTACCTCAAGCCGACCGACAAACAAGGGCGCACTTGGGATGAAGTTCCGCAAGAAATCAAAGACACCTTTGACAAGCTTGGTATTCCCGAAGCGGAGCGCAAGTTCCTCGCAGGTGTGAAGGCCCAGTTCGAGAGCGAAGTTGTTTATGGTTCGCTTAAGGAAGACTTGCAAAAGCAAGGTGTTATCTTCACCGATACCGACACGGCAATCAAAGAGCACCCGGATTTGGTGCGCGAATACTTTGGGACGATCATCCCTCCGACGGACAACAAGTTCGCTGCTCTGAACTCGGCCGTTTGGTCGGGCGGTTCGTTCATTTACGTACCCAAAGGGGTCAAGATCGAATTCCCGCTCCAAGCCTATTTCCGAATCAATGCGGAAAACATGGGGCAGTTCGAGCGAACGTTGATCATCGTTGATGAAGGTGCGAGCGTTCACTATGTCGAAGGCTGCACAGCACCGATGTACTCCTCGGAATCACTGCACTCCGCTGTGGTGGAAATCATCTGCAAACGGGGCAGCCGATGCCGATATACGACCATCCAGAATTGGGCCAACAACATTTACAACTTGGTAACCAAGCGAGCCGTTGCTTACGCTGACGCCACGATGGAATGGGTCGACGGCAACTTGGGCAGCAAGCTGACGATGAAGTACCCCGCTGTTTACATGCTGGAGCCAGGGGCTCGCGGTGAGATCTTGTCCATCGCGTTCGCATCCAATGGTCAACACCAAGATGCGGGTGCAAAACTGGTCCACGCGGCACCTCACACGACCGGTCAGATTATTAGCAAATCGATCTCGAAAAACGGTGGTCGAAGCAGCTACCGAGGATTGGTTCGCGTTGAGCGAGATGCTAAGAAGTCGAAATGCAATGTGGTTTGCGATGCTTTGATCCTGGATCCCAAGAGCCGTAGCGATACGTATCCTTACATCGAAATCTTGGATCAAGACGTCAGCATCGGCCACGAAGCGAGCGTTTCGAGAATCGGCGAAGAGCAGATGTTCTATCTCATGAGTCGAGGTCTGACAGAGGCCGAAGCGAGCACGATGATTGTTAACGGATTCATCGAACCTTTGGTGAAAGAGCTCCCAATGGAGTATGCGGTAGAAATGAACCGCTTGATTCAGTTGCAAATGGAAGGATCGGTGGGCTAACGATGAATGCAGCATTGATCGCAAATGAATCGCTCGGAAAGTTCTCGCGCGAAGGCTTCGATGAATTCGTAGCAAGACGGATCGATCCGGTTTGGTTGAACGAAACGAGAAAGGCAGCTTGGGAATCCTTCGATGCGATGGAGTGGCCCAATCCTCGCGACGAAAATTGGATGCGTTCGGACTTGCGAGGGTTCAAGCTGGATAAGTTCTCCCCAGTCGATGAAACCCAGGCTCTGGAACAAACAGCTGCACCGGTGCGACTCCGAGATGGTGTCGATGTAGGCGGTGCACTTTCCAGCGTCAACGGTTTGGTGATTTCGCAATCACTCGATGCTGACTTGGCAGCCAAAGGGGTTCTTTTTTGTTCTCTTTCGAAAGCTTGCCGCGAGAATGGCGAGCTCGTGAAAAAACATTTACACAGCTTGATCGATTCCGCGTCCGATCGGTTCGCAGCGTTGGAAAAGGCGATGTGGAGCGACGGTGCGTTTTTGTACGTTCCGAGAAACGTGGTGATTGAGAAACCGCTCCACCTGCACTCCTCCATGCTGGAAGGTGGGATCGATCTGTCCCACACACTGGTCGTGCTCGAGGAAGGTGCTCAAGCCACCGTACTGACAGAATGCAGCAGCGCGACGGAGCAAGGATCCGGATTTCATTGCGGAGGGATTGAGCTCATTCTTGGTGCTCGATCGAACCTGCGATTTGTGAGCCTCCAGGATTGGGGGCAAAAGGTATGGGCTTTCGCGCATCAGAAAGCGAGTGTGGGGCAAGACGCTACCATCCAGTGGACGGTAGCCGCGATGGGGAGTCGATTTGCGCAGGTCGATCAGCAAGTGGAATTGGTTGCACCTGGGGCGAGCAGCTTCGTAAACGGTGTGATGTTCACTCGCGACCGACAGCACCTCACCTACAACACCATTCAGCGTCACAGTGCCGAACACTGCACAAGCGATTTCCTCTACAAGTCGGTTCTCCAAGACCGATCGCGCACCGTTTGGCGAGGAATGATCAAGGTGGACGAGGGGGCTGACAAAACCGACGGTTATCAGCGCAACGACAACCTGATGCTAAGCGACCACGCGAGAGCGGATTCCATTCCTGGATTGGAAATTAAAGCCGATGATGTGCGATGCACTCACGGCAGCACTAGCGGGCGTGTCGACGAAGAACTGATTTTCTATGCCCAAACAAGAGGTTTTACACGACGCGAAGCGGTCTTGATGATCGTCACGGGATTCTTCCAACAGATCTTTGATCGAATCACGATCGAATCCGTTCGAGAAGCCTTGGGCGCAGCGATCGCTCGCCAGGTCCGCCAAGTCGACTAAACATTTCAATTTGTCGCTGCTTGTTTATTTCCGTTTCGTAACACAAACCCATCATCCTCCCAAAGTGTATTATCCCGTCTGCGATCTAGCCGATTTGAAGCCAAACGTTCCATCCACGTTCGAAGTAGACGATCGGTTTGTGCTCGTGACCTTGATAGACGGCGAAGTCTACTGCATTGACGACGTCTGCACGCACGACGGTGGGACGCTCGGTGAAGGAGAAGTGGACGGCAATTGCATCAGCTGCCCTCGCCATGGAGCGAAGTTTGACCTTCGATCCGGCGATGCTCTTACGATGCCTGCAACCGAAGCAACTTGCTCGCATGACATTAAAGTCGAAGAGGGCAAAGTCCTCGTGCAACTGCGAGATTAAGTGCTTGCGTCAGTTCCTTTCGCCGCAGTGGCCACAGCAGCTTCATTAACAGACTCACTTCCTAGGTTACTATCCATCATGATCACAGAAGATCACGTTCGAGAACAACTTAAACAAGTCATCGATCCTGAATTGTTCGTCAATATTGTCGACTTGGGGCTGATTTATGTCGTCGACATTCAACCAGCGGAGGAAGAAGGCAAGTTCAAAGTCAATGTTGAAATGACGATGACCAGCCCGATGTGCCCCGCCGGTCCGCAATTGGTCGCAAACAGCCGCCAAGTTGTAGAAGCTATTGAAGGAGTCACTGCGGTCGACATTAAAGTTGTGATGGATCCGCCTTGGACTCCAGATAGAATGACTGAGGATGCACGCGATCAGCTTGGGATTTTTTAATTCCTTGCGACAATAGACAGAAAGTCGAAACGGTTGGGCTATGGTCGAGTCTTTAGAGGATTTGGTTGAAGAGTTCCAGGATCTGGAGACTCCAGAAGAACGGATTCAATACCTCATCGAACTCGGCGATTCAATGCCCGAGTTGGATAGCCGCTATTGCAACGAAGAGTATCGCGTCGTCGGCTGCCAAAGCATGGTTTGGTTCGTGCCGCACTGGGATGGGGAATATCTTTCTTTTGAGGCATCGAGCGATGCCCCCATGGTTCGAGGCTTGGCTGCGATTCTGGTTGCAGCTTACAGCGGTAAGAGCCCTCGCGACATTCTGGAGTTCCCGATTGAATCGATTTTCGAAGGGCTCCATCTGAAGTCCTTTCTTTCGCCTCTTCGAAGCAACGGCTTGAACTCGATGATCAAACGAGTTCGAGAATATGCGTTGGAGAAGATCGCAAACAATGAAGGACTTTTGGTCGGTGACTCTACTTCGAGTACAACCCAACCAAACTCTGAAAAGCCTTCGGTATTGGATCGGCTCGAACACATTCGAAGTGACTTTCCTATTTTGTCTCGCCCCAGCGAGTCTGGTGCTCTTGTAGCCTATTTGGATAACGCAGCATCGTCGCAGCGCCCGAATCAAGTGATTGATGCGATCAGTTCTGTCTACCGCGAGCATTATTCGAACGTGCACCGTTCCGGACATGAGTGGGCGGGCACGACAACAGAGAAGCTTGAAGCGTCGCGAGAAGCAGTTCGCCGCTACATCGATGCTCCCTCGGTCGACGAAGTGGTCTTCACATCAGGAACAACCGCGTCCATCAATTTGATCGCGAACAGTTGGGGGAGATACCGGCTTCAAGAGGGGGATGAGATTCTCCTTTCCGAGATGGAGCATCACGCAAACATCGTCCCTTGGCAGCAGCTTGCTATGGAACGAGGTTTTCGCATTCGCTGGATCCCGATCGATGACGACTATCAACTTGACCTTGCTGCGTACCAGGAAATGCTCACACCCAAAGTGAAACTCGTTTCCATTACCGCGGTGTCAAACGTGCTCGGAACCGTCAATCCGGTGCAGCAAATTGCTCAGAAAGCAAAGGCGATCGGTGCCAAGGTCATGGTGGATGCGGCTCAAGCAGTACCGCACGGGCCGCTTTCGGTGCGGGATTGGGGCGCCGACTGGATTGTATTCAGCGGTCATAAAATGCTGGCCAGCTCAGGCGTCGGTGTTCTCTGGGGCAAGAGAGACTTGCTCGATGCCATGCCTGCTTGGATTGGCGGCGGTAACATGATTAAGCTGGTGACGAAAGAAGGTTTTACAACGGCCGGGCTACCTCACAAATTTGAAGCGGGTACTCCTCCGATCACCGAGATTGTGTCGTTCAAACCCGCGATTGAGTATCTGGAACAAATTGGTGGACACGCCCTTCGCAGTCATGAGATGCTTCTCGCCGATGCCGCCATCGCGGGACTGCGACAGATACCTGGAGTCGATGTTTATTCTCCTAAGAGTGGAGCGCGAGCGGGTATTGTCTCTTTCAATTTAGTAGGAGTGCACGGCGACTCGGTCGCGAGGCTATTGGATTCGCGAGGGATCGCGATTCGCGTAGGCCATCATTGCGCGATGCCGCTTCACCAGCGACTAGGACTCGCCGTCAGTTGCCGCGCCAGTTTCTATCTCTATAACACGTTGGATGAAGCAGAACGTTTAGTTTCTGCGGTTGGTGACGCGGTTTCTCTCTTCCGCTAAACGGGGAATCTTTGGTCAATCCGCATTGCATCCGATCGGTAGATCAGGTGTAGAATGACGGGCGATGGGGACTGCCGGGGCCCGCTCCTGCAACGCGTCGCGGTCCCCCCCTCTACACGATTTTTGCATGAGATCCCCACAGTGAGCCAATCCGGTCCGTCCTCTGCCCCCGTGCCATCCTCGTCGATCCTAAAAGATCGATCGTTTTGGGGACTGGCCATCACTCAGTTTCTAGGGGCTTTTAACGATAATCTCTACAAACAGCTGATCCTGTTGATCGCTATCCCAGCCGCAGGTGCAGCGGTCGGGGAAGATCTGCAGGGTTATGCGACAGCCGTATTCAGCCTCCCCTTTGTGTTGTTAAGCGGTTTTGCTGGCTATCTCGCGGATCGGTTTAGCAAAAGTAAGATTATCTTTCTGTGCAAGACGGCTGAAATCGTCATCACACTGCTGGCAGTGGTTGCGTTTCTCTGGTACTCCAGCTTGAAAGATTTTGGAACCTGGACAGTCCTGTTTTGGATGGGGGTGCACAGCACGCTTTTTGGACCCAGCAAGTACGGGATTTTGCCTGAACTATTCCGCGATGAAGAGCTCCCACGGGCGAACGGTTTGATCCTGATGTCGACGTTTCTTGCGATCATCCTCGGGGTGGTAGCTGCTGGAGGATTGAAAGATCTGCTCGTGACAACGCGGCCCGACAATACATTGGATTTTGGAAACCTTTGGATCGGTTCCTTAATCTGCACAGGGGTCGCCGTGGTAGGGACGATCACCTCCCTATTGATCCGGCCTACGAAACCGGCACAACCTACCGCAAAGCTATCGGCAAAAGATTTCGGGATCAGCAAAGAGATGCGCAAACTCCTGGCCGAGGACAGACCACTGCTTCTCTCGATCATTGTTTCGAGCATGTTCTACGTCATCGCAGGAGTCGTCATGCCGACGGTGAATATCCTCGGCAAGAACCAATTGAAAGTCGCTCTCGATTTCAACACGAGCATTCTGACTGGTGGTCTAGCAATCGGTATCATCGTCGGCGCTGTCAGTGCGAACTTGGTCTTGAAAGGGATCAAGCCTCGGACACAGGTGTTCCTCGGAACGATCGGCATGCTTATCTCGCTCCTAGTTATCGGCGCTTGGCAGCCTGGGGGACAACACCTGCTCGGCTATTGGGGAGCTTTACTTGGTCTCATCGCGACAGGCATGTTTGCCGCGGTCTTTATTATTCCCATCCAAGTATTCATGCAGAAACGCCCTCCCTCCATTTTGAAAGGGCGCATGATCGGCACGATGAACTTGGCCAATTTCATCGGAGTGCTCATCGCAGGCCCTCTCTACCAAGTCTTTCTGTCGGTTACGACTTCGATCGGCTGGCCTGTGTCATCGATCTTTTGGATGCTGGCGGCACTGCTTCTCCCTGTCGTCTGGCTTTATCGTTTGCCTGTAGAAGCGTAATACCGACGAAGAGCCTAAACCTTTAGTTGATACGCATCGACCGCATTCTTTCCCCAGATCTTGCCGCGATCGCTTTCGGGAAGTCGCTCCAGCCAACGCGAGACAATTTCGATCCAGCGTTCATAGGAGCAAGCCAGTCGAATGACGGGCCAGTCAGATCCGAAGAGGATCCGATCTGCGCCAAAAGCTTGCAGCGTCGCATCCCAATAAGGCTCCAAATCGGATAGCTTCCAACTCTGATGGTCTGCTTCGGTCACCATCCCCGAAAGCTTGACCCATGTATTGGAGTAGTGAGATATCTCAGTCATTTTCTCACTCCAATCGCGGATACTCTTCTCTTTAATTCGTGGTTTTGCGATGTGGTCAATAACGAACCGTTGCTCAGGAAAAGCCTTCACCAATGCGATAGCATCGGCCAACTGGTGTTCAAAGATGAGGATGTCGTAAACGAGCCCATACATCCGAAGCTTGGAAATCCCTCGACGAAACGGCTCGCGTGCCATGAACTCCGGATCGGTTTCTCCTTGAACAACATGGCGAACTCCTACCGCTTTGGGGAGTGCCCGAAATGCAGCCGCTTGTTCATCCACCATTTCACTTCTTAAATCAATCCAGCCGACGACGCCTCGAATGAAATCGTGCTGAGCAGCCAGGTTGCACAAGTACTCGTTTTCAACGAGGGACTGTCTTGCCTGAACAGCGACGCATCCGTCGAGTTGAGCGGCCTGAAGGAGCGGCTTGAGGTCTTCCGGACCAAAGTCTCGGTGGATGGTTGAGCCAGTTGGAATCCAATCGTATTGAGCCGAATCGTACTTCCAAAAGTGCTGGTGGGAATCAATCCTCATGATGTGCGAACTCCGACGACCAACAAAAGATTCGCCCAAGTAGCTTGATCGGCTGTTTGGATGGTCAGCACATGATCATCCGACATAACGGACTCGTAGAATTCCCACTTCATGATCGGTTCGAGATCTCGTTTGAACCCTAGATTTTGCATGATAGACCGGTATTCCCCCCAGACCACCGGATCCGACTTGAGTGCATACTCATCCGATGGGTCGATCCCCATCGTGTGGATATGGTCGATCGGGAGGATCTCAAGCAGGGGTTTGAGAACTTGTGCAACGGTCGGTATGCCAGGGGTTAACTGCAGCGACACCAACTCCGCGTTGGGACCTTTCTTCGACGAAGCCGGGTAGTTTCCGTCGGCGATCAAGATCTTAGCGTGATGCCCCGCCTGAGAGATTGCTTGGAGAATTTGTGGATGCAGAAGCGAAGTCTTTAGCATGCGATGTACCTGCGAATGTCGAGAGGGAAAGGAATTCAGGTGAATTGCTTAGAGCCTATCCGAAATCCCTTAACCGCTCTGGCGCTAGCCGCGGTTTCCGGTGGTTTTCGGATAGGCTCTTAGAAAAATGGATTGTCTTTCGTCTTTGCTGGGACCTTAAGAAAAGACTCCGCGACTTTCAAATCCGCCTTGGTCGTAATCTTAATGTTGGATTCCGGGCCCTCCACACAATAGACCGTGTAGCCTGCTTCCTCGACGACTTGTGAGTCGTCCGTTGGGTTGCCTGACAGGCGAGCATAGGACTTCTGGAGGATATCAATCGCGAAAACTTGAGGCGTTTGCGCCTGCCATAGGCCAGCGCGCTCCACTGTTTGTTCGATGCTGTCATCGCTTTTGCATCGTTTCACCGTCCCGCGGATGGGAGCTGCGAGGATGGCTGCCTTTTTTCGATCCGCTACAGCGAGTACATCATCGACCGACGAGCGAGTTAGACACGGGCGAGCTGCATCATGGATCGCGACGAGAGACATGTTGGGCTTCACTCGCTGGATCGCATTTCGAATACTTTCGAAACGTTCATTCCCACCCAGAACCAACTCGACCCCGAGCATGGTAAGATTCCCAGCAAACTTCTCCTGGACGATATCTTTGTCCTCAGGGGCAATCGCCATGATGATCTGCCCCACCCGGGGATGATCTGCGAAGAGTTGCGCGCTATGCTGCCAAACCGGTTTGCCGGAGCAAAGAGTAAAGACCTTTTTGGAAAATGGGTCCTTGAACCGTGTGCTCTTTCCGGCCGCCGCTAAGATCACTGCTACATCTCGAGCCATCGCTTTGGTTCCTTCCTTTAAATAGCTTCCGGGCCGCGTTCGCCTGTGCGGATGCGAACGCAATCATCCATGGGTAATACAAAAATCTTTCCATCGCCGATCTGCCCCTTCTCACCCGTGCGAGCTCCCTTCATGATCGCCTCGATGGTCGGTTCTACGAACTCATCATTGACGGCGATTTGTAGCTGAACTTTGCGGAGCAGATTGATGGATAGGTCCTGCCCGCGAAAGGCGGACTTTTGCCCTTTTTGCCGACCATAGCCCAGGCAATCGAGAACCGTCAAACGAAACACCTCGACCTCCGTGAGAGCCTCTTTGACTTCTTCAAGCCGATTCGGTTGAACAATGGCGATGATCAGCTTCACGACAAGTTCCTGTTTTAATTGGTTCGGTTTTGGTTTTGCCTCCCAAGCAGGAAGGACGAATGAAAAGCAGGTCCTCAACCGTACTCTTTACCCGCAGACCTCATCCTACCAAACCGTTGCATTCGAGGAAGATGCGCGAGCGAGGAATGCGAATCGGATCTTCTTCAAGCCATCAAACTGACGAAAAACAAGACTACAAACAGGGCGGAAAGTGCCATGTTTCCAATCGCCAACCACATTCCGATGAGCACGAGCATCCGATCGTTTCGGGGAGCTCGCCCCTCTGAGATCTTCCTCAACTCGCTGCTCGCCAAAATCAAAGTGATGATCGAACAAAGAGGTGCACCCAAGATCGTGGGGCATAAGAACCAAGAGATCAACCCCAGCGAAAGGATCAACAATCCTTGCCCTGAAGAAGTGATCGGCTTTTGGTTTGCCGGAACCGGATGCCCCCCAAACTGATCGCCGAACAAGTTTGGAGCACCGACCGTGGAAGCGCCCGCGGTGGGGGCCGACGCATTCCTCTCTGATTGCTGCAAACGCCAAACCGTGAAGTTCAGCCAAAGCTGAGAGCCGTTGGGATTCACTTCGCACGTGCCGTTGACTCTCCCTTGATCGGCCCAGCCAAGAATGGTCGCAGCATCCGCAGGACCATAAACATTCCCATCGGGTACCTTGACCCAAAACGTTTCCCTGCGCGATTCAAACGAGGGTTCGGCAGGGACCACCGGCGCGAAGCCAGGAGATTCGATCGACGCGATCTCGGTCAAGCTTTCACGCCCAGCAGCAGACGAATCTTCAATTGCGTCTGCAAGAGGCTTATGCGGCACGGTATAGATCGCATTGCACATTCCACAACGAGCTTGCAGCCCCGCAAATGCGTCATCAACCTGAAGAGTGCTTCCGCAGCTTTCACAAGTGGAAATGATTGGCATTCCTATCAAGCCCCTTCCGGTGGATGCTTCTCTGGATGTAGGTAGATAAAGGATTTGCCAAGCCGTCCACCGTAATTTCCAGCGCTAATACTGTGAATCCCCTTCACACTCAAAGCCGCTGCTATCGACGCGTACGTTGCGGACGCAACCGATTCGAGAGACTCCCCGTTGATGATGATCTCCATGATCGAGGTGACACCTTCCGGCACCAGCGAACGATCTCCGAGCTTTTGTTTCAGAGTGGGACAATATTCTGCATACGTGCTAGCGATCAAGAACTTGTAGGAACTTCCTGCTTTGCTCGCGCTCGCTGCGACTCCGCCAGGGAATGTGGTGATCACTCCTGGATGCAAGTCTGCCGCTTCCGCCGCCTTCTCCGCCGCCTCGATCGCAGCCTCTTCACTGAATCCGAGAAACCAAAGATTGCCACCCATAATTCCGTCGGCGAAACCGAATCGTCGACTGAGAAAGAACTCACCCCCAAGAGTGGGAATCGTCCAGCCCTTCACCCCGAACTGAATCGATCGCGTTTGATGACCATCGCCAAAGAAAGCGATCTTGCGCCCCAGCTTAAAGTAAGGATCGCTATCCAAGGCATTAAAACAGCGCGTGGTTGGGCAAGTCAGAACGTTCTGACTTAGTCTGGCAAGTAAAACCTTTTCCAAGTGCTCGACTCGATCTTTGCGAAATCGAGGCACATGGAATTGCAAATAGGCACCGATTCGGCCATCTGGAGTTTCTTGCCCAGGGCTCCGTCCATCCACGATCCGCTCGATTCCAGCTTCACAATCGCAGAGGATGGTACTGCTCGCGTGTCCCGTGGCGGCTCTGCAAGCGGCCATGAGCCACTTTCGATCTCGGGCGGTAACGAGCACACGGGAATAGAGGCTGCGAAAAGCCTCTGCGTAAGTATCGACGACCAGCTTGTCCCAAAGAGGATTGGCCATCCAAGGCTTCGGACCGTCCACGTTCGATACTGACCCCATACCTGAGCTCCACCTCTGTTGCAGAACAAACGCGGAAGCCATGCAGCTAACCGCCATCCTTTTGAGGACGTAGATTGTACCGATATTTTTTTTCTTGGCTCCAGGGGGACACGAGGGAGGCTGACGGCATTCAGATGCCTTCATGGCAACTGCAAGTCAAACCGGCTTGACAGACCCACACAATCGTAAATCATTTGCACTTCTGAATTTGCCGGTGCGACCCCTTTCTATCCGCTATCTGCGCGAGCCAACCATGAAAATCCATGAATATCAGGCCAAAGAACTTTTTCGAAAGGCCCAGGTTCCTGTCTTGGCCGGATTTGTAGCCAGAACCCCAGAGGAGGCTAAAGCCGCCTTCGACAAGCTCGGCGGTCCCATTGCCGTTGTTAAGGCGCAAGTCCACGCAGGGGGACGCGGTAAAGGTACTGTGAAAGAAGTCCCAACGCAGCGCGGTGTTCAGTTGGTAAAGTCGGGTGACGAAGCCGCGACCGTCGCGAAGAACTTGATCGGAAACCGCCTCGTCACTGTACAAACCGGTGAGGCAGGATCGGTTGTGAATCAAGTCTTCGTCGAACAAGGCTGCAAGATTGCTCGCGAATTGTACTTGGCTGCCGTCATCGATCGAGCAGAGAAGAAGCCGCTCTTGATGGTCAGCAGCGAAGGGGGAGTCGAAATTGAGAAGGTTGCTGAAGAGTCGCCAGAAAAGATTCTTCGCGAACATTTCGATCCCGCTTACGGATTGGAAAGCTACCAAGTTCGCAAGCTTTGCAAGAAGCTCAACATTTCGGGTGAAGCGGCCAAGAGTGCTGAGTTCTTTATGAAGAAGCTTTGCCGACTCTTTGTCGACTTGGACTGCTCCATGGCTGAGAT
>JALOQZ010000076.1 GCA_025459245.1 Pirellula sp.
GTTGTCGCAAGTTTATTTGACCCATTTCGTTGTTGATTTCAGGCACGATCGTAGCTCCAAACACGTGACCTTTAGGTGTTCCAAACTTGATATTAAAATTCACCTTCCACGGACCTTTCTCTAATACGATTCCAGTTTTCGTACCAATAACTGAGCAATTTTTTTGTATTCCTCAGCCACGGGTGCCATGGCCAGGGCACCGCCCGACCAAGAAGTGCCGACCGCGATGTCAGCCTTGTCGTCTGCCAGAGCGCTCCAAAGATTTGCCGCAGCGACCGCAAAACGATCATCGCCGATCGGCTTCGCACGGTCCTGACCGAGGCTCTGCACGGTGGTTTATCCGCCGATGAGATTGAAGACATAGTCCGCAAACAGCTCAAACAGCTTGTGCCAACGGTTCAAACAGTCGCTTCCCTCTCGGCTAGCGAACCAGCTTCTTAGTCCCTCGGGGCGAAGCTTTCCTAATCCATCTAATCAACAGCCCATCTCTCTCAGATGAGGAACAGGACGATGACTGATTGTATTGTTGCCGAAGGCCTAGAAATGCACTTCCGCGGCTGTGACGCGCTAAGTGGCGTGAACTTGAACGTCCCTCATGGCTCTGTGTTCGCTCTCTTAGGTGAAAACGGAGCCGGGAAAACGACCTTCATTCGAATCCTCACCGGGTATCAGATTCCCAGCAGCGGACGTTGCACCATCATGGGTCTCGATCCGATCCAGAATGCCTTGGATATCCGTCGACGGATTGGCTATGTCTCCGATGCACCCGCTCTCTATGACTGGATGCGTATCGATGAAATCGGTTGGTTTGCCTCGTCGTTCTATCCCGATGGATTTCTCGATCGCTATCGAGAAGCCATTGTTCGATACGAGCTACCCGCGGATCGCAAAATCAAACACTTGAGCAAAGGCCAGCGAGCCAAGGTCGCTTTGTCTCTCGCCGTCGCGCATGATCCGGAATTGCTCATTCTCGACGAACCAACCTCGGGGTTGGATCCTCTCGTTCGACGCGAGTTCATGGAGAGCATGGTCGAGCGAGCAGCAAGCGGAAAAACAGTCCTCCTCTCCAGCCATCAGATCAGCGAAGTGGAACGAGTCGCGGACTACATCGCGATCTTGCATCAAGGAAAAGTTCGCTTGGTTAGCGATCTGGCCTCACTGCGTGAAACCGTGAGCGAGGTGACTTTGTCGATCAACGATCCACTCACGACACTCCCCCTTCTCTCCGAGCCCGCAGAAGTACTAAGCGAGCAGAAAACGGGAAGACAAATTCGTTGGATTGTCCGCGGTTGGAACGAATTACTGCACCAAGCTGTCGCGGGATGGCCCGGCGTTCTCGGTATTCGCGATCGCCCCGCGACGCTAGAAGAAGTCTTCGTAGCTTGTACGCGAGGGTCGGATGCGACCAAGCAATCCACCGGCAATGCATCCAGCGTCCGTGGCGCACACGTGCCATCGGAATCGGGTTCCAACAACGAATCTGATCAATCAGATCGTCATGCATCGTAACCATCACCCAAATTAATGAGGTAAATCATGAATGCCTACTCGGGTGCTGGCACTCCAGCGAATTCACCCCAGTTGCGATCCGCGTTGCGATGGAGTCCACAATCGTGGTCGTCCTCAAGTTGGCGTCTCTTTTGGAAAGAGTTTCGACAAGTACTGCCCCTCCTCTGGGCGCTTTTGGCTGTCGGTACTTTGTTGCAGATCATCGGCGCCATTCAGTCGGCGATCAATCCAAGTGCCTCCGGTTCAGGACTGCATCAAATTGCACTCGTATTGATGCCGTCATTGTTCGCTGTGGGCGCTGGGGCTATGCTGGTCAGTCAGGAAAAAGAACTCCGTACACTGCAGTGGCTTAGCTCGCTGCCGATCCCGACCAAGCAAATCGTGTGGACCAAGTTTCTATGTGGATTGGTCGGGCTACTACTGTGCTGGGCTGGTTCCTGTTTAATCGCATTTGCATTATGTCCGAATGTCTTCGACGATCGAACCAACTTCTATTTCTTCTCCTCGGCGAGCGTTTGGGGAACGCAGTACTTCACCAGCTCACTTTTTCTTTTGGTTGCAAGTATGACAACCGGGTGGATTTTCAAATCCGCTTGGGTCGCGCTCGTCATGATGGTGCCAATAGCGATCGTTCCCGTTTTTACTTTGGCGGCCATGGCCAACTATAAAGAGGAATGGTTTCGGTCGACAGTTGCTTCGCTCATCGTCTATTCCGCTTCAGCTGCAGTGTTGGCTTTAGCAGGTCGAATTTGGGGACGATCGTCGTTTGTAAGTGCATCCAGTCCCTGGTTTGGTCAATTCACCTATCGTGCTCCGAACAGATTGCGAACGCTTACGATCCCCGATGACTGGCGTCCGCTCCCGGTGGTACCAAGTTTGCTTTGGCAAATCGGTTGGCAAAACAAAATGTTGTGGGTCAGCGCTGCGTCGATCTTGCTCGGCGGTTTTAGCCTTTTATCTGTCGAATGGTTTGCTAGGTCTTCTGTGGCTGGGTTTGTCGCGGTCCCGAGCTTTATCCTGTTCAGCTGGCTTGGGGCATCAACCTTCGGCAGCGATGGAGACAAGAAGCGAATTCAATTTCTCGCGGATCGAGGTGTTGCTCCTGGCCTCATATGGTGGACGCGACAGTTCTTCCCGCTGTGTTTGGTAACGATTTACTTTGCATTGTTTGTCCTAGCAGCTTTCGCGGTTTCGTCTTCACCTAGTGGTGCAGTGCCAGTGCCAGTCTTCGTATTCTTGGGCGGGATGTTTGCGATCTATGGAGCAACCCAGTGGGCTTCGCAGCTGGTACGAAGCTCCCTGCTAAACATGTGTGTTGCCCCAGCAGTAGCTGTCGGAGTATTGGCTGCAATGGCCTTTGCATTCACCACATTAGGAGCAGGGTATATCTGGCTTGTTCCCTCTGTGTTGACATTGTTTGTAGCAAGCCGAGTCATGATGCGACCTTGGATGGATTCGCGATTCAATCTTCGAACCTACCTGCAGCATGCAGGGTTCGCCGGATTGGCATGCCTCTTTCCTGTCATTCCATTCGTCGCCACGATCGTGACCTATCCCTCGATATCCAAGGAAGCTCAGCAAGAGCTAAAGTCCCTGGCGTTGCGAACTCCCGTGATAAAAGCCAATGGCAACGTTGCCCCTTATCAGAGCCCGGGGAACAGCGATGCCGAAATGGGAGCGGAAGGTCTAGGCGAATTGGACGCAGACAACTTGCAGAAAGCCACACCCGTCGACGTGGATGCAAGGCTCGATGAGCAGATCGATACCATGGCATCCTTTTTTGCAAGGCCTGGTTTTTATCCAGATGTTTCCATTGCCAACTACATTTCAATCCTTAGGCTTACGTCCATCGCATTGTCCAGCGATCTCATCGAGGATCGAAAATCGATCGAACGAAATCGCTACGAACGAGTGATGGCACTGGTTTTTGATATTGCCAAGAGCTATCGGCAACGAACCGATCTGCTCAGCCAAGAATTCGCGGATAAAGTGGAAATGGAGCTTACAAGAGAGCTGTCAGATCCGCAGAAGCGATCCTTGCTCGACAAGTCGTTGGTGTCATCGATGCTCCAGCAACTCGGCGACAGAAAAACCAGACAAGAAGCAAGACTGAAAGCTCTCGCGGTTTCTTGGAATGAAGCTTCGGCAAATCCGATGAAACCCCGAAGACGATCCAACGGCCAAATGATAATCGACCCAACGCGTCTGGGGGGTGTTTCGGTGCCAATGGGGGAAGAGATGCCACTCCTTTCCGCCGAACTTATTCGTCAGCGGCGCGTGGGCCTAGGCGTGGAAAAACTCTATCGATTCTTGAAATCAGAAAATCGAGCCAGCTCCAATCCCGACTATGTAGCTTACCGTGAGTTTTGGCATCGTGGGGCTGTTGATACACCATCCTTTTCCCCTCCTTTCGTCTACATGCGGGCCGTCGGTGTGCACTGGTTTGGTTCTTGGGAGAATAAGGCAGAGGCTTTAGCGAAAGAAATCCAGGAGATATCTCCATGAATCGGAATCCAATTAAGTACCAAAATCGAGCGGGCCTTCTCTCATGGAGAGTCTGGATCGCTATCGCCGTCACGCCACTCTTCATAGGGTGTTTGGCTGCAATCGGATTTGGCATCTATGAGTGGCAAGCTTCTAGTAAGCTAGCTGCACGATACGAATCCTATAAGCAAGCGGGTGAACCTTATGACAACGCGTCCCTCGACGCGTGGTATCGCGCTCGCACCCATACGGAGGCGACGCAGGATTGGTTAGATATCATTTCTGCCATGCAAGTTGATAAAGTACTGGATGATCTCCCGGTCTTCGGGATCGAGAAATCATTGCCTGCCGAGCTGCGGGCGGGATCCGATTGGGGTGATGCCCAAAGTGTCGGTAGCTTTATAAATGCATCCGAGCCTCTTCGGGCGAAGATACTCCAGGCTTTAGAACTGCCGAAGCCGGTTTACCTTCCGATCGAGTTTAATGGGTCTCAGACACTTTTGCCGCACCTGCAGGAATCCAGGCAAATCCAGCGTTTTCTTCTGCTCGACTTTGAGTATGCCTATTATCAGGGAAACACGAAACGTGCGATGGAAGACTTGGTCGCAATGCAGAAATTCGTCAAGGTCATGGATGCTCCAGCCACGTTGGTGATGGAATTGGTTACGATCGCTCTGAATGGCGTGCATTTGGTGTGCGTTCAACGCTCGCTCACGAACTCCCAATGGAACGAGGCGGAGTTACAGCAGCTTCTTTCGGACTTGCAGCCCGTCTACTACCAACCGGAGCGATGGAGGGATTGCATCCAGGGTGAACGAGCCTTTGGAGCAAGTCTTACAGCGGCAGACTTCGATAGTAGTGGCTCGGGGCGAGTAGCGATCAATCTTTTCCCACTCATGCCCAGCGGAAAATTGAAGATTTTGGATGCCATGGATGAGATGGCAGGGCTATATCAAGTTCCTTTGTCATCTCTCAGAAGCTCAGCGGTCAAGCTTCAAACGCGTATTCAGGATCAAATGGCAGGTCCGAGTTTTAATGGAGCGGCCCTGTACATGGGGCTGATATTGCCCTCGATGGATGCGATAGCCTCGGCATTTACTCGGACGGAGGAGACGAGACTATGGACCCGCGCCGCGGTAGCGCTCCGTTTGTATCATCTTCGAAAGAAAGAGTGGCCTGCCAGCCTGTTGGACCTAAAGGAAGTAGGTTTGGGGCCTGCCGATGTGCAGCTTGTCGAAGGAGGTCGATTTGGGTACGAAGTTGAGGATGGTGCAGCTTATCTTTGGTCTACAGACTACCGAGACTTCAAGCTTAGTCCTGAGCGTCCGACTAGTAAATCGTCATCGAATCCAGACGAACAACCCTACAACCTTATCATTCTTCGATAAGCGACGCGGGCAGGGTGAAGGGTGAAGGTGGTTTGGTCGGTAGAGAGGTAGTTGTCAGTGCTAAACGGTCGACGACGACCGTTTGACGATGCATAGTCTAGCTGTCGTCCTCGACAGCTTCAGCACGCTAGACCACCTCTCCAAAAGCGCAACACTACCAGACTATAGCCACGCGTTCGGCACTCCAAAACGGTCGAGGCCGCATAGTCGCCTTTCGCTCCGCGAAAGTTGCGAGCACCGTCGAAAATCATCCACCTAATCTCTCGGCGTTGCTAAGTAGGCAACCAAGTCTCTTAACTCCGCCAGGGAAAGCGTCCGATAAGCATCGGCCGGCATGATGGATAACTGACTTGGTACTTGCTCCTCGATATCCGTCATTGGGATATCCATTGTCGTACCGTCTCGAAGCAAATACTTCATGTGGGTCCCAGAACCACTATTTAGCTTGGCTCCTTCGATTACCTGTCCATCCAACGTTCGAATCTTCCAAGCCACGTAAATCGGTCCCACTTCTCGACTGGGATGCAAGATCGATTCAAGTATCTTTTCGCGTGTTGCAGTGCCCGCAAGAGTCGACAAATCGGGCCCTACGTTTGGCCCTCGCCCTTCAAGGGCATGACACTGAACACAAACGCTTCGCATCAAAACGCGGCGTCCTCGCTCCGAATCAGCCGGCTCGCTCCATAATGCTTTCCAAGCGGCGTTGTCCTCAGCAGACGGGGACGATTCTTTCTTCTCGCTGGCGTTCGCTCCTCGTCTCCACTCTTCCAAAAGCAAGGAGTCGTTCGCGATCCCAGCCTCCAGCTTCTGTCGTTCATCCTTCGGCAGCCCCGATGGCTTCGACAACGCAGCGATCGCATCCAACCTGGACTCTCGGTCCCAGCTCACATCACATGCCCACTGCATCAATAACTTCGGCGCACCTGATTGCTTAGACCAGGCAACAAAATGCACGGCTTGCTTTCGAAACTCGGGCGTCGCAATTTCATTCGCCAATCGATCCAGCTCTTCGATGGAGGGGGATTCCGACTCGGAAGGGAGCCATTGCAAAGCTGCACTCCTAATCGCTTTCGGCCTCGTTGAATCCCGCAAGACTTCAAGAAGTAATGCCTCTCGTTTCGGATCGCGTCCCTTGGGGCTGGCAGAACCACTTGCGAGGTAAGCAATCGCAGCCGTCGTTTCTGCAAACTCAACCGAGGATAGATTCTCCCTGCTGAGATCTCTCTTGAGCAAATCTAACAACTCGCGATCCCCCGATTCGGCGGCCCAGCGAATGACAAAGCGCTTCACCTGAGAATCACCCGATTCGATGATTTGTGAAAAATGCACTCGCTTCCAAGAATCCGGGAGCAATTTGGGATCGCATAACTCCATCCAGCGAACGGCTCTCAACCAAGGCAAAAACAACGCACTATCGCGTGGCGGACTCTGTACATCGATTTGTTGATGCCGGACCAAACCGCTCACAGCCGCTTGAGAAACGAACGGATCATCCGACACACTCTCTTTCCATCGCTCGGATGCAGCCAGAGAAGGGCTCTCCAGCAGCTTTTTCCCGAGTTGCTCTGGGCCGGACAAGCGGGCCAGCGGACTGTCGATCGACTTTGCAGTCGCTTGACGATTTTCAGGTACCAATCGCCACAACCGTCCCTTCTGATGGACAGGATAACTCCGATCCACCCAATCGGTGAAATAGATCGAGCCATCCGGAGCCTTTGCGAAATCGACCGGCCTAAATTGCACGTCCCCTTGAACGATCGTTTTGAATTCCGCCTTCCATGAAGCCCCTTGCTGTCTCGGCTGGAAAGCTTCAATGCGATTATCTCCCCAACTGCTCACCCATAAAGAGTCACCGACAGGGATGACCGCGCAAGGTGCCTCGCCGGTCCCCGATGCCATAGGGAGAGTTCCTGGTAGTTCACCATTCCAAGCCAATAAGGGGTTGGTACCAGCTCGACCAAATCGAAACTGAAAACCATAGTCCGCCCCCTCTACCACATGGATGAGCCGACATGGTGGTCGAGAGTCAGGATCGTTGTCGACCGTCCAGAGCCTGCCTGCCGCATCAAAGCATGTACCGAAAGGATTCCAAAATCCGGTCGCAACACGCTGGCAATCGGATCCATCCGCTCTACAACGAAAAAGGTTTCCACCTTCGCCACCGCCAGACTGTCTAGCCCCATCCGGCCCGATCAATCGATAGGGCTGACCAAAATTTTCACCTTGCCCGAAGTAAAGCCACCCATCCGGCCCGAAGGCGATCGATGAAAGCCCGTTGTGCGGGTAATCGGCAGTGGTCTCCAGTCGAATCAACGATTCTTGCTGTTCCGCTCGGCCATCGCCATCGGCATCACGAATCCGATCGATTCGAGATCTGGTAACGATATACAGCCATCCATCCTTCCAAGTGGCGACGCCCATGGTAGCCACTCCACCTTCATAGAAGAACGTCTGCTTGTCCAGCGAGCCATTCCCATCGCTATCCTCAAAGCGATAGATTCGATCCACCTTGGGCCCAGGATAAGCATCTGGCGGGAAGTGCGTATGGCACTCCACGACAAAGAGCCGACCTTGGCTATCGAATCGACAGCCGACAGGAGTGACTAACTCCGGTTCCGCGCGGACAAGCTCCAGCTTCCACCCCTCCACCATCACCTTCGGCTCAGCCGCGTGGATACTGCACCATGTCGAAACCAAGGTGCAGCAAAGCGTTAGGAGCGAAGAGAGGCGCCAGATGCGAGTCGAGTTGAGGAATCGGACCATATGTCGGTGGACTACCCTAGTTGATAGTGGAGAGGCATGGACTGGATGAGACGATTCCGACCGACCGGTTCGCCTTTACTGCATGGTCCAACCGTCGGGCAACGTCGCGTCTTTGGTTACGATCGGGATCGCGTCGCGAATGAAACATGGATCGTATTGATCCGATTCGTTGACTTGCAATCGATTGATGACTTGCACGTGCCGCCCGACCCGTACGTTCTTGTCGAGAATAGCGCCATCGATCAAGCTGCCGGAGCCAATACCAACAGGAATGGTTCCCGCTGCGGAGTTGGCTGCGATGTCCGTGTCCGTCTCTGAGTAATCGGCACCCATGATAATGCTATTGCGAATGGTTACCCCTTCTCCAATCACACATCGGAGACCGATCACACTGTTTTCAATCCGTGTCCCTTTACCGATCCTGCAGCCATCGGCGATGAGTGAACTGGAAATGGAGGCACCATCCACGATGGTCGGCGGCAAGAATCGAGCTCGGCTGTAGACGGGATGGGCCGCATCGAAAAGATTGAACTGGGGATTCGGATTGCTGAGTGCCAAATTCGCATCGTAGAACGCGCGAATGGTTCCGATGTCCTCCCAGTAATCATCGAACAAGTGAACTTGGACTTTGCGGGAGCGGACGGCAGCCGGGAAGACTTCCTTGCCGAAGTCGCTGTAGTTGGTTTTGTTCAGAACGTCGAACAAGAGTTCTTTGTTGAAGATGTAGAGGCCCATGCTGGCCAAGCAATCGCGGCCTTGCGATGGGATACCTTGTGCATCGATCCAAGCGGGGTTGGTTGAGACCATATTGATCTCTTCTTCCGTCTTGGGCTTCTCAAGAAACCCGGTGACGCGTCCAGTGTCATCGCAGCGCATCACACCAAGAGCGTGGGCTGCTGAGCGAGGCACTGGCTTGGTCGCAATCGTCACATCCGCGTTGGTTTGAATATGCGTTTCCAGCATCTTGGAGTAATCCATGTGATAGAGCTGGTCGCCGCTGAGGATCAAAACGTATTTGCAATCCTTTTCGTCGAAGTATCGCAGATTCTTGCGGACGGCGTCGGCGGTACCTTCGTACCATTCGGTCCCACCCTCCATGGTTTGCTGAGCAGCCAAAAGCTCGACAAATCCGCCGCTGAAGTTATCGAACCGATACGTTTGGCGAATGTGCTGGTGAAGCGAAACGCTGAGGAACTGGGTCACCACGTAGATTTGATTGATACCGCTGTGCAGGCAGTTGCTGATCGGAATATCGATCAATCGATATTTGCCGGCCAGAGGAACGGCAGGTTTCGCTCGGATTTTTGTGAGCGGATAAAGGCGGGTTCCTCTACCACCACCGAGAATCAACGAAATTACCTGCCTCATGTTGTTCATTGCAAAACCTCTTCAAAACCTTCGAAACTTGTCGTCTTCAAGGTTCCTAAGATACCCGAATTGATTGGGAGGGGACAGCAGAGATGCCAAACGATAAAATCGTCAGAGTCCGCCGGTCGGCTTCGCCGCACGGTCGCCGCGATCCGAAGCAGTTTGCAGGGAAACTCTATGAATGTTGTCTGGGAACCCGCCATGGAGCTGGTTACGAAACTGGTCCGTTTTCCTTCCGTCAGCCATGAAAGCAACGAGGACGTGAGCCAAGCGGTAGCCGATGAACTTTTTCGCATCGGTTTTGAGGTGGAGTGGCTTTCCTATCGCGATCACGAAGGAAAAACCAAAGTGAGCTTGGTCGCCAAGCGAGGGGAAGGCACGGGTGGAGTTGCGTATCTGGCCCACACCGATGTCGTTCCCGCTGAAGACTGGTCGCTTGATTTTTGCGGGCCATTCGAACCGGTACTTCGGGACGGCAAACTTTATGGTCGGGGCACATGCGATATGAAAGGCTCGCTCGCGTGCGCGTTGACTGCGGCCGCACAAACACCTGTTACGAACGGATCCCCCCTCTATTTCATCGTCACCAGTGACGAGGAAATCGGCATGCACGGAGCTCGGTTGGTGAACAATCGCTCTAGGCTTTTCGAAGAGATGGTAGCGACAAACACGATCGGGATCGTCGGTGAACCAACTCAGCTTGAGGTGGTACATGCCCACAAAGGGGGCCTTCGCTTTCATGTTTTTGCAAGGGGTAAAAGTGCCCACACCAGCACTCCGGACGGCATCAATGCGAACTATGCCTTGATCCCTGCACTCGAGCCACTTCTTCAACTAAGAAGCGAAACAGAGGAAGCTTTCCAATTTCGAAATGAAATGTTCAATCCCCCGACGCTTTCTTGGAACATGACCATCACGAACGAACCGGAGGCGGTCAACGTTACTACTTCTTTGGCTCAACTAAACAATTTTCTCCGATTGATGCCCGACGTGGACATCGAGCCCATCATGGCCCGTGTTGAGCAAATCTGCGATCGATACCACTTGGAATTGGCGCGCAGCGATCAAGTCGAACCTTGGAGTGTGAGCCCCGAGTCCTCTTGGATCCAGCAAATGTTGAGTTTGGTTGGGCGGAGCGAATCGCGAAGTGTCTGTTACGCTACCGATGCGGGTGTGTTACAACGCCTGAGATCGATGATGATTTGTGGCCCTGGCGATATCCAGCAAGCGCACCGAAGCGATGAGTGGATCAGCCTTGAGCAACTTAAGCTGGGAGTCGAAACTTACACCAGGGCTTTCTGCTCCCTGCAGGCAACACCGCTTCATGGACCCACTACTTAGAGCCTATCCGAAAACCATTAGCCGCTCTGGCGCTAGCCACGGTTTCCGATGGTTTTCGGATAGGCTCTCATTGATTCCATGATGACCACGCACATGGTTCCACCGCGATGACGAATCCTAACTACATTTCCTCCCTACATTCCCTCTCCATCAAGTGATTTGGAACTGCGATGAAGTTTGCAATCTGCAACGAGACGTTTGGTGATTGGCCGATTGAACAAGGTTTCGAGATGGCCAAGAAGCACGGTTACACTGGACTTGAAGTAGCACCCTTCACGTTGGGGACTCGCGCTGACTTGGTTTCTCCGCAACAACGATCCCATTATTTAAAAACGGCTCTGTCCTTTGGCTTGGAGATCATCGGTCTTCACTGGCTTTTGGCAAAGACAGAGGGCTTTCACCTCACAACGAACGATGCAGACGTTCGATCGCGAACTGCCAACTACTTTGAAGAACTGATTCGTTTGTGTGCCGATTTGGAAGGGAAGCTAATGGTGTTAGGATCTCCGCTTCAAAGAAACTTCCCACCGGAGATGGGGCATGACCGTGCAATGGAGAATGCAGCCTCCATTTTGGAAAAGATCGTCCCATCCCTTGAGAAGCATCAAATTCAAATTGCTATTGAGCCGCTTGGACCGCAGGAAGGGAATTTCCTGAATCATGCTTGGCAAGCGAGAGAGCTGATCAAACGAGTTGGTAGCGAGCAAATCCAACTCCACTTGGATGTGAAAGCGATGAGTAGCGAAGGAGAGCCGATCGAAAAAATTATCCGCGACAACGCCGACTTGATGATCCATTTCCATGCCAATGATCCCAATCGCTTGGGGCCTGGCATGGGGGATGTCGATCAACGTCCCATCTTTCGAGCTTTGAAAGAAATCGATTACCGCGGTTGGGTTAGCGTGGAAGTTTTTGATTACTCACCCGGAGTGGAGACGATTCTAGAGTCGAGCATGCGCAACATGCTGGCCGCGATAGGTGGCTGATTAAGAACCTATCCGAGAACTCTCCCTCGCTGACGCTGCGGGTTAGGGATGGGCGAGTTCTTCGGATAGTTTTTACTCTTGATCCAGCATGGACCGAAGGACGTCCGTCGCTTTGCGAGGGTCTAACGCATTCCAAATCGCACTTCCGACGACGATGCGTCGGAATCCTGCATCGAGGACTTGATCCAAGTTCCCTGAGTGGATGCCTCCGATGGCGTATGCTGGCAAGTGAGCTTCGGAAGCAATCGGGGCCGCATCTCGCAAAAATGCGAGGCCAGCGAAAGAGTCAAAAGCCTTAGTCGACGAAGGGAACGTTGGGCCGCAACCAATGTAATCGGCCCCTAGCAGGATAGCTTCTCGGATCTGTTCGACGGAATGTGTCGAAAGTCCAATGACGCTTTGGGATGGCAGAATTTTTCGAGCTTGCGCGATACTCAAATCGGTTTGTCCAACATGGAGTCCAAACGAGCGACTCAGCAGAGCTAAGTCAGCGCGATCGTTCATGATCAATCGGGCGGGCAAGCCACCGATTGCATCTATTGCGCATTCGGTGTAGGCGAGAATCTCCGAAGCGTCTTTGTGTTTCTCGCGAATCTGTATGAGATCCACGCCACTTTGGGCGATAGACTCGATTCGCGATCGAAATTCTTCGATGGGTGGCGTGCAATCGGCGAGGACATAGAGTTTTGCGTTTTGAAGAAACGCTCGGTCCCGTTGCAGACCCAAGAGGAGGGCAGCGTTCAAGTCATAGGATCGATAACGAATCGACTCGACGGTTTGAGCGGTGGCAGGGTAGAGGACTTTAGCGACTTCCTCGAGAGATCGAAGAGACTGCTGCAGGCGTTGAGCAGCAGCGGCCGCGACATCGTGGAACGCATCTTTGCGTTCAAATTCAGAAGGGAGTTTGGCAGTTCGTCCGACATCCCCTTGAGCATCGCGAGCAATCAGCAGCGAGCATTGATCCCATGTGCGAAGGGCGTCCTGCAAGTCATGGCGGACTTTTTTGTAGGCGGTTTGGACGAGGGCAAGATTGCCGAAGCGAGCAAGATCTTCGAGAGTTCTTAGTGCTTCTTGAGCTCGATTGAGATTCGCGTCTCCGATCCGATGACCGAGTAGGGCATCCCCACGGGAAGGGGAGTTGGGGGTGGAATGGAAGTCGGATTCCGTCATGGAAATCGATCGTTTTCTGTTGCGAGCCAGCAAGCGAGGAGAGAGACTTTTGGGAACCTGTCGATGTTGCTATGATAGACGAGAGCATTGTTCACAGAACAGTTCTATTCCGTTCCGTGAACGCGTGAGATGCCCTCGTAGCTCAGTTGGATAGAGCGCGGCTTTCCTAAAGCTGAGGTCGCAAGTTCGAACCTTGCCGGGGGTACTGGAAAATCATTGGTGAAACTCACTTTTTCGCCAGCCCAAAATTGGCTAGTCCACGATTTTTCCACGATCCGGCTTTCGAATCTGGTTGCTAAGGGACCAGAGGTGTCCCGTCCTTGGCTACATATTTGGCCTAGGAGATGCACCCATGAAGAAGCCGTTTTGGATCAATAAATTGAAGTGTTGGTACGTCGCAGATGAGAACAACCGCCAGGTCCGTCTTGATCCTGACGAATCCAAAGCATTCGAAAAGTGGCGGAAGCTCATCGACCTTAGCAACTACAAGCACTCGGAGACCTCTATCGAGGCTCTCTGCGAAGGCTGGCTGGACGAGAACGAGCATAAGCTCGATCCTGAACGGTACGCTAAGCACGTCTATTTGCTTCAGTCGTTTGCCGAGTTTGTAGGTCTCAATACGAAGGCAAGAGATCTGACAGCCGCGGACGTCGAGCGTTGGCTACACGCCAAACGGACCCGGCACGGTAAAACCATCCGATGGGGAGTCGCTCGTCGCCGAGACGGAGGGCAAGCTGTCCAGAAGGTCTACAAGATGGCTTGCATGCGTGGTTGGCTCCCCATGAACGACATTCTGTCGATGCGATTCGAAACTCCCGAACCACGCGACACGTTGGTCGACCGAAGCATCCATGATCGAATGGTCAAGGAGTGTCGGAACCGGAAGACCTCGAGGTGCTTTGCGACCTTTCTCATCGCACTATGGCACTCCGGGGCAAGGCCGATCAGTATTCGGCATGTCACCGCCAAGCATGTTGATTCAAACGGCGATTGGGTGTTCTCCAAGCACAAGACTCAGAAGAAGTCAAAACGCAAATTGGTCCTTAGGACCTCGCCATGCCTTGCGACTTTGACGCGTATTCTCGCCCACTCCCGACCCACGGGACCGCTGTTCCTCAATGCTCGTGGAGAACCGTGGACCAAAGATGGGGTGGCGCGACGGATCGCCCGGATGCGCAAGAGGCTGAAGATTGAGGAAGAGTTCACCGCTTACTCGTACCGTCACACTTACGCGACAGACGCCCTGCTAAACGGAATTGACGTAGTGACGGTC
>JALOQZ010000077.1 GCA_025459245.1 Pirellula sp.
ATCGATAATGACTTCGTCGCCGCTGCGAATGTTATGCAGAAAATTACCGACTCCGACCACTGCCGGGATTTCCATGCCGCGGGCGACAATGGCTGTGTGACCGCCAGGACCGCCTGCCTCCGTACAGATACCTAGAACCTTCGATCGATCGAATGCGGCCGTTTCTCCCGGCGTCAAATCATGGCTGACGACAATCGCCTCGTGCGGCAATTGCGTCAGGGTCGCCATCGGTTGCCCCGTCAAATGCTCAAGCAACAATCGCTCGACATCGCGAACGTCATTGGCTCGCTCCGCGAGAAAACTGCTTGGAGATTTGCGAAACGCAGCGGCGTATCGAGTAAAGACTTCACTGACCGCATACTCGGCCGAATAGGACTTTTTGCGAATAAGATTCTCAAGCTCCGACTGGAGATGAGGATCCAAAAGAATCTGCTGCTGGGCGGAGAAGATTCCCCCCAGATGCGCACCAAGCGAAGCGGCTGTCGATTGTTGGTTCGATTCCAGCTTGGTCTTGGCGACACTCACTGCTTCGATCAATCGACTCCATTCGGTCTCGTACTCGCCCGGCTTTACAAGGCATCGGGTGATGCGATAACCCTCTCGGTCGAAAACCAAGGCCCGACCAAAGGCAACACCAGGCGATACAGCGATACCTTGCAGCTCAAGCATTCTGTGTCGCTCGTGGGATGGAAAAGACCAAGAGAAAAATCATTTCTCGCAGACGCAATGCCTTGTCGCTTGGATGGTTTCAGGACAGGACGGGACCCTCAGCTGGATGCGGCTGAAGGCTCATCAAATTGGGACTCAAAGAGGTGGCTGATCACTTGGACGGCTTGATCCGCATCAGGACCCTGAGCTCGCAAAATCAACTCGCTTCCCTGCGTTGCCGCAAGGGTCAACAGGCTGAGAATGCTTCGGCAGTCGGCTACTTGCCCTGCCCTTTCAAGCTCGATCTGGCATTGAAAAGAAGCCGCGGTACGCACCAGCTTATCCGCGGGACGCATGTGCAATCCCTCGGGGTTCTTTACAACGACTACGCAATGTTGAATCGCCGCACTCATGGCTTTCAAGCACCGAACTGGTTGTTGTCTGCCTCTTCGAGCAACTGAAGAATGTCTTCGGGTCTCTTGGACTGACGCAGGAATCGACAGAACGTGTCGTCACGCAATTGCCGGGAAATGTTCTCGAGGGCTCGAAGGTGATCGCCAGGACGATCCGGGGGAGAGACCAACAAGAAGAATAGGGACGCGTCGTGACCATCCAGCGATTCGAAATCAAGTCCCGTTTCGCTGACGCCGACCGTGCCGACCAGCTTCTCGACACTGGCATGCTTGGTGTGCGGAACGGCAACGCCGCGACCGATTCCCGTGCTCCCCAACTCCTCACGCTTCATGATCGCTTTGACGATATCGCCTCGATCCGCGTCTTTGATCTCGCCCGCTTCGACCAAAGCGTCGACCAACTCGGAGATCACCCCTTCTTTGCTTGTCGCCGAGAGCTGTGCCCGAATGGCCTTGGGGGAAATAAATGCAGAAAACTTCATGGACCTAGAAATCCTTCAATCGCTCACGCAACTCCGAACGGAGCTGGCCAAAAATACGAAACTATACAAGGTTCCAGTCGCGGGCCGCCCCAGGTTAGGAACGGATCCTCCGCGATCGGGGATTGGACAAGGATTACGTTAGACGGTTTCGCCGTTGGAGTGCTTTACCCCAGTGGCTTTGTGTTCCGTCACCTTTTCTTTGTGTTTCCGAATTTGCTGTTCCACCTTGCCAATCGTCAAGTCCAAAGCGGCCAAAATCGTTTGAGATTGTGCGGAAGCGACGAAATCAGGTGCGTGTTCTGCGGAAACGTTAATTTCGACCGACGGCTTGTCCAGGTGTTCCAAGTCCACTGTGACCTCGATTGCATTGATTCGGTCGAAAAGTCGCCGAACCTTCTCCACCTTCTCGACGATGATCGCTTGATCTTCTGCCTTGAGATGGCCATGACGAGCTGAAACGTTGACTTGCACGGGATAACTCCGATGGGCTCGAACTATAAGAGGACAAAGGCTGACGGGCGACGAAAGCAAACTCTATGAGCGAGCCTCGCACCCGATGGGCCGAATTGTAACCCTTTTGCACTCCCCTAACAAATCCCCGTCCTAACCCCACCTGCCCCGCTGCATCAAGAAAGCTTATGGGATCGCTCGCTCTTTGTCCGCCAAACCAGAAAATTCGCAGTAAACGGATTCCCCGGGAGAACGAGAAGCCTGAATGAGTGACATTTGGGTGCCGCCGAATCGAGAACCGATCTAATTCAATGACTTGACTTCGGTTCGGCCAGCAAGTCTCCATTCCCAAATCGATATGGAAACAACAATGGCGATCTCCACCGCAAAATAGACTAACCCTAACGCGGTTACATCCTTCCAAAACAAAATCAGCAGCACTCCAGCTATTCCGCAATACAGGAGATTGCAACAAGCGATCACGCGTAAAGCGTCCGTTGCATTTCGCTTGAGGAGCAGACAGACAATATCAAAGATCGCAAAGGCCAACGCCGCTACGGCCATGCCGGTCAGCACTGCCGGAGGTAAACCTGTCCGCAGGCGTTCGGAGGCCAAAAGAAAATAGGTCGCCATCGCGGTCGCCACCGCGCCGCACGCATCAACGAGCAACATCGTGCGAGGTTGATTCAACAAATGGGCCACTTGGGAATGAATCCTCAATCTCCAGTCTTTATGGGCAATGGATTGCGCATGCCACGAAACTATTCACCCACCGTTACTATTCACCCACCGTTGTCGCATTCAGCTTTTTCTGTATGCCCTGAAGCTGTTCTGCTTGCATTTCGATAGCCTTTCGCAGTTCGACAACTTCGGAACGCAATCCCTGTATCTCCTTCTCAAGATCGCCGGTTTTGCTGCGACCAAAGATCAAGACAATCAACGCTATTAGGATTAACGTACCGCAACCAAGGCTCACTTCCTGACCCTCGGCAAGCCGAACCTTGGGAGAACTGTTGTCCGGTGTCTGATCTGCATCGGATTCGGTTTGCATTGGAAACTAGCTCGCGTCTTGAAAACTCAATCTGTTAAATCAATCGGCTAGCGAATGAGCGGCACTTGGCACGAAGCCGCAGGCCATCCTATCGTAACCATCGAGTGCAAATCTTGCGACAAAGTTACTGTCGACCATGCGTGGCGAATCGCCACAGTCCAGATGAGTCTATTTAGCTCTCATGATTCCGAGCAACGCCCTTCATCGAAGCAAAGCCATCTTCAGAATCGCAGTGCAAGTGGGACCATGAGTGATCTCGCTATCCATCACCATCCGAATGGCTTCGTCCAGCGAGACCTGTATTCTCTGGATTTGCTCTGTACCCTCGGGGCTCGCATCCACCAATTGAAGCTCGGTAGCACAAAACAGCTGGGTGGGAGAGGAGAGCGCTGCCGTCAAAGGATCGACCCAACCCAAATGGCGTAATCGACCCGCTTGGACACCAACTTCTTCTTGCAGTTCTCGCAATGCCGCGTCCTCGGCAGATTCCCCCGCTTCAATGCCGCCGCTTATTCCCTCAATGGTGTCTCGACCGACCGCGTAATGAAACTCCTTCGTCAAATAGATCGAACCATCTCGATCAAGCGGTATGACACAAACACCTGGCTTGATGCGAACCGTCGAGTATGTTCCTTCAAGCCCATCGGGCCGAATCACATCATCCTTTCGAACGGTCATCCAAGGATCTTGGTAAACAGAATGCCGTTTTAGAATCTGCCAAGGCCCATGTTGATCGACCGAAGGTGATGTCATGCTCAATAAGCATCCTGCCGTAATACGACTCGAAAGGTTTTGAAGATCAGCTTGATATCAAGCCAAAGAGACCATTCTCGAATGTAGCGGTGATCCAACGCGATTCTCGCTTCCATCTTCTCGATGGTGTCGGTTTCTCCCCGGCTACCTTCTACTTGCGCCAAACCTGTTATGCCAGGCTTGACCTTATGCCGCATCATATAGCCCCGAATCAATTTTCTGTAGTGCTCGTTGTGCGCATTCGCATGGGGACGCGGGCCGACCAGCGACATGGTGCCTTCGATCACATTGAACAACTGCGGCAATTCATCGAGCGACGTCCGTCGGAGTATTCGACCGACAGGTGTGACTCGCGGATCATCCTTTGTAGCTTGCTTCACTACCGGGCCGTTATCGCACGTGTACATCGAACGGAATTTCCATACTAGGATTTCTTTTCCATCTAAGCCATATCGCTTCTGACGAAAGAAGATCGGGCCCTTGGATGTGAATCGCACGAGCAGTGCACAAGTCAACAAGATTGGGGAAATCATCACGACCCCAATCAAGCTCAAGCTGAGATCCAGTGCTCGTTTAACCCAACCATCCACGCCGTACATCGGCGACTCGAACACGCTGACAACCGGCAGGCCTCCAACCTGTGTCCATCGAGAATGCAACAACTCGAAGACGAAGAAGTCGGGAACGATGTATACCGAGGCGGTCGAGTTACCGAAGACATCGAGCAGTTCTTGAATACGTTTTTCGGCCCGCATCGGAAGAGCGATCAATACGACGTCGATATCACCCTTTTGGGCGCTAGCGAGTAATTCGGCAGTCGTACCTCGATATTCTGGCAAGTCCGCTTCGTGCTCTTGCCGACGCTCGAATCCTCGGTCGTCATAGAATCCTACGATTCGCAATCCGCTATCTGCAGAACGCATCGCATTGCGAGCAATGTCATATCCAAGTTTATTCGCACCGATGATCGCGGTGCGGCGCACACCAACTCCGAGCTTGCCCAAATATTCCATGGCCGCTCGAACGGTCATGTGACAGCAGAGCAAAAGCAGACCACCGACAAAAAACCATGCGATCATGCTGGATCGGGCAAACGTATCAATCTGCTTGGTAAACACACCAATCATCAATACGACGATGAAGGTGATGATCCACGCGACCGTCCCCAATGCCACTTCACTGTCGGCGGAGCGACCTCTGCTGGGACGATAGTAACCACAGAGCTCTCCGATGACGAAAAGTGCAATACACGCCACCAAGCTGACGATTGTGGTTAATTGGTTGATGGGGTTGTTGGTCAGCCATTGGACCAGCGGGAGCGAAATACAGAGCAGAACCGAATCCAAGAGGTGGAGAATGATTGGAACAAAGGACCTCGTGGGGCGAATGGCAAACGCATTCATAAATCACAAATCTCTCAAAAGGGGCTCAAAGCAAACCGACTAGCGGATCTCGCTTCTATCAATTAGGTCGCAACACGGCGCTGGAGACCCCATTTCGTTCTCTTTGTGCTCCTGGCTCGTTGAACCAACCATTGCAATCCCTACAGCCCGCACAAGCCGATTTTCTTCGCGACCCTTCTATTCTCAAATGCTTTCTATCCGATCTAGCGACGAGTGGTCGTACCCGGTTCCCTGCTGCCATTCCACCTTAGAATTGATAGTTGCATGCGAGACTCTCTGAGTATCATCTTCCCGGTTAAAGATCGTCAGAGCGAAATCCAACGCCGAATTGAACGACTTCTGGAGTTGTTGTGCGAACTGAGTCGCGACGTGCAATTGATTGCAGTCGACGACGAATCGACCGACGCTACGCCCGAAATCTTGGACGAACTGCGACGCCAATACCCCCAGTTGGATGTCGTGAGAAAGCAGGCCAGTGTCGGGCCTGTTCAAGCATCCGAATCGGTACTGCATCGAGCTCGCGGAGAGTTTATTTTCCTTCACCAGTCGTATGACGAGATCGACGTAGAGGAAATCCTCCACCTTTGGAAGCTGCGAAAAGATGAACAGCTCGTCATTGCAAGAGCAGCGACCCGGGTGCGTCGAGTCGATCAAAACCTTCTGCAACGATTGCACGATTGGGGAAAACGACTGGAGGACAATTGGCCCCCGTCTCGCACGGTTTCGGGTGGATTGCAAATGATGCGCAGGGACGGAGTTCGCGGGCTTTCTGAGATTCGCGATTCTCTGGAGGATCTCGAGGTGACCCACCAGTCGCATCGACGCATCACCGGCCCCAAGTTTATTCAGCCAGCAACTGAATCCGCCTCGAAAACAGTCAAGGCTCCGTAACAGCGCCTTGCACCCCTGCAATGGTGAGTTTCTCGCTTTTTGAGGATGCTTCCATGTGGTGTGCCGCGGTTATCAACTCACAAGCGGCTTAAAAAACATTGGTAATTCAACCCGGATTGGGGTGGGTTTTCGCCTCGGTTCCGTTGATCAAACGACTCCTCAGGACCTATAATCGGTACGTAGCGAGCGAGTCGCTCAACTCTCTTCTTACCTCCCTCCCTTCGTCCATCCGCCGGCGTTCTACGTCTTTGCTTCCTTCCCGTCCGAATGAAGCTCACTAGTGAACGACGCGGATCTCGTTTAACTTTTCATGAACGGTCAAGATCAAAACGGCACCCCCTCTCCCAGGCCGGCGCCTTCACGCAATTCATCTCCGCATCGAGATGTCGAGCCCTTGTCTCTCTCCGAAGAGTTATACAAGGATCGGCGGCATGCGCAGCCTAGTAACACCGCGCAGCCTCCCATCGACTTTGCAACACTGCAGCAAATGTCGACCGACTCGATCCTGGATCTCGCGAAAGGTGAAGAGATCCCCAGTCCAGAATCGCTGGATCGCCAAGAATTGATTTATCAGGTTCTCAAGGCGAAGCTTCTCTCCTCCGGGATCCTTTACGGCGAAGGAACTTTGGAGATCCTCAACGATGGCTTCGGGTTCTTGCGATCATCGAGCCACCATTACGTATCGTGCACCGATGATATCTACATCTCTCCTTCCCAAATTCGCCGGTTCGGTTTGAGCACCGGGATGACCATCTCCGGTCAAATCCGCCCTCCGAAGGAAAACGAACGATACTTTGCGCTGCTCCGCGTCGAAGCCATCAACCATAGAAACCCGAACGAAGCCAAGTCTCGCAAACCGTTTGACTCGTTAACTCCCTTGCATCCAAACAAGAGGATTGTTCTCGAAACGACTCCTGAGGTGATCGAAACGCGAGTCGTTGATCTCATGGCTCCCATCGGTTTCGGGCAACGCGGCTTGATCGTCTCTCCCCCGCGCGCCGGTAAGACGGTTTTGCTGCAAAAGCTTTCGAAAGCGGTTTTGGCAAACTATCCCAATGCCTACGTCATTATTCTCTTGATCGACGAACGGCCCGAGGAAGTGACGGATATGCAGCGCGAGGTCCGTGGTCCCAAGTGCGAAGTCGTGAGTAGCACCTTCGACGAGCCCGGCTCTCGCCATATCCAAGTGAGCCAAATGGTCCTGGAAAAGGCGAAGCGTCTCGTCGAAGACGGAATCGATGTGGTGATCTTCCTCGATTCGATCACCCGCCTCGCTCGGGCTTGGAACGGCGAGTGTTCCCAAAGTGGCAAACTTCTGACAGGCGGGTTGGATGCGAATGCCATGCAAAAGCCGAAGTCCTTTTTTGGAGCAGCCCGCAAAGTCGAAGAAGGCGGTTCGCTCACCATCATCGCCACCGCATTGGTCGGAACCGGCAGCAAAATGGATGATGTGATCTTTGAAGAGTTCAAAGGGACCGGAAACATGGAGATTGTTCTCGATCGCGCTTTGGTCGATCGCCGTATTTGGCCGGCGATCGATATTAACGCTTCGGGGACACGACGCGAGGAGGCGCTTTTGGACCCTCAAGAGTATCAACGCGTCTCGATACTGCGCAAATCGCTTGCCCAGTTGAGTCCGACCGACGCCATGGAACAACTTGTTCATAAAATGCAAAAGACGAAATCCAACGCAGAATTCCTGCTTGGTATCCGACCCTAAGGTCCCCGGTTTCAATCCTATCGCCCCGATTTCGTTCCTATCGATTAGTACCATCCGGCTATGCCACAAACACTTGATCTCGCATCCAGCGTGAACACGCAAGGAATAGAAGCGCACCGTATCGCGATCGTTGTGTCGGAATACAACGACCATATCACTGGCAAATTGCGAGATGGTGCGGTCCAGACTCTGCTCGCCTCAGGTATCAAGGACGAAGATATCTTGATCATCCCCGTGCCAGGCGCTTGGGAGCTTCCTTTCGGAGTCCAGCAGTGCATCGGAGAACGAAGCTGCCGAGGGGCGATCGCTCTGGGGGCCGTTATCAAGGGAGAAACGACTCACGACCAGCATATCAACAGAGCGGTGAGTATGGCTCTGATGCAATTGTCGCTCGACCATAACAAACCGGTCGCCTTCGGTTTGCTTACCGTGAATAGCTTGGAACAAGCTATTCAGAGAAGTGGCGGTAACGTCGGCAACAAAGGGGAGGAGTCTGCAAACGCTCTTATCGCCTGTTTGAAAGTGGCCGCCGCCGCCGCTCACTTGCATCGCTAAAGTACCGTCTCTCGCTCACGCTTTATCTCTCGCGCAAGCACCGGGTCGATAAGGTTGCCGGACAATGAGAGTACCTCCCGTTAGCCCGCACACCACATCCCAAGAACTCGCAAGTATTGTTGAGTTACCAGCGTAGTAGGGTAGTGCCCCACGAAAGGCCGGCGCCGAATCCGCAAAGCAGGACAAGATTCCCGCGTTGCAATCGTCCCGCCTTTACGGCTTGATCGAGCGCCAGTGGTATGCTGGCTGCCGAGGTATTACCAAACCGGTCCAAATTGACGAACATCCGTTCGCGCGGAATGGCAAAGTGCCCGATGGCGGCATCGAGAATTCGGATATTGGCCTGATGCAAAATGACCAAATCAATATCGCTCGCACAAACTCCCGAATCGCTGAGAACATCGTTTAAACTATCTTCGACTATACGAACGGCCCATTTGAAAACGGATCTTCCATCCATTTGCAAATACTGACGGCCCGCGGCAAGCGTTTCAGCACTCAGCGGCTCTCGCGACCCACCGCCGGGGATGCATAACGCGTTTGGGTCCCCTTCGGAACCAAGCGTAAAGCGAATAAGTCCATTTCCCGGTTGGCCTTCTGCGCCAAAGTCTGGTTTGATGGGCTGCAGCAAGGCCGCTCCTGCTCCATCGCCAAAAAGCGGATAGGTCTTCACGTCGCTGGCATCCACGGTCCGGCTCATGATTTCACTGCCTACGACCAATGCGTTGCGAGCAGCCCCGGTCCGAACAAACTGGGCCGCTGTCACCATCCCGACCATGAACCCCGCGCACGCCGCATTGACGTCAAAGGCTGGTGCGACACACCCGAGTCTGCTTTGGAGCAAACAAGCCGTGCTGGGAGTCATGAAATCCGGCGTGATGGTGGCGCAGACGATAAGGTCCACCTCGCTAGGGGAGACCCCTGCTGACTGGAGACAATCAACCGCAGCTCGAAATGCCAAGTCGCTGGTTGCCTCGTGGTCCGCAGCTTTCCTCCGCTGCTGAATACCCGTTCGCTGCACAATCCAATCGCTGTCACAGCCGAGTGCTGCAAGGTCTTCGTTCGTAATGATTCGATCAGGCGCGTAAGAGCCTGTGGCGGCGATTTGTACGCCCGGGCAAGCCGAGATTCTTCCTCGCCCACTTCGACTTAGATTGCTGGCTGTACCCGATAGCGACGGACCGGACAAAGTATCGGCAGTGCATCGCAAGTCTTCGCAACCGCATTCCGTTGAGGGGGACGCGTTTGCCGAAGTCGGCGTGCGTTTGGGGTCCGAAGTCGGTATGCTAGCCATGCGAATTCAAGAATGCGGAATGACAGAGCCCACTGGGTTTGGTCCCGGAAAAGGGCTGTTCACGGAGCGTCTCTTTGAGGCAGCCTAATTTTTGCCCCAGGAACAACGACATGAAGAGCGAAAGTATACCAACCCCCTCAAATCGCGTAACCTCTCAACTTTCGGCGAATTCCCACATCGAACTGATCTTTACCCAGTCTGCCCGATTCTGCTAGGCTCCTTAAAGACCCAATATGCGTTCGAGGATGAACGCCTGAAATAAAGCGTTATGGAGAGGGAGGAGCCCTACGATGCATTTAATCCGCTTGGACATCGACCGTAAAAATGCCGCAGCCCATCTGCAGGTTGGACCTTTAGGCGGAGGCCTTAACGCCGTTTATGCTCCGCTCCATGGTGGAAGCGCTACCATGGCACGCTTCGTGCGCAGCATTCTCTTCCGAGGCAATTACGTCAACGAAGTCTTCGAAACCGAAGAAGGTGAGTCGATCGACGGGTCCATGCAATGGGTCGATGCGACGGGCCACGTACGGCAAATGTCGTTCGCAGGCGGATCAGCCATGCTTCCTGGTGGATTTGTAAACTCGCCATTGCATCCATCTCAACACCCTCTCCACGACAGCGATCGCGACCGTATTCGCGGCCTCGGAAACATTTTCTGGGAAGGGGACGACGGAGATGCTCGCTGGGACGAACTGCGAGGCGATATCCTCGGCATGCTCTTCTGCAGCCCTTTGGGTAGCGTATCCCCCGAAAAACTCTGGTGGTCCGCCAGCCGTCTCGGAGTGCATTCCCCCGCTCGCAATGAATTAGATGAAGGCTATCAGCGACTGAAAGCCGAAGAGCGCGACTTGTTGGACCGATTGCGAAACGCAGATGCGGTCGATCACGACCGCGCTTGGTGGGCACTGGAACGCGACCGTATTCTCGCTGAAATCGAACATGTCGCTCATGTGAACCAAACGCCCAATCGATTGACAGACAATACTCAACAATCGATTCTGGCAAACCTGCGCGAAAGACTGGCGTCGATCCAAGTCGAGCTTTCGAATTTGAAAAATGCCCATCAAGATCTTCTCGTCGCCGAAGCCAACGCGAAGCTCGATTCCGTTCACGACGATCATGGTTCTCCTGTAGAGGCATTTCGAAACGGATCGACCGACCATGTCATTTATCCTCGAGTAGGATCGATGCGTTCGCAATCAAGCGATTTCGCTCAAGAGATCAACCGCGTTCGAAGCCGGATTGAAAAGCTGAATGCGGAGAAGGCGGATGTAGAGCTTCAATTGCAGCACGCCCAAGCAGTACCAACGATGGCGGCCGTGAAGAGCTGGGATGACTCTCAGCTCCGACTGCAGTTGGCCCATGCGGAAGAAATGTTGCGACGTTGGGACCGGCGAGCTCAGTGGCACCGACGGCTTGGTGAAGTTCAATCTCACTTGAAAACACGATCTCCCTACCGCCGTACATCAGAGGGGTCGCTGATCCCACTGGCTGAGAAATACTTGCGAGAGCTCACTTCCGGTGCAGCTCGCCAGCTTCCTCCTTGGGCTGTCGAGTCCTCCTACTTGCGAGGAACCGACATGCCTGTCGACTTCGATCACCCCTCCAGCGAGTTTGGCGGACGTGATACGTACTACGATCGACGACTGCCTGCGGCCGATTCAAAACAACGACGCTTGGTCGATCTGGCAATCCGCCTCGCCATCGCCGAGCGAGCTGTCCCTCGCATCGGCCGCATTCCTTTCTTGTTTGATAACTCCATCGAACTTTTCCGCGGAGAAGCCTTGGAACAGATCCTTCATGTTCTAGCTGGATTTGCGAGAGATGGTCGGCAGATACTCATGGCAACTCATGACGAGTTTATCGCTCGACGAATTGCCGCACATGGAGGGACCGTCTGCAGAATGCACGAAATCCTGCGATACGCGCGTCCAACGTACGCAATGGACAGCTTCGATGACCTGGGGATTCATCCTTCATTGCATCAGGTTGCACCGAACTATGTCACGGAGTCGATTGCACGGGATGTAGCTCCAGCCGCGTACTATGCTCCTTTTCAAGCACCCGGACATGATTACGCCGATATCAATCGCCAATTGAGCGGTTGGGCGAATGAGTCGGACGATGCTTCTTGGTGGAACACGACAGAGTCCGTTGCCCCCGTAGCACCTCGACCCGCCGTTGTACGCCCTGCTCCTATAGGCGTTCGCAACAGTAAATTCCATTTGCATTTGGATAGCCCTGTCGATCAAGTGCCCACAGTGGATCCTTCGTTGGCGGCTAGGTTTATTCAGGCCGGAGTTCACCGCGTCGGCGACTTGCTTCGCTCGGCCCCAGAGTCGCTCGGTGCTGCGATGCGTGCGGATGAGAATTTGGTTTATTATCTCCAGTGTGTCGCCGAGTTGATGACCGCCACTCCAATGCTTCGCCCCTTCGACGCGAGAGTTCTCGTAGGCTGCGGGATCACTCGCTCGCACATGCTGAGGGATTTGGAGCCAAGTCAATTGGTCGACCGTGTCGATACGTTCCTACGCAGTGGGAGCGGTCAAGAGTTGCTCCGGACCGCGAAGCCTTTCGAAGTCAACCGAATTCGAGATTGGGTCGCGTCGATGAGACGCTCGGCCAAGCGGACACGCCCCGCTCAAGATTTCGAACGCAATTCGGACGTGGCAAGAAGAAGCAGCTCAACCCCTCGCATTCGTACCTTTGAGCCTCGCGGCGATTCCGACGCTGCACCGCGGGGACGTCGAGAGGCTGTCGAGGCGGCTACACCAAGCCGCACACCAGGGGAACCTCGAAAGATGAATTCCCGATGGAAGTTTTACCTGGATACCGAAAGCCCTGTTGTCGATGCTCCCAGCATCGGCCCCAAAATGGCAGCCAAACTCTCCGCCATCTCCATTCAAACGGTTGGTGATCTGATCGCTAGCTCCGCTGAGGAAATCGCATCGCAGCTCGACGAGAAAAATATTACCGAATCGATCGTTCAAGATTGGCAACGGCAGGCGCTGTTGGTCTGTCGTGTCCCTAATCTTCGAGGCCATGATGCACAATTGATCGTGGGTGTCGGAATATCCGAAGCTGAAGAACTCGGCAATGCAGAGGCAGAAGCTCTCTTTGAGAAGGTTTCTCGGTTCGCAAGCAGCAAAGCAGGAGTACGCGTCTTGCGAGGCTCCGAAGCTCCGACTCGCGAAGAAGTGCAGGAGTGGATCCACTGGGCTCAAAACTGCCGTGCTGTCCGCGCCGCGTAACGGATAACTCAAAGATTTCATTCCTGTCGTCTTCTAGCTAGCCTGATATCACACCATGATCGATGTTTCCGAAGTGCTCACCATGCAAACCGAAACGGTCGCGCTTTGGCATGTGCGTCCCGTCGAGAATACGTTCGAACAATCCCATGGAAAGGATTCGCTACTGGCGATCGCGTGCCAGCAACATCAGTTCAATTACTTGTTGTGGCACGAAGAGGATATCGCTCGCAGTCCCGACGTGACGGATGCTCAGATCGCACAAGTCAAACGGAACATCGATCGATACAACCAGCTTCGAAACGATTGGATCGAAAAGCTGGACGACTGGATCACCGAAGACATGGAGAAGAAGGGAATCAAAGCTAACCCTTCCGCTCGCTTAAACACAGAAACTCCAGGCAGTGCAATGGATCGATTATCGATTCTCGCTCTTCGGATTTACCATCTCAACGAACAGCTCGAAAGAACCGACGTCGATCAAGCCCACCGCGACAAGGTCACGACGAGACTTGCCATATGCCGGTTGCAGCGCGATGAGTTAAGCAACTCGCTGCGCGAATTGTTGGAGGATATCTACGGTGGGACAAAACAACATCGTACCTATCGCCAGTTCAAAATGTATAACGATCCGACATTGAATCCCTATCTCTACAATCGCAATCAAGCGAACTCGGATCGTACAGGGGCTTAGGAGCGAACTCGATAACCTCGCCAATCTTAATCTGCAGCGTCAGCAAGGGATAGTTTTCGGCTAGCCTTCGGATAGATTCGATAGTGCTCGCCTAACCTTGCTTTGCTTATCGAATCGTAGCTTACTCGCTTGGAACATCTCGGTTTCTTAGATAGGTTTGGGCTAGGACCGCTGCCGCTGCGACTGCCGTTTCGACTCGCAAAATGCGGCTTCCCAAACCCAGGCGTTTCGCACCGAACCGTTCGCACTGCTCGACCTCATCCTCGCCAAACCCACCTTCGGGCCCGACCAAGAATAAATGCTTGGTCGCGCTTCTCAGCGACGTCAATCCGTCAAACTCGACGGTGAAAGCATCTTGGCCACCTGGATGGAGTATCCAAACAACGCCTCCCTGCTCTCGAAACTCTCTTAGGATAGGCTCCATACCAGCCAGCTTCACGGGAGGACGAATCTCAAGCGAGCGATTGCGCTGACATTGCTTGCAAGATTCAATTGCATAGCGTTCGAGTCGCTCGATGTTATCTGCGTCGATTTCCGCCACCGAGAATCGGCTATGCAAGGGGAGCAAGGAATCGACACCGAGCTCCACAAGCTTTTCAACCACGCTGCGCTGCCGATCCCCTTTCGGTAAGCAAACTGCGAAATGGATGCGTCCCTCGCTGTC
>JALOQZ010000363.1 GCA_025459245.1 Pirellula sp.
TTCTGCGATGAATCGGAAATCAGTGCGTTGATTACCTTCAAAGCAACACGGCGATTCAAGGACCGCTGAACCGCTTCGTAAACGATCCCCATTCCGCCGCGCCCAAGCTCTCTGACAATCCGAAAGTCGCCCAACTGTTTCGGCGGTCGCATCGATTGGACTGCATGCTGGGCCGCTTGGATGGAGGAAACTCTCTCCACGGCTTCGATCGGTTCAAGTACGCTTCGCAAAACGTCGGCATATTGTGGAAAGCGTGAGACATACTCATCGATCGATGGCTGTTCACCGCGGCGCATGCGTTCCGCGAACTCTTCCGCCAAAACATCGACGGGATGGCGAGTCGTATCGGAATGATGAGGTGTGGGATCGTTCATGATGGAGGATTCGAAACCGATTTCATAATCTCTCCTAGCTTGATCATCGCGCGCACATATCGATTGCTGGCTGCCGTGGACGAGAGCCCAAGCATCTCCGCTACTTCTTGATTGCTCAGCTGTTCAAAGTGCCTCATCGCAAGGACTTCGCGGTCGGTTTCGTTCATGGAATCTAAAGCCTTACGGAGCTGCTCGAACTCCTCACTGCGCGATGCAGCCATACTGGGCGAAGTGCAATCGTCAACCAAGACTCGCGCGATCGATAGACTGCTAGTCTGTCCATGGGACTCGTGCGGACGCGGTACCTCGCGATGCGCGTCGCGCTTTTCACTTAAGTGAGCGCGCTGCATGTCGATCAACGTTTGCATTGTCCTCTGCCTCAGCCAGACAAACCAGGAAACCGAGACTCCATCGATGTACTCTTGAACTCGACGCACGACTTGAAGAAACGCTTCCTGCAACACATCGGCTGGATCGATGCGAGCGCGCACATACGGATCCATCCGGAACTGAACAATTCTCTCCAATTTCGAAACTTGCTCGCCCCAAAGATCCGCCAACGCTGAGACTCCTTCTTCACGAAGACGGATGCGAACAGGATCGCCTGTCGGGTCTTTGGGAATTTCCGTCGCTGATGAATCCATATCTTGTGAGACGCTACTCCTGTCTTGTGTCCATATACAACCCGTTTAGTCCGATCAAGGTACCGCGCTCGACCAAAAAGTTGACTTAATGATCCATTCTAATCCAAGCCAACTCCATCGATTTGAGACTGACACCTTTTACTGCACACATGGAGTCATGAATTCCAATTCAGAAAAATTCTGAAATGGGACGTGGATTCCAGCATCGGCGCATCGGTATCTCTTACTAGCACCCCGCCACCGATACTCTCCTCTCAAGGAAAACCCAAATGAAACGCAAACTCTGGTTACTCGCTTTCTCTGCATTAGTCTTGCCCCAGCCCCTCCTCGCTCAAGAAAATACAGAACGCCCCCCGCGTCGAGGTGAAAATCGGGAACGGCCCGAAGGCCGTCGAGGCGAAGAGGGTCGCCGCGGGGAAGAAGCTAGGCGTGAAGAAGGACGTCGCGGTGATCAACCTCGTGGTGAAGGCGATCGAGGCCGAGGCGAGCGTGGTCCTGGTGAAGGCGAACGCGGTCGCGGACCGGGCAGACCACCCGAGGGACGACCCGGCCCGGGCGGCCCCGGATTCGGAGGTGGACGTGGCCCCGGAGATATGGGACCCGGCGGGTTTGGACCCGGTGCCTTCATGCGAATCATGCCTGTGCTCGCTGCCTTGGACGCCGACTCCGACGGAGAACTGTCCGCTTCCGAAATCGAAAATGCTTCCAAAGCACTGATGCGGTTAGATAAGAATGGCGACGGAAAGCTTTCCATGGAAGAAATGCGTCCCGATCCGAGCGCGATGCCTAACCTCATGGGACGGCTCGGAGGTGGCGAAGGCCCCGGCCCCGGTGGCCCTCAAGGTGGCCCAGCTCTCCTCGCTCGCATGTTCGAAGGAAGGGATACGAATAAGGATGGCAAACTGAGTGGCGATGAGATACCTGAACCAATGCGTGGTCGCTTGGATCGAATCGATCAAAACGGCGACGGAGCGATTTCTCGCGACGAAGTCGAAAGGGCTGCAGAAATGATGCGAGATAGAGCGGGTGGCCCCGGTGCTGGGCGACGACCCGAGCGCGATGGAGACGAAGGCCCGGTTCGCCCTCGACGCCCCGAAGGGGATGGCCGTTAGTCTTATCGAGTTGTTTGTCGAACGAGACGAAACAGTTTACTGCACCGGAGAATGCTGGCGATGAGACAGTCTTGGATTTCGATTCAACGAGCGGTGACCGGATCGACATGGTCACCGCTTCAGATGGTGGTGCTGACAGCGATTGCGGTCTTGGGTATTCCGGCCCTGAGTCGGGGGCAATCTCCATCGGATGAAGCCAAGGGTGTTTCTACCGAGTCGCTTTCTCCGGAGGCGGTTCAATTCTTTGAATCAAAGATTCGACCTATTTTGATCGAACACTGCTATCGATGCCATTCCAGCGATGGACAAGCTGTTCGAGGTGGGCTGTCTCTCGATCATCGAGACGCTATGTTGGCGGGCGGTGAATCCGGGCCTGCAGTCGTTCCTAACGATTTGGACGAAAGTATCCTCTGGGATGCAATCAACCATCGCGGAATGCGTATGCCCCCGAATTCGAAACTCCCAGCCAATGTCATCGAAGACTTTAAGTCATGGATTGAGATGGGAGCGCCTGACCCTCGTGTTCAAACAGGCGTGCAAGTTCAATCGCAAGTCACCGCGGAAGACATCGAGAAGGGTAAATCCTTCTGGTCCTTTCAAAAGCCATCCAAGCCGTCAGTTCCGGAATCGAAGTTTCAGGATTGGTCTCGCACGGATATCGATCGCTTCGTTGCAGCCGCTTGGGACAAGCAAGATCTTCAGCCAAATGCGGATACCTCCGCGGGGACTCTTATTCGTCGGCTTTATGTTGACTTGATCGGCATCCTTCCCGATGCGGCTGCCGTTGAAGCGTTTGAAATGGAGTACGCAAAATCAGAAGATCGAGCGATCGCGAAAACGGTGGATGATCTTCTCGCAAAACCGCAATTTGGAGAGCGATGGGGACGGCGCTGGCTTGACGTCGTTCGATTTGCGGAGTCGACCGGTAAAGAAGTCGATGCGACCTTCCCACACGCTTGGCGATATCGCGATTTTGTGATCGATTCGTTCAATCAAGATAAACCTTACGATCACTTCATCCGACAACAGATCGCAGGCGATCTGATGCCAGCTCCTACCGATGAGGAATGGACGGAAAACCTTGTCGCCACAGGGTTTCTTGCGATCGGTCCAAAATCCCTCTCCGAACAGAATCCAAGGCAATTCAAGGCCGATTTGATCGATGAACAAATTGATGTGACGACTCGTGTCGTGCTCGGTATCTCGGTTGCATGTGCCCGATGCCATGACCACAAATTCGATCCTGTTTCGCAAGAAGATTACTATGCACTAGCAGGAATCTTTCAGAGTACAGAGACATGTTTCGGAGGTTCTCGAAGTCTTCGCAACCGACAGCCGAGCCGTCTTATCGAATTGCCGATAGCGGACCTTGGTCCCGAGGCCAAGGCTATTGCTCCGAGCGAGCTTGCCAAGATGAAGGAGCAATTAGCACGCTTACAAACCGAGCTTGTTGAAGCCAGGAGAGCACAACGTCAACCCACGTCTACCAACAATCCTCGTAACCGTATCCTCAACGCTGCGATTCTCGACCAAGCGGTCTCGCAATTGAATCAACAAATCCTCTCATACGACTCGAGTGGCAAACCGCTGACGCTCGCAATGGGAGTTCAAGACTCGGAGCGCATTGCCAATGCTCGGTTACTCGCTCGCGGCGAAATCGACAAGCCTGCACAAGAAGTACCGAGAGGATTCGTGACCGTTCTCTCAGACGGATCGACTCCCATGCCATCCAAGTCGTCGGGAAGGCTGGAATTGGCCAACTGGCTCACATCGCGCGATAACCCGTTGACGGCCCGGGTTATGGTTAATCGAATCTGGCA
>JALOQZ010000364.1 GCA_025459245.1 Pirellula sp.
CCCGCGTGCAGTCCAAGGTGTATCGAACCGACGGCATCCCAAGCGCTGGTTCCCAAGCAGTGCGGCGAGCAAAGTATCTGGCGCAAACCATTCTCGATCGAGCCGCATCCTTGCAGCCTCTGGCGGGAAAGCAAGTCGTGCTCGTTGGAAGCCTCCTCGGGTTGGAGCGAAACGACGCCATTCGATTTCTCGAATCTCTGGGCGCCCAAGTCCACGCGCAATTGAACTTCAAAATCCAGTACGTCATTTTTGGTGCCCCATCGACAGCAGAGGGGACTCCCTCTCTGTTCGGCGACGGGGCATTATGGGGCGTTGCGGAGGGACCTGCGGGCGAATCGGAGCGGATCACCGCCGAGATCGAAAAAAGGCGTGGTTTGGGCCAAACGATTGTCAGCCTGTCCCAGCGCCAATTGCTGGCCCTTATCCCTTGTGCGGGTGAAATCGTTCGCGGGGAATAGAGAAACTCTGCGATTTCGCTAGCAAAACAAATTTCATTTTTTTCACCTTGGGACCAGACGTGTCACCGCCTCGTGCGAGATTAACCTAAGTCGCCGCGGGGCAAAGCCTTAAGAGGGTTCAGAGACGGTTTCCGAACAAGTGGTTCCACCTGGTGAGGGATCCTCAACCCTTGAACTGCCAAGCTCTTGCGCGACCCCGGTCCCACAAGTTTGACTGTGGTTCCGGCAATCGCTAAGATGCTCCCCATGACGCAACATGTTGTGCCAGCATTCGGGTAAAATACTACCAGTAGTGGTGATTCTCGAGCTGGCCGGCGTGGATTCCGGGATTTGAGCTGTTAGCGGTCGACCTGGAATCGCAGTCGGAGGCTTTGTGGAGGGTACGAAACCCGCAGGCAAGGGAAGTTTCTATTCATCGGTAGCAAGGTGGCTCGAACAATGGTCAGTTCGTCGAATGTCGCGTTGCTCCCAACCTCATTTTGATTCTCGAAGGAGTCGCACCAGTATGGCAATTGTAGAGATGGGTCGCGAAAGCAAAAAAAGGTCTCGGACGACGCATGAGGCACGCGGCGATCGAAGCGGGCTCAAGATTGAATCCCGATTCTGCCCAACGAACGTTGCGGATCCGTTCGATACGGTGCAGTGGGAACTGCGGAGCGCCGTGATCAAAGATGAGTCAGGAAAAGCGCTGTTCGAGCAAAAGAACTGCGAGATCCCAGCAGACTGGAGCCAGTTGGCGTCCAACGTGGTGGTCAGCAAGTACTTCTATGGCGATCACAACAACCCAAACGAGCGCGAGTCTTCTGTTCGTCAGCTCATCCATCGCGTTACCCGCACGATGGCCGACTGGGGTATCGCCGACGGATACTTTGATACCCCCGAAGATGGCGAACGTTTTTATCGAGATCTGACTTGGTTGTGCCTCCATCAGTACGGCTCTTTCAACTCGCCGGTATGGTTCAACGTCGGTCTCTATCAGCAATACAACGTGACCGGGGCCAAGTGCAATTGGCACTACAACGTGACGACCGGCCAAGTCGAACAGCCTGAGAATCCCTACGAGTATCCCCAAGGCTCGGCGTGCTTTATCCAAAGCGTCGAAGACAACATGGAAGACATCATGCGCCTCGCGACCAGCGAAGCCATGTTGTTCAAGTTCGGTTCCGGAACCGGTACGGACTTGTCCACCATCCGCAGCAGCCGAGAAAAACTCTCCGGCGGTGGAAAACCGAGCGGTCCTCTCTCCTTCATGCGAGTCTACGACCAGATCGCAGCGGTTGTGAAGTCGGGCGGGAAGACCCGGCGCGCAGCAAAGATGCAATCGATCAAAGTCTGGCACCCAGACGTGATGGAGTTCATCGAGTGCAAGTGGAAGGAAGAGCAAAAGGCGCACGCTCTGATCCGAGAAGGTTACGAATCCAACTTCAACGGCGAAGCCTACTCGTCGGTCATGTTCCAAAACGCGAACTTGTCCGTTCGCGTCACCGATGAATTCATGTCTGCCGTTTCCGAGAACAAGCCTTGGAAGACTCGCTGGGTGAGTGACAAGTGCGAGGCGGAGCCACCCACCTATCAAGCTCGCGACATTCTCAATCGCATGTCCGATTGCGCTTGGCACTGCGGTGACCCCGGAGTGCAATACGACACGACGATCAACAAGTGGCACACCTGCCCCAACAGCGGGCGCATCAATGCCAGCAACCCGTGCTCCGAGTATATGTTCCTCGACAACACGGCTTGCAACTTGGCCTCGATCAACTTGATGAAGTTCCGACGTGACGACGGAACGTTCGATCACGAAGGCTTTACTGCCGCATGCCGCGTTTTCTTTATCGCCCAAGAAATCTTGGTCGACCACGCGAGTTACCCGACCGACCGAATTGCCCTCAACAGCCATTTGTTCCGTCCTCTGGGACTCGGCTATTCCAATCTGGGATCGCTCATCATGACTTCAGGGATTCCTTACGACTCCCCAGAAGCGCACGGCATGTGCGGAGCCATCACAGCGTTGCTTCACGGCGCGGCCAATTTGACCAGCTCCGAGATCGCCAGCGTGGTTGGCACCTTCACAGAGTACGAAGAGAACGCCGAGCCGATGATGCGGGTCATGCAAATGCACCGAAACGCCGTCGAGCAAATCGATTCGTCTGGCCCAACCTATTTGAAGGATGCAGCCCGATCGGTTTGGGAGAAAGTTCTCGAGTCGGGGCATCGAAATGGATTCCGAAATGCTCAAGCGACCGTGTTGGCACCCACCGGAACCATCAGCTTCATGATGGATTGCGACACGACCGGTATTGAGCCCGACATCGCCTTGGTCAAATACAAACAGCTCGCCGGTGGCGGGATGCTTAAGATCATCAACAAGTCGGTGCACCTGGGGCTTCGAACGCTAGGTTACACCGACGAGCAGATCAAAGCGATTGAAGCCTACATCAACGACAAGGATACGATCGAAGGAGCACCGGAGCTCAAGACGGAGCATTTACCGGTCTTCGATTGTGCCTTCACCCCAGCCAACGGAACGCGAAGCATTCGATGGCAAGCGCACGTCGAGATGATGGCAGCGGCACAACCATTCTTGTCCGGTGCTATCAGCAAGACGGTAAATATGCCGAAAGAGAGCACCGTCGACGACATTGCCAGCGCGTACTTCTGGGGCTGGGAGCTTGGACTCAAAGCGATCGCGATTTACCGCGATGGTTCCAAGCAAAGCCAACCTTTGTCGACCAAGTCGGAAGGGAAGAAGGCAGAGGAAGCTGCCGCGGCGAAGACCGTGGAAAAGATCGTCTACAAGCCTCGTCGAGAGCGATTGCCAGATACTCGCAACTCGGTGACTCACAAGTTCAGTATTGCGGGTCACGAAGGCTACATCAGCGTCGGTTTGTATCCAGACGGGCGGCCCGGTGAAGTCTTCATCACGATGGCCAAAGAGGGAAGCACCGTTGGTGGGTTGATGGATAGCTTCGGCACGGCGACGTCGATTGCGTTGCAATACGGAGTTCCGCTCGAGGTCTTGGTCAACAAATTCAGTCATACTCGCTTTGAACCGATGGGGCATACGACCAATCCCGATATCCGCATCGCCAAGAGCTTGATCGACTACATCTTCCGCTGGCTCGGGTTGACGTTCTTGGACAGCTACCGAGAAGAACACAAGATGAAGTCGGAGATGGCCTCGTCCACGACCGTCGCATTGACGTCGACCAAGACGCCAGTGAACGGCAACGGTGCCGAAGCGCCACCAACGGCGGCCTCCTATACCAAGGCACGGTTTGTGGGATTCGACAGCATGCCGGTCCGAGGAAACGGCTCGGAAGGTGCTTCGTCGGGTCAGAAGGTGGAGAGTCGTGACACGCAGTTCGCTGGTTTTCAAGGGGATGCACCCAGCTGCGATAATTGCGGGGCGATCACCGTGCGAGCAGGAAATTGCTACTTGTGCCACAACTGCGGTAACAGCCTTGGTTGCAGCTAAGGGCGTTGGCTCGG
>JALOQZ010000365.1 GCA_025459245.1 Pirellula sp.
AGTTTGCGAGCCACACCTATGGGCTATTAGCAAACGTATACGAATCGCACGGCGAACTGGATACCGCTGAGAAGTGGCGAGTATTCGGGTTGCAGTTGAACCCTGGTAATACTCGCATCCTGGTGAGCCTGGGAGAAATGCTTCGCAAATCTCAAAGGATTAACGAAGCGATACCGATCTACCAACGCTTAATCGCGCTCGAACCCGATAATACGGCTCACTACAACAACCTCGCAAGCTTTGCTCTAGCGAAACAGGATATCCGTCTTGCCCTTAACGCACTCGAGCAAGGTGCGAACCGCGATCGCACAGGTTACCTGAGTCTGCAAACGGCTCGCATTGCATTCGAGGTCGGAGACGGTGCTCGAGCGGAACGTTATGCGGCAGATGCAGCAGAAAAACTTAAATCGCCAGATGCTTACCTTCTTTGGCTCGCCGTTTTGCGAGGATTGCAAAAGAATCAGGCCGCTTCCAATACCTTGACAACTGCCAAGGCTCTTTTTCCAAATGATCCACGCTTTCAGCAGCTTCCTTAATTGCACCGCGCATTCGATTCGCCCTGCATGTATTGCGCGAAACTGCGTGATATTCATTCTCGTTTGGTTGTCGAAAACCGCCTTCTGCCAGACATCCATTCCATTTTTGGAAACTTCGAAAGCAAATGGCTTGGAGTTCCTACACGATGACATGGCGGCGGAGGAAGGCTACCTCGTATCGATGATGGGGAGCGGACTAGCAAGCTTTGATTATGACGGCGATCGTCGCATCGACCTCCTGTTTCTCAATGGTGCCAAGTTGGATGGTTCAAAAGCGGCGCCTTTTGGATTCTTTCGCAACGAATCAACCGGTTCATGGGTTCGGCGAACCGATGACTCTCAATTGACATCCAAAGGATTTGGGCTGGGAGTAGCCATTGCTGATGTTGATAACGATGGATTCCAAGACATCGCGATTTCCAGCTTTGGATCCTGCGCTCTGTGGAGAAACATGGGGGATGGCTCCTTCGTTGATGCGTCTGAATCATCAGGAATATCGCAAACCCCGATTGCGTTTGGTGCAGGTGTTTGTTTTTTAGATGCGAATCGCGACGGACAGATCGATCTTTATGTAGCAGACTATGTCGAATTTACGCTGGAGCGTTTTGAGAAAGCAGCGAAGAAGTCGTTTCCGTACCCTCCTGGCCCAGGCGATTTCCCTTATCGTTCCGATCATCTGCTGATCAATCAAGGTAACGGCAAATTCGCTGATGAAAGCGAAGCTCGCGGGATCGCATCGATACGATCCCCCAGCATGGGGACGATCTGTGGCGACTTTGATCAAGACGGAGATAGCGATATCTTTGTTTGCTCCGACGCGAGGCCGAATCTCCTATTCATCAACGATGGAGATGGCTACTTCACGGAGGAAGCACTCGTTTTTGGAGTCGCTAATTCCGCATCGGGTGAGATCGTGGGTAGCATGGGTGTCGACGCCGCCGACTTGGACAATGATGGTTGGGAAGATCTGTTTATCACCGACTATTCGGCGCAAGTTCCTTTGTTGTTTCGCAACATCGAAGGACAGGGTTTTGAAGACATTGCGCTTCGTAGTCGAGTCGGCAAGGATTTATTTCCGCATGTGAATTGGGGGTTGGGACTTTGCGACTTCGACAACGACTCCGATCGAGACTTGATGGTAGGAAATGGCCATCTCTTTGCTTGGGCGAAGAAGGTCGAGCAGCTTACGGATTTCAAAGTCCGCAACACCCTCATGACCAACGATGGCCGAGGCTTTTTCCAAAATGCAACACCTCAGGCCGGTAGCGGAATGGAGATAGTCGAAAGTACTCGAGGTATGGCATTCGACGATTTCGACAACGACGGCGACATCGACGCAGCGATTCTCAACAGCGACGCGCCGGCCAACTTGCTCGAGAATCAATCTCTGCAAATGGGGCATTGGCTACAATTGGAGTTGGTGGGCGTATCGATGAATCGAGATGCCATAGGCGCTCAAGTTCGAGTGAAAGCCAATGGAAAATGGCAGTTCGCCGAGAAACGGAGTGGGAGAAGCTATCAGAGCCACTATGGAAGTCGAATCCATTTCGGATTGGGTGACGCAGATGAGGTGGAAATCGTCGAGATCCGCTGGGATACTGGAGTCATACAGTACCAAGGGGTTCAGGCAGACCGATTGCACGTAATGGTTCAACCGACGAAATGACATTCACTTCCCAAACTCCCGGCTTCGAATCCCCTGTGAGACCGACTCGCAGGCGACGCGTTTCGTGGCTTCGATCTCTTCTCACCGGAGTATGTTGCTGGGGAATCAACTCGAACGATTCGATTTCCCAAGAGCCGTTCCAAGCCACGATCGAAGCAATTTCGCCATCGGACGCGGGTATCGATTTCATCCATACCGATGGCAGCAACAACAAACACTACATTATGGAGACCGTGATCGGATCGCTCGCGCTTTTCGATTACGACAATGATGGATGGATCGACATCTATTTGGTCAATGGCTCCCCCCTTCCCGGAACGCCACCCAATCCGAACGCGACCAATCGACTTTATCGCAACTTAGGCAATTGGAATTTTCGGGACGTTACCGAGCAGGCCGGCGTGGGGGACGCCCAATATGGGATGGGAGCGACTGTCGGTGATTATGACAACGACGGTGACTTGGACCTCTTCCTGTCTAACTTTGGCGAAAACGTCTTCTATGTGAACGAAGGGGATGGGACCTTCACTCAGAGTACCGAACCATCCGGGCTAATCTCTGGCAGTCGATTTGGTGCTGGAAGCGTCTTCGTCGACATCGATCTCGATGGCGATCTAGACTTGTACTCCGCCAGCTATGTCGAATTCGCTTGGGACAAACACAAGATTCGTACAATCAATGGAAAAGAGTTCTCGGTGGGGCCCAACGACTACAAACCTGCCAAGCATTTCCTCTATCGTAACGAGGGTAACGGACGTTTCTCCGACATCTCGGATGAATCCGGTATCTCCGCCATTCGATCGCCGGGAATGGGAGTCTTATCCGCCGACTTCGATGACGATGGGGACATGGATCTCTTTGTGGCTAATGACCAAAAACCGAATTCGCTGCTCGTGAACGATGGAAAAGGCGTTTTCACCAACGAAGCCATCTTGGCCGGCGTTGGATTCGACCGCAACGGAAGAGCGAACGGCAACATGGCTGTGGAATACGCGGACATGAACAACGATGGACTTCTTGATTTCCTGACAACCACGTATCAAGACGAGATGCCGGTCTATTTCGAATGCTTAGGACCTGGTCTTTACAGCGATTCAACGAATATCGCTAAGATCGACCCGAAACTCTTTCCCCACGTGAAATGGGGAGTTGGGCCGATCGACTTTGACCATGACGGTGATCTCGATCTCTACTACGCGTGCGGCCACTTTCTAACGAATCTACGATTCATAGATGACCGAACGGATGTGAAAGTTCAAAACTTCTTATTAGCCAATAAAGGTCGCGGACGCTTTGACAACGTGACTGATGCGGCTGGGGATTTTCTGAAGATTGTCGAGAGCAGTCGCTCGGCCGGTTTTGATGATTTGGACAACGATGGTGATATCGACATTGTCGTCTTGAACACCAACGCAGCGCCATCGTTAGGGCGAACTCGCGTTACCAATCAAGCTCCATCGCTTCAGGTTCAATTGGTCGGGGTGAGTAGCAATCGCATGGCTGCTGGAGCGGTAGTGGAGTTGGAGCGGTCGGATTCAACGAGACTCAAACATGTCGTGCACGCGGGCAGGGGGTATGAGAGTTACTACGGAAATCGAATTCATTTTGGTTTAGGGAAAACAGAGCCCAAGTTTGTTCATGTGAAATGGCCGACAGGCGAATCGCAGTCTTTTGCGATTGCACCAGGAACGAGAAGAGTTGTTTTGATCGAAGGGGAGACCCTCGCGAACCTAGCCTAGTTATCGGCAATCGCGATGCTACCAAATGAAACAAGGCGGTGCACTTGGGTGCACCGCCTTGTTATTCTTTTGAGCGAGAGAAAAAGCATGTTGCCTGCGGTTGTTGATCGCAAGCCTCTGAATCAGATTACTTGCCCGCACCCTTGAAGGTGCTCTTGAGCTCAAAATCATGCTTGTTCTCACCAGCTCGTACGCTGATCGTGAGTCCGGAGGTGTCCGGATTTTGGTATGCGACGGGCAAATCCGTCTTGGGGCCTTGCACCGTATTACGAGCAGCCTTGCTGTCCTCTTCTGGTTTGTAACCTGACGATTCGCCAGTCATTTGCGAGCTGTCGTTGGCGCTTGGTTTGTACCAAAGAATACCAACGCGGTACTCACCTGGTTCGGCACCTGGACCAGCATCTGGTCGCATGTCAGTAATGGTGTAAACACCGTTGGCATCTGCGGTCCCAGTCGCAGGCTTCCCTTCCGCCAACGGTTTAAGAGTGACGGTTGCACCAGAGAGGGGGGCGCCATCCAGCGTTACCTTTCCAGTTACGGGATGAAGGTTGTATCCGCTGCCACATCCGAGGGAGAATCCGGTTAGGACAAGGAGACTAAGGCAAAGGGCTCTCATAATTCAGGTCGTTTGTATTTCGAAAGAGGAAACAAAAAAGAGGGCCGAACAACGTTCGGCCCAAAAACCAACTTCGACTTTCTAGCAACAACTATTCAGGCATCTGAACCGTTTCTTTGCCAGCCATCGACCCCATAGCTCCCCAGACACCCCAAAGCGAAGGTCCGGCGTAAGTTCGAGAATTGGTTGGGTTCGCTGGCATTGCCGCCGACAAGTTGCCAGTGTCGATATTCTGCGAGACAAACCGAATGGAGCCATCGCACATCGCTACGTTGACACCTCCGGTATGTCGACTACTTGCCGTGGGCATCGCCGTTGTCTCCCCGTTATCGTTTGCACAGGTTGGACCATTCGGCGGAAGGATTGTGAAAAATCCCGTGAACGCGTTAAGTGAGTCTCCCCACCGTCTGCCCTTACCCCAACCCGTGTTACCCCAAGAGTTTTGGAGTGAAGGAGCCACGAGAGTGCCATTCGGTCCGCGTCGGCTCAAACAAAGAGAAGGAGTGAACTGGCCACCGACAGGGCCGATCGAAAGAAGAGCCGTTCCCTCCAATATCGTATCTTGGCCAGAAACGCCGTTCTGACGGCCGATCACCAATTCCGAGAGCATAACGGTATTGGAAGACCCATCTTGAATAGTTCCAAAATCGGCTCGTCCTCGCTCGCCATTGGAAAATACGCCTCGCCATTCCCAGTCGCCGGAATTCAAATAGATGTCCCCCCGATTTGCAACATAGTTGGTCGGTTGAGCATCATCCGGATTCAGTTGTACGCCGTCTGAAGGACAACGAAGCGTTGGAATATTCCGCTTGAAAGGACTCTCAACTCCCGGAGTTGGGCCTGCATTACCCACGGTCCAGGGCCGACCTCCAGCAAGATGGTAAGGCTCAATTTGTTGATAAAGTGCATTCTGCTCGATAAATGGAAGTGTTTGAGTCAAGAAGCTCAATCGGTGCCATTCATTCCCTCCATTTAACGCAGTACGCCATCGCGTGTCGTGCGATGCAGGAGCAAATTTCTTGTAGGCGTCGTGGTGATTGTGCTGAGCCAATGCCAAGTTCTTCAAGTTGTTGGTGCACTGCATTCGACGCGCAGCCTCGCGAGCCGCTTGAACAGCAGGCAAAAGCAATCCCACCAAAATACCAATAATTGCGATAACAACGAGCAATTCAACAAGCGTGAACCCT
>JALOQZ010000366.1 GCA_025459245.1 Pirellula sp.
TCTGCAGATGGCATATGTAACATTGGTTGTACTGTTTGCGGTACTCAGTCAATCTGCGATGGGTTCGTTCGATATCGCTTGGAATAAAATCAAGGCACATCAGCTGGCTATGCGTGTGCGAGAGTGAGGCCCCCGCATCGGCGCCGTAGTTCTTGAACACGACTGCGTATTGCAAACCTCGTTGCGATCGCCAGTGTGCGAGCCTCATTCGATAAGCTTGGAGAACCAATTCGACTTGCTCGATCGGCAGCGAGGTAATGCTGTCGATGTGATTTGGCGATTCGATGATGACTTCGTGAGTTCCCGATACGCATTTGCGTTGGAAGAGTGGAATTGATTCGTTGAGCTCCAACGTGCTGACGACTTGTTGTAGCACGCCTTCTCCTGCCAGCATCCCTCCGTGGTCCGAATGGGGTTTACGATAAAGACCCTGATGGCCACGTCTCGCCGCATCATTCGGACCGTCAAAGCAATCGATCCGTCCCTGCGATGATGCTTGGTGGCCCTGAGAAGATGCTTGGTGGCCCTGAGAAGATGCTTGGTGGATAGCCGGAAACTTGTTGGGAACAACGCGAACGCGCCAACTCTCGTTGACAAGTTGCATTTCACGTTGGATCTCGCCCCGAATCAAAGGTCGAGTTTGTTCGGTATCTGCGATAGGGAGAACCAGAGTTGGCTCTGGCGTTTCTCGCTCGGAACCGGAACAGAATGGACAAGCGTGCGTACTGCTGAGGGTAGCGCAAGGTTTCGCATTGGGACGAAACTCGTTGGGTCTCTCCTCGCGATTGGGAGCAAAGATCACCCAACGATCCGCCAGCCAGTCGTAGCGTGTTTCGTGCATGGGTGGGGTGACTCCCGAATGAGTTGTTCTAGAGTCTGCCTTCGATCGCTGCTTGTTCGCGGGCGCGACTATAGACAGATTCGTAAAATGATGCGCTCGCGGACCACGACCAGTCTTGCTGCATCCCTCGTGAAACCAGTCTACCCCATTGATTGCAATCTTGCGAATAGATATTTAGAGCTCGCCAGACGCATTCTGTAATTCCGTGCAGCGAATAATCCCGGAAGGCAAATCCGGTTGCCCGATCCGCAGAGTCGCTGTCGTGGCTTAGGTCGGTCACAGTGTCGTTTAGTCCCCCCGTCGCGTGGACGATGGGGACGGTTCCGTACCGCAAGCTGTAGAGTTGGTTCAGGCCGCAGGGTTCGTATCGACTGGGCATCAAAAACATGTCCGATCCCGCCTCAATTTTGTGAGCAAGTGGCTCGGAGAACTCCAATCGAACGGCGACTTTGTCCGGATACTGCGCCGCCAACTGGGAAAGAGCGTTGGCGAAGCGCTGTTCGCCATTCCCGAGGATGACCCACTGGGCGGGCATTTGCTCCAGCGAAGTCTCCATCAGCGGCTTGACTAAATCCCAGCCCTTCTGCTCTGCCAAACGGCCGATTAATCCGATGACAGGCTTTGAATTGTCGACGGGCAAGCCCATCAGTCGCTGCAAATCGGATTTGCACACCGCCTTACCATCGCGCCAATTCTCCGCTCCGTAATTCTGAGCAATGTTGGTGTCATGTCTCGGGTCCCACACGTTGTAATCGACACCATTGACGATCCCAAGCAATCGTGATTGCTTAGATCGCAACACTCCATCCAATCCACAACCGTGTTCCGGCGTCTGAATCTCCTGTGCGTAACTTGGGCTCACCGTGGTGATAAAGTCGGCGAAGGAGATACCGGTTTTGAGCAAATTCAGATCGCCAAAGAACTCCATCTGCTGCCAGTTGAAGTACTGCCAGTCCAAGCCGGTCAAGTTCATATCATGGTTCCAAAAGCGACCTTGATAGGCCAAGTTATGGATCGTCATGACAGTGGCAGCGTGTTGATACCATCGCTTGCCGCCAAAACCTGTTCGAACATACGCAGGTAAAAGTCCTGTTTGCCAGTCGTGAGCATGCAGCACATCGACATGAAGTTGAAGCCTCTCGATCGCTTCAGCTACGGTTCGACAGAAGAATGCAAATCTTTCGGCATTGTCCCGATAATCGCCGTGTTCATCACCATAGAGGTGCTCGCGATCAAAGTAGTGCGGTTGATCGACGAAATAGACATCGGCTGCACCTTCATGCATCGTCGTCTTCAAAATGCGTGCCGCCACTTGTTTTCCAGCCATGTCAACGACGAACGAGACATGGGTATCTTCCATCGGATGTCCCGAATGGATTGCGCGACGATAACCGGGCAAGAACAGAGAGCAGCGATGGCCTCGCGCCGCCAAATGCTTGGGCAACGCCCCGCATACGTCCGCCAATCCACCAGTCTTTGCAAAGGGAACCGCTTCGGATGCGGCTAGTACGATGTGCATTCGTGAAGTCTCTCAAGGAAGGATTGCAACTCGGTGCATTGGGAGACTCGCATGATAGCATAACTTTTCTCAAGTTCGAGTCTTTCAGCAATGCGCTCGCGCCGTGTCAATAGGATACATGCCTCAGATGTGGGTTTTGACATCAATCGTGTCTAAGTATTTTCTCTTCCAGAATGTTGCAAAGTTGATCTTGGTTGCCTCATAATCACGGCACTATAATCGCCCGCCTCACGAACGCTTCTCCCCCCTCATCCCCAAAAGGTCTGCACGTGCTTTCGATCCGACCGACTATCGCAGAACACGCACTGTATGTTTTCGGACGATCGATCCACCCAGAGCTTTTTCAAGTCTACAAAACCAAGCATATCCAGCGGTCGAACTACTCCGCCCGCATCGATATCACGGGGGACGGACATGTGATTACGTTTGTTCGCGGTCACCTCGTCATCTCCGAAGTGCTTTGCTCTTGTAAACAGCTTTTGCCGCAACGCCGTCGAATCATCTCCTCCCCGCTCCGGTCCAAGTTTTATCAAGAGGTCGATCGCAACGCGGTCGTTCGTTACACCACGGAGTGCGAACGAGAATCGGTATCGCCTGATATGTTTTGGATGGTCCAAACCCAGCTCCAGCGGTCGGAATGCGACCAAGAACTGCTTCAGACCTTCGACTCCAGCGGTCGGATCGCGTACGGCGCCGTAAGCTATCTGCATGTCGAGGAAAGGGAAAACCAGATGCTGGTTCAAGCCTTCCACACCTTCCCTGACGACCACACGATCTTGAAAGCAGTGTCGACGTTTCAAGCCCTTTGAAAAGAGCCGGGGCGCTTATGCGAGGTGTGGTCTACGTGCGGAGAGCGATCCCTTCTACTGGATCGCTTCTAGCACCGCAGGCAAGTCGGGACCTCGAATAGCTGCTTGAACCGCCTCCGGACTACTTCCTCCGTCATCTCGAATTCGGAACACCATGCGTTTCGTTATGGGGCCCGAAATTTTGGAAACGCCCTCGATCCAACGGTTGATTGCGAGTCCCAGGGTCGTTTTGCCTTCAACGCCGCCCACGAGCTGGCTGACTCGTTGCCAACCCGCTTCGCTCCATTGAATCGCAACGGAGTCGGCCCCTTCGATTTGAACTTTCTCCACCCAATCACTTTGCAGCACGATCTCGGTATCGTCAGCTTGATCTGCCGAAGCAGGCTGTCGAGTCCCTAGGTAGGTTTCTAAGGTGGGGTCGGGCTGATTACCGCCGGCTCTGTCTACGACAACCAGGCTGGGAGGTCGCTGCATTTGAAGTTGGTTTTGAATATGCGACTCTTGAAATCGCCAGCAACGAACCTGCACACGTTCGTCCCCTAGGCGCGCAACGACGACACCTGTCGAAGCCGATAATCTCGCTTGCATCGACTTTTGCAAGGCCCCAAAGTCATCCTTGTTTTCGATCTGCCACACCACTCGATAGACAATTTGCGATGGATAGAGCCCCAGGGAATAGCCACCGATCCCGAGGATCGCGACCGCAGCTCCTATGGTTTCCATTGCCACAACAAGCTG
>JALOQZ010000078.1 GCA_025459245.1 Pirellula sp.
CGATCTGCAGGCAAGCTCTACTTCTTGAACATCCGGGATTGGACCGGAGACATTCAGATCCTCCTCGCGAAAGGGCAAATCAGCGATGAGGACTTGGAGGTCGTTAAGCTGCTAGATTTCGGTGACTTGGTCGGGATCGATGGACGATTGGGACGCACCAATACCGGTGAGCTCACTATCTTCGCTACCAAGCTTCATTTTATGACCAAGACGCTGGAGCCACCTCCCGAGAAGCATGCCGGGTTGCAAGATCCCGAGTTGCGTCAGCGGATGCGATATCTCGACCTCACCTACAACCCGGAATCTTTGGATCGTTTCACCAAACGGACCAAGATTATTCATTCGATCCGTTCGACTCTATCGAAGCATCACTTCGTTGAGGTCGAAGGTCCGACGCTGCATACGATCGCGGGTGGAGCAGCGGCAAAGCCATTCGTTACGCATCACAACGCGCTCGACATGCAGCTGTTCCTCCGCATCGCATTGGAGCTTCACCTGAAGCGTCTGATGGTCGGGGGAATCGAGCGGGTATATGAAATGGGACGCGTGTATCGAAACGAAGGGATCAGCCCGAAGCACAACCCTGAGTTTACGATGATCGAGCTCTATTGGGCTTATGCGAATTACGAAACGATGATGGATCTGACTCAGCAAATCATTTGTGAGGCGATCCAAGCGACGGGCCAAGGCTACCAGCTGAAGTGGGGCAACCTCGATATCGACTTCACTCCTCCATTCCAACGGCGAACGTATACCGATCTGTTCGAGGAACATACTGGCTTGTCCTTTAGCGACGATGCTGGGATCGCCAAGCTGGCAAAGAAGATTGGCTTGAACCCTGACGGGAAGCACCCCGATGTCGTGAAGAGCGAAGTGTTCGAGGAAAAAGTAGAAGATGCGTTGATCGGCCCGATTTTTGTCATCGATTATCCTGCCAGCATCTGCCCATTGACCAAGCGAAAGACAGGCAAGCCGGAGATCGCGGAACGCTTTGAGCTGTTCATTCATGGCATGGAACTAGCGAACGCTTACACCGAGCTAAACGATCCTATCCTTCAAGAAAACTTGTTCCGCACCCAATTGGAAGGAATGGCCGAAGAAGACTCGATGGCCAAGATGGATCATGACTTCGTTCGAGCTTTGCGACACGGTATGCCCCCTGCAGGAGGGCTTGGTATCGGCATCGATCGATTGATCATGTTGCTCACCAACGCGAAGAGTATCCGGGACGTGATCCTTTTCCCACTGTTGCGACACGAGTCCTAAGGCTTCGGTGCAGCCGTTTGTTGCGAATCCAGTCGAGCGCACCTCCCCTATCGAGTGCGCTCTGTCTTACTCGACTTTTCATCCACTTTAAATTTCTGGTCGAACGTTATGGAAGCTGGTATTGTTGGACTGCCAAATGTTGGCAAGAGCACATTGTTCAACGCACTCACAGGCGCAGGGAACGCGCAAGCAGCGAATTACCCTTTCTGCACCATTGAGCCCAACGAGGGGATCGTCAGTGTTCCTGATGACCGATTGACACGCATCACCAAGTACATTGTTCCGCAAAAGGTGATCCCCGCGATTCTCAAACTGGTCGATATCGCCGGTATCGTGAAAGGTGCCAGCGAAGGACAGGGGCTTGGCAACAAGTTCCTCAGTCATATCCGCGAGGTGGATGCCATTCTTCAAGTTGTTCGATGCTTTACTGACCCGGACGTCATCCACGTGGGAGGCAAAGTCGATCCGCTTGCCGACATTGAAACGATCGAGACGGAGCTGATGTTTGCCGATATCGAGACACTGGAGGCAGCGCTTCCGAAAGCGGAACGCGCCGCTCGAACGGGAGACAAGGAAGCCAAGCTGCGGGTCAGTGCCATCCAGCATTGCCTGGAATTCCTGCACAAAGAGGAGCCGCTCCGGAAGTTGAAACTTGACGAGGCCGAGGCGAAAGCCATCTCCAGTTTCGGTTTGATGACCGCCAAGCCAATTCTCTACATCGCCAACGTCGATGAGAACGATTTGGAAGGGAAGTGCGAGGCCGTTCAAAAGGTCAGAGAGTTCGCGGAGAAGATCGGGGCGCAAGTCGTTCCGGTTTGCGCGAAGCTCGAGGCTGAAATCGCCGAACTCGACGAACCGGATCGTAGCGAGATGCTTGCAGCCGTTGGGCTAGCCCAGCCTGCGTTGCATGTTGTTGCCCAAAAGGCCTATCAAACCCTGGGATTGCAGAGCTACTTCACCGCCGGCGAGAAAGAAGTTCGAGCTTGGACGATTCCGATTGGAGCCACTGCACCTCAGGCTGCGGGAGTGATTCACAGCGATTTCGAGCGAGGCTTTATCCGGGCCGAAGTCTACCGTTTGGAAGATTTGGAGGCCTTTGGGAACGAGAAAGATATCCGGCAAGCTGGTAAACTGAGGACCGAAGGAAAGCAGTATGTCATGCAGGATGGTGACATCTGCCACTTCTTGTTCAACGTCTAAGATCCTACCCGACAGCCAACGGTAACCGCGGCTCGCGCCAAAGCGGCTCATGGTTTTCGGGGTAGGCGCAAGTTCATCTCGTTCGGCAACTCAACTGGAAAGCCCAACAGTGCTATCGCGAAGGCTCATTTCGGCAGCGGTTTTGATCAGCCTTTCGCTCGGTTTGATCTGGCTGGACTTGAACGATCAGATTCGAGGGCAAGCTGGATTGTGGACGGTCCCGATGCTCGCGTTTTTCGCGTTGGGGACCGTTTGGGAATTCGCGAAGTTACTCGGGCGACGATGGGCTGTCTCGGCCCCGATGGTGACTTGGCACGCTTCGGTCGCGTTGCTCGTCGGCTTGTTTCCGATCGGCTACAGCGTCGTGATGCAAAAAAGCTACCCGGCGGACTGTCCAGTCGGTCGCTTAGGTTGGATCTTGATAGGCACCATGGTCGGAGTCGGCATGAGTGGCGTTCATGCGCTGTCGGTGTTCAAGGCCCCGAAGGAATCTCAAGGGGATGAAACGGAAAAGGAAGCTTGGCAACAGCGAACCTTGTTGGGATGGCTCCTCTCTTCCATTGTTATCTGCTACGCCATCAGCGGTTTATCTTTGTGGCATGTTATCCGCATGCGAGGGGAAACCAGCGGCTTATACGAGCTCATTGCACTTTTAGCGATTGTGAAGCTAGCGGATGCCGGTGCCTACTTTACCGGCAAAATGTTCGGTAAAACCAAACTAATCCCTTCGGTTTCTCCCGGGAAAACAATCGAAGGGTTGGTAGGCGGCTATCTTTTCGCCATCATGGCGGCATATTTAGCCCTGAGATGGGTGTTGCCATCCCTCGGATCAACGCCGGGAACGCATTGGTGGGGACCGGCTCTTTTCGCGGTCCTTTTAACCACGGCAGGCTTGGCGGGGGATTTGTTGGAATCGATGGTGAAGCGGAGCGTGGGGGCCAAAGACAGCGGCAACTTGCTCCCAGGTTTGGGAGGTGTTTGGGACGTGACCGATTCGGTTTTGCCCGCCTCCTACATCGCTTACCTTGGCTTGATTGCCCAGCTTTAAGGCAAAGGTTTTTGACCGTGCTGGGACCGAACGCATACCATATTGGAACACGGTCTCTGCTGGAAAACACATGTCAGAATCAACCATAACGCTATCCGACCCTCACTTGACGCTCCAGTTGTTCGGCCCCAACGATAACAACTTGAGGTTGGTACGCAATCAGCTGGGTGTTGCGATAACCCATCGCAATGGGCAGATACGTATTTCAGGCCCCAGCGACTCGGTCCGCGTCGCGACAGAAGTTTTGGAGCGGCTAAAAGATCGGGTCTTCCGTACCGGGTCTCTCGGTCCAGAGGATGTCGCGGACGCTTTAGGTGGATCGACCGACAAGCGAAACATTCCCGGTTTTGACCGAAACGAAGTCGCGATCGGAAATGCCGGTCGGCGGATCAAGCCCCGAACGGAGGGGCAGGCTGCGTATCTCGAAGCGATACGGCAGCACGACATGACATTCTGCATCGGGCCTGCAGGTTGCGGCAAAACGTATCTAGCCGTCGCCATGGCGGTGGAAGCCTTGAAAGCCAAAGCTATCCGCAAGATTGTTTTGGTGCGCCCGGCGGTGGAGGCCGGAGAAAGCTTGGGGTATTTGCCCGGCGATCTTCAAGAAAAACTGAATCCCTACCTGCGACCTTTGTTGGACGCCATCAACGAGATGATCGATTTCGATCAAGTTAAATACTTGATGGAGCAAAACGTCATCGAAGTCATTCCGCTTGCCTATATGCGAGGGAGGACGCTCAACCAAGCTTTTGTTATATTAGACGAAGCGCAAAACGCGACTGTCGCGCAGATGAAGATGTTTTTGACGCGGATGGGTGAGGGGTCCAAGATTGTCGTCTCGGGCGACGTCTCGCAAGTCGACTTGCCACCCGGCACCACGAGCGGTCTTCGCGATGCGGTGCAGAGACTGAACGGGATACCCGGCCTCAGCTTTGTCCGGTTGGCGGAGGGAGATATCGTCCGCCATCCGCTGGTCCGAAAAATCGTCGCTGCCTACGACAGCCCCCAATCGCCCGGCAATCGCCCCTTGAGGGTGAATCCGCCGGACGACCGTTAATCCCTTAACCTGACTGCTGTGTCCAACACGAATGCCAGAACCCGCAGCGAACGAGCTGCGAACTTGCGAATCGATCGCTACCCTTGGAGGGCTTGGTTTGCCAAAGCGGCAACTTGGGAGTCGCTAGGGAAATTGGGGATCGCCGTCGCTGTGGCGATCGTGATCGTTCTCTTCGTGAGAGCATGGGAGCCCCCGTTCGCGTATCGCCAAGGATTTGTGCCTCAGCGATCGATTCTTGCTAGGGTCCCCTTTCAAGTAATCGACGAAGTCAAAACAGAGGTCCTTAAATCGCAGGCCGCTCGCGAGGTGTACTGCGTTTATGAGAATCGAAACGAAGCGATCGTACAGCTTGCGGGTGCGCTTCGCGATTCGCTGCAGGCTTTACATGAAGTCCCCGATGTGACTGCGCTCACGAAGCCCCAATTGGCGCAGCTCGACGTACTCGGAGTTTCCGACGGCGAGCCGATGCCGCAAAAAATTCCGCACGAAGCGGCCTTGGAGGCCATCCATAAAACGTTGGCCAGCTCGGCGGATTGGTCCAAATACACTTCGGCGATGCGGGAAGTGCTTGATCCAATCCTCGAGACGGGTACTTTAAAAACGTTGGCTCATGATTTGGAGCTTGGCAATCAGCGATACATTCGCATCATCAAGCCGGGCATCCAAAATCAGCACATCGACGTCGAAGTGCAACGAGTACGACTGGCAGAGCTAAACAACACGCTTCGCGCATCGCTGCTGCGAGAGTTTCGCAATCTCTTCACCAACGAAGAGGCCAAGACATTGGCTCAGTTGGTCTTCAATTATCTCTCGCTCAACCTGCCAGAGACGTTGACACTCAACACCGACTTGAGCAACAAGGCAAGGCAAGAAGCGATCGCCGCGGTCAAGCCAGCCATGGTTTCCTACGATCCCAACTTCGGATCCATCGTCCCCATCGGCAAGATGCTCGGCGAAAAAGAGATCGCATTGTTGAAAGCGGAGCATGTCGCTTACACATCGAAATTGAATTGGAAGCAGCGAGTGCAGAGATTGGCTGCTTTCTGCGGATTGATCACAGCCCTTTACGTTTTGGTCGGGTTCTTTATCTATCAATCAAACGATAGAACTTTGATCACCGACACCTTCAAATTAGTCCAGGTCCTAGGCGTTTGCCTGGGGTGTGTGATCCTCGCGGTGCTCGCTGCGAGCGATCCATTGCGAGCCGAGGTTGCACCGGTAACGTTGACGGCGATCGTCGCGACCGCGAGCCGAGGTTGCACCGGTAACGTTGACGGCGATCGTCGCGACCATTGCGTTTGGTCGTCCGACAGCCCTCATGCTCATGGCAGCCCTGTCTCTCCTGATTTCGTTTTCATCGCGCGTGGATTTGTCCGAGTTCATTGTCCTTTCAAGTGCGGCAGCGGCGGCGACGTTGCTCTGCGGACGCATTCGGAATCGGACCCGTCTCATCTATGTAGGGCTCGGTGTTGCCACGGTTGTCTTCTTTACGGTGATTGGTCTCGGGGTCATGACGGGGCAGTCAGGTGGAGTGATTACCGACGGTCCAGCCATGAGCGGAATTCAGACTGTTACCAACAGTCTCTTTCCTGTTCGGTTGATCAACGAGGCGGCATGGCAGGCGGTCATCGTTTTTGCGTGCGGGCCATTGATGGCTGGTTTGTTGCCCGTGTTCGAACGTTTGCTCGATGTACAAACCGACTTGAGTTTGCTCGAGTTGAGCGATATGAGCCATCCTTTGCTTCGGCAGCTGGCACAGCGAGCACCTGGGACCTACAACCACAGCATTTCCGTCGCTGCCTTGGCAGAGTCAGCCGCGGAAGCGATCGGAGCGAATGGGCTATTGGTCCGCGTTGGGGCGTGTTTTCACGATATCGGGAAAATGTTCAAACCGAATTACTTCGTTGAGAATCAGACGCCCGGTGCCAACCGTCATGATACACTGCAGCCTGCGATGAGCACCTTGATCATCATCGCCCACGTTAAGGACGGAGCCGACTTGGGGAGAAAGCACAAGCTGCCCAAACGCATTATCGATTTCATCGAGCAACACCACGGTACGACCTTGGTCGAATACTTTTTCCGCATGGCGACGAAAAAGAGCGAGCAAGATCCCAATTCGGTCGAGGTAGCGGAGAATACCTATCGATACCCAGGACCGAAACCGCAGACTCGCGAGGCTGCGGTATTGATGTTGGCCGATGCAGTGGAAAGCGCTTCGAGAGCGTTGGTAGAACCGACCCCCTCTCGCCTTCAGAACTTAGTCGAACAAATCGCGATGAAGAAGCTGCTCGATGGGCAGTTCGAAGAATGCGCATTAACGCTGAAGGATTTAGATTTGATAAAAACATCCCTTGCAAAAAGCCTTACCGCGATTTACCACGGACGGATCAAGTATCCAGAGAAACAGTCCGCAAGTTAAGTGCCCATCCGACAACCATGAGCCGTCTGGCGCTAGCCGCGGTTTCCAATGGTTTTCGGATAGGCACTAATTCATTCCCTATTCCAATCGAGCGAGATACCGAAATGTCGAGAATCAAAAATGTTCTGCTGCTGGTACCAGCCGTATTGGTATCGGGCTGCGTAGCGTCGCAACCGGTGGATGTCGTCGACCTCAATAAGGTTTTGCAGGCGTTATCCACGGTGCTTGATGAATCCGCCGCGGCCAACCCGAATGCTTCGGAGGGAGAGGCTGCTGGTGCAAAAGTGGTCGCGTCGGATGCCAATAGTGCAGAACCAAACGCGGCGACCGACGGGGCACCCAGCGGTGCCGGGGGAGTTGCTCAAGGAACCGTCGCAGGCGGAGACGCGATTTCTCGGGATCCTGCGAAAGAAGCAGAGTTCCTAAAGCGGTATGCTGAAGAACTCAACAAACTAAAGGTCATGACAGCCCCGGTGGGAGTCTCGATGGCACCCGGTGGTGAGATTGTTGGCTTCAAAGATCCGAATCTGAACAACGTTCAAGACGCGGGCGAAACCAAGGAGTTCACGGTGACGATTGACCCGGAGAACCAGCGGTTGGTGGCATCGGACAACAACGGCCACCACCGTCCCTATGGGTACAGGCCAGGCGGTTTCCTCACAGGTTACTTGATCGGCTCCATGTTGAGCCGGCAGTCCAGCTTCTATAGCGGCCCGAATGCGGGAGCGAGACCTGATTTTCGTAACACGACGATGAGCCCGAATGATTATCACAAGTCGGCTGTTTCGAGCGCTCGAGCTCGAGCCAGCAGTTCCTCATCGAGCAGCTCCGCCCGCATGCGAACCGGTTCAAAAGGCTTCAGTTTCGGAAAATAGCCGTTTCTGCGACACCAACTCGCAAGCGATCTTCGGAGCGAATGGCGACGATGCATTGTCTAACGGTCGTCCTCCTTATCGTCTAACGGTCGTCCTCGACCGTTTCGCACTGAAGACCACCACCCTATCGACCAAGCCCCCGTGTGTCTTAGTCCCAATCCGAAAACAATTAGCCGCTCTGGTACTAGCCGCGGTTTCTGATGGTTTTCGGATAGGCTCTTAGTCCCGGTAGGGACGACAGAGAATAGCCCAGCGTTTCAACGCTGGGTTCTGGGTGGCCACACGCACAAAGTCCCGGTAGGGACGAAAGAGCCTGCGCCTCGAGCGACCGTCTACTAGAAGCTTCGTTGCTTGATCACCCCGCCCATGACTTCGTGGACCGGCGAGATCACGATAAACGCTTGATGGTCGACTTCCTTCACGATATTTCGCAATCGAGTCAGCTCCAGTCGAGTAACGACACAATACAAAATGTCTTGCTCGGCCGCTGTGTAGCCGCCGATCCCTTTCAAGATCGTCACTCCTCTTCCCAATTGTGAAAGGAGCATTTCACGTACTTTCTCGCTCTGGCTCGAAACGATCATCACTCCGTTGTACGACTCGATACCGTGCAGCAGAAAGTCGATCGTCTTTGAGGCTGCAAAATAAGTTAAGACCGAATAAAGGGCTGGTTCGGTCCCAACAAAAATAGCGGCGAACAAGAAAATGGCGATGTTCATCAGCAAGATGACTTCGCCCACCGTCGCGGCCATCCGCTTGCTCAAGATCAAAGCGAGGATCTCAGTCCCATCCGTCACCCCACCTCCCCGCATGGCTAAACCAACCCCTGCACCGACAAATATTCCTCCGAAGACGGATGCCAGTAACAAGTCGTCGGTTAAGACCGGAAAGGGAATGATGAGAAGCCACAATGCCGCGGCGGCGATCGCAACGCCGGTCTTTATCGTGAACTCGCGACTGATATGCCGATAGCCAATAAGGACAAACGGTAGATTGACAACAACAAGCCAGAAGGCGAGGGGAAGTCCGACGAAGTTGGCCAGCAACATGGAAATGCCCGTCACTCCACCATCGATGAACTGGTTGGGGAGCAAAAAGCTGGCAATGCCCCAATCCGAAATGAGGGTACCCAACAGGAGTAGCAATAGGCTCTTAGCAAGTTTCATGGCGATTTCGGCATCAGGCACGATGAAAGGAAGCGATGGTGCCGGCGATCACCGAAGCAACCCGACCGTTGGATTGCGCGATTTTGAGAGCACCCGAAGAATCGATACCGAGACAGAGTCCTTCGATTTGAGATTGGTTCAGAGTTGTTACGGCGTTCTCCACGATGACCCACTGTTGATCGAGCAAACTCCAGCGCTGCCATTCACGCAACAATCGATTCTCTGATTCGTTCCGTTCGGTCTCCCACTGTTTCCAATTGGCTAAGAAATGGGTTAGAACCGTTTCGGGTGACGTGTCCAAATGCGGTCGGTCCGATGCGCATAGATGTAGACTCGTCGCCGATTGCTGGACCGCTTCCGGCGCCGAATCAAATGACACCATGCAATTGATTCCAATACCGACAATCGCGACCGAAGAGTTCTGAACGACTTCGATCAGGATTCCACAAATCTTACGACCGTCGACATACACATCGTTTGGCCATTTGACTTGAGGTGCTCGTGGACACCAACTCGCAAGAGTTTTCGCAACGACGATCCCCACCTCCAGCGAAAGCAAAGCAGATTCGCGGGGTTCAAAGGGCAAGGCCATGGAAAACATCAAGCAACCTGCGGGGGAAAACCAACGGTTCCCTCCTCGACCCATTCCGCCCGATTGCTGATCGGCGACGAGCAAGGCGGGAAGAGCGATCAGCCCCGCTCGTACTTCTTGCGCAAGCTGCTTATTTGTGGACTCCGATTCTCGCTGCCAACGAATACTCTGAAACCAATCCATCGCCTCAATTTCCGCCAAGGCGCTGGCTCGACGGACGGAGGAAATCGAATCCATGATGTTCCTTTGAGGTGAGTGAAAAAAGCCGAAAGATTACTTTTTCTCTGAGCCGGTTTCTTGAACAGGCTCGGGAATTCGCAACCAATCCTTCCAATGGGACTCTTGCTCATCAGTTGGTTTAGCGACTCGTTGCAATGTCCAGCTTTGCGACGGCTGCGGTGCAAGCTTCAGTTTGAGCTGCATGAGCTTCCCTCGTCTCGCAATAACACATTCAAGTGTCGTGCCCAACTCGTAAAGAGAGACTCGTTCGGATAGATTCTCTGCGCCAATTCGATAGCCTTCGAGAGCGATCATTTCATCCCCCACGTTGATTCCCGCTTGAGCCGCCGGCGAGTCTTTCGTTACCTTGTCTACCATGGCTTTGCCAAGCTGATTGCTGACGTCCATTCCGAGGTAAGGAGGCTGCGGTTTGTCCTTGGAGTCCGGAGACTCTTTGGGCTTCCACTCCAATCCATACCAATTCAGGAAGGTGGTGAAGTCGGGGTCTTCCGTCGTTTCAATGGAACGATGAAACCAATCGCTCAAATCTTTACCACTCGCCGCATTGGCTGCCTTTAACACGTCTGCTGTGGTGTAGCCGGTCTGCAGATGGTCTCGCCAGAGTGACCGCATGACATCATCGAGCGATTTCTGGTTTTTCGTTGCGGATCGAATCTCCGCATCGAGCAACATCGCCACGATGCTTCCTTTGGTGTAGTAGCTGATGCGACTATTGTTCGCATTTTCGTCTGGGCGGTAGAATTTGACCCAAGTGTCAAAGCTGCTTTCGCTGAGCGGCTGCACCAACCGACCTGGCGCTGTTTGAACCCCCGTGATTCCCTTGCTGATCCGGTCCAAATAGTCCTTGGGGGAACAGAGACCGCTACGGGCCAAAAGCAGGTCGTCATAATAACTGGTTACCCCCTCTGCGACCCAAAGCTCCCTCGTGTATTGTTCTCCTTCGAAGTCATACTGCATGAGCACCTTGGGACGAAGTCTTCGAACGTTCCAAGTGTGAAAGAACTCGTGCGAAACCAAGCCTAACCAATCCGTGTACTTGGCTTTCTGTTTCATCGCCCAACGGCTCGTCATGAGAACAGTGCTATTATCGTGCTCCAGACCACCTCCCGACTCGGTTGCCAAGTTCAGAAACCAATACTCTTTGTAAGGTACCGCTCCCCAAAAGGCTTGCTCGGTCTCCACGATCTTCTTCACATCCTCCGCCGCCTTGGACGTATTCCACAATCCATCGGTACCGATGGTTGCCAGGTGATGCTTGGCCCCACCTGCGTCAAAGGACTGAATGTCGATGTCCCCGATAAGAATCGGACTATCGACCAGTTCATCAAAACTGCCTGCGATCCGAGTCCATGAGTCTTCTTCGGATTTTGCAAGGCTCGTTGCAATTTGAGGCCAATGCGGAAGCGACTCAATGCGGACCAAGTGCTTGCGACTCAAGCGATCGACGGGTGTCAAAAACGTCGCCGCACCGGTGAGGAACGCGAAGTCTCTTTCGATCCAATTGGTTCGTACGCCAAGCTCTCGGCAGTAAAGGGTGTAGCGCACCGAAAGTTCGTTGACACCTTTTGAAGCGACCTTCCAGCGATTCTTTGTCGTCTTGGTCAACTCCAACGCTTGATTCGTGACGCTGTCGCGAGCTTGGATTGTCTCAATTTGCCTCGCGTACTCGCGAATGAGATAGCTGCCTGGCGTCCAAACCGGCATCATGAATTCAACCGATTCCGCTCCTTCGGTTGGTACGGAAACCTCGATCTCGCATCGATGATTCTCGGCCTGGCGAAAGGAGATTCGATACTGAACGGGTGCCAACGTTTTTTCTTGCATAGCTTCAGCGATACTCGGTCGCAAGGTCAGGAGCAAAAGCGGAGTCAACAATAGGCTGGATAATCTTGGTGCAAGCATCTCAAGGTTCGTTTCAATGGTAGGGAGCAAACGAGAGGCACCGCACAGTATAGTTGCCGAACAACCTAATGGTTACCGATCGACAAAGTTACATAACTACCACTCGGCGGAAGCTCTCGCTAGACGATTTGCTGCCAAGCTCGACTCATCAAGATTTCCAAAGGAAAAGCCCTGTTTTCGTCCGCCAAGAGTGAGCGGGACAGGTCGTGTTCGGCGAGCGGTTCTGCCAACAAAATGGCGGTGCACAGGGATCGCTTCCCCACCTCAAGGCTCCCGAGTGAGTCCAGGCCAAGCAACTCGGCGGAACTGCGAGTGCCCATCTCTAAGATCTGATTTCCGGTGAGACCGGGGTAGCGAAGCAGAGTTTGCATTTCTCGCCAAATGGACAGGTCGGGATTCGAGGCTCGAGAATCCGTTCCCAGTACATGAGAAACATGGTTGCGAAGACGTTCTGCCATGGGATAGTTCTGGGATGAACTGTCTGGGTGAAAGTGGCGGTAGGTTCGAGGGCAATGCGCGATTGCGACTAAAGGCGAACGCTGCGAAATCTTGCTCAGCAAAATGTCGTCGAGGTAATTGGCATGGGCAATGATCCCCTTTGCTGAGTGGAGCACGGCGTCCAAGTATTCCTCAATCGAAGCCTTTCGCAAACCAAATGCCGAATCGCGAAAAGGGGCGAGCGCCGACTCGATGGGCTCTGCTCTGCTGGACAGCCAAGCGATTTCCTCCTGCGACTCCGCTAGATGCGGAGCGACCAACGCCCCGCACTCATGTGACGCGTCGCAACAGGCTCGGAACAATTCGAGCGATGCGGTATAGGGTGAATGAGGTGATACAGCAACGCGTTTTATGAGACAACCAGATGCACCGATCGCGTCGTCCGTCAAAGAAAGTGCATCGATTTGTTCATGTACCTCTTGGGCAAATTTCCTGGTAGCCTCCCCTCGCGACGGATTGATGTCGAGAACTTCCGGGATCGGGAGCAGGTACCATTCTGCATCGCCAATCAAGGCATCCGAGACAATAGGTGGTATGTCTCCAATCGCTTCCTTCATCAAGGAGCCTGGGGCTGGTATCCAGCTGGGAGACCAAGGTGCCGTAATGGTATCGAGAAGCACCCGTGTTCCTTGAAGATAGCTTTCCCGGATTCCTTGCTCGATGGCCTTTTGGCGTTGAGCTTCCAAATCTGTTGGGTTAGCCGAAGAGCGGTGGCGTACCACCGATTGGATCCACGTAATAAAGGAACCGGTGAATTCGATCGGCGCTGTCATGTCGCTGAACTCGAGATGGCAATGCGCGTTGATGAGACCAGGGAGCAGAGCAGTGTTTGGCAATTCCCATCGCGGAACCGTTTGAAAGCGTTCCGGCAGCTCTCGACCAATAAACTCGATCAGACCATCCTTTGCAACCAGCCAAGCGTTTGCTATCGGTGGGGAAGATAACGAGAATATCCAAGCGGACCGGATCGCAATGGTTGGCATCGAGGGTGATGATGTTGTAAGAGGACTATCGATAAGGGGCCGCCGACACGCGAACTTTCGCAGAGCGAAAGGCGACTCTTTTCCGAATGATTAGCCGGTATCGCACTAGCGTCCGGTTGCCATGAGCCGGTATCGCACTAGCGTCCGGTTGCCATGAGCCGGTATCGCACTAGCGTCCGGTTTTCAGTCTTTCAACGCCTCGAACGCTTTCGTGTTGGAACCGGCAACCCGAGCTGATGGACAGGGCTTCGTGTAACGAGACGCCTACGCAACCCTAACATCAAACGCGTCAGGGCGTAGAATCGTCTAGTTGATAACGGATCTCATGGGACATCAAACGCGTCAGGGCGTAGAATCGTCTAGTTGATAACGGATCTCATGGGACGCCGCAACACAAGGCAATTTGAATTGCAGAACTCGGAATCCACGAAATGCGAGAGCTTTTGATTGTAGAAGGGGAATCGCTCCAGCATTATGCGTTCACCGAATCCGGTGCCGAACGCCTTGCAAATCAACTGCGAACCAAGCGGCTCCCCGGTCAAGTTCGCATTGCAAAGGTGCGTGGCATCGCAGCCCTCCCTGCCGACCTTTTACAAGACTATTGCTTGCAATCTTCACGAAGAAAGAAAGCCGTATTGACCATGCAGGACGCCGATCTTGGTTGGAATCGATCTTGACAGATTGCTGTCGTTTTGAGATTCGAATCGATGTGTCTCTTCTGATTCCTTCCCGGCTGCACGCTTGGTTGCGCCGCATTTTCGTCGAGTGATTGCGAATGCCCTTGTCTCGAAATCATCGCCAAGATCGCCGCCGACGAGCGATGCTCGATTCGTTGTCGCAAGACACGGAACTGGCCGTTGAGAACGTGCGAGCGCGCCGGCGAGTGAAATCCAGGGCGCACGAAGACGACGATGACACGGATCGCACTTATCGCGATCCAGGTTACAGCCAGGCTGTTCGATCGGCTTGCCAACAGCGAATCGTTCAATTCATTCCTGTACGGCGGGGGACAGTTGCCATCGTTTTAACGGGGCTCTGGCTCGCGTTCGGCATGCTCCTCTTCACGCACTACTGGATTCATACTTCCAGCAAATTGCCTGCAGCAGCTGCGCTAACCAATCTTCCGATAGGGCATCTGTTTCATCTCCGCTCTCCGCATGGCATCGCACACTGGCTCACCAGCCAGCTCTGGTTATTGACAGCTTTAGCAAGCTGGATGATCTTCAACTTGCGCCGCCATAAACTGGATGACTATCGAGCCAGGTATCGAATTTGGGTTTTCATCGCCTTAGCTGCACTGTTTTCAAGCTTTGATGCTTCGACATCGATTCTTCAATTGATTGGAATGAGCATTGATGGTTGGGCCCGACGGGAGATCGGATATGGAGGTTGGCCGCTGGTGCTCGCTTCCTTCGCATCGCTTATCGGAGTTTTAGGAATTCGCCTGAGTAGCGAGTTGCGAAGCGTTCCCACCAGTGTGGTGAGTTGGATATTGGGACTCGTAGCTTGGGCGGTGTCCGCTTTGCTTGGAACGGGACTCCTGAAGGTTTCGATTCCCTCGCAGCAGCTCGACTTGCTCGTTGGCGGCCTTTGGCTGGGAGGGATTTTGGCCGTATTCCAATCCGCTGCCATGTACTTGCGAACCACATATATCCAAGCCCAGAAGCGGTTCCTACAGCGCCAAGGCTGCGAGCTCGGGCCTCTACGATGGAAAGTTCCTTCCATCAAGCTTCCTCGTAGAAAGCTAGAACAAAACGACGAGAACGAGGCCGCCACGGCGAAAAGAACAAAAGGAAGCCGATCTGAACCCGACAATGCCTCCCATCGCGATGACGATCGCAGTCAAAATCGCTCGGAAAATGAGCCGCGGCGCGGTTGGGCATTTTGGAAACGAAGTCGGGAAAGCGACCTGGATGAAGAAGGGGGTGAAGAAGACAACGTTCAACGAAGGGGGGCATCGGAGGGAGCAGGAGCCAAAGAATCGCGACGTTTGTTTGGTCTCATCCCGAATCGACAGCTCCGAAATGAAGAGTTGGAATACGAGCCTATCGCAGAAGATGACGGTGGTGAGGTCGACGCAGGACTGACCAAGACATCGGGCTGGTTTGGAATCGGTGGAAACAAACGCGCAGAAGCGGAAGCCAAACGAGCTGCCAAGTCGACTCGCGAGAAGCCAAAACGAGAAGTGGAGGGTGATGAGCCCTTGTCAAAGAACAAAGGCTCGTGGTGGAGGAAAGGCCGAAATCGCATCGATTCCGATCCAAATCGTGAATCGGATCCCGCGCCTGCGAGCAAGAAAAAATGGTTGCCACCGATGCCATCCATTCCAAAAGTTTCACTTCGTAAAGCTCGAGCAACCGACGACGGAGAAAATCGCTCCGAACAGAAGCCCGCGCGTAGCGGATTCTTCAATAGGAATCGCAAGTCGGAAGGGGATGATGTTGCGGCCCCGAACAAGTCGTTGCGCCGAAAAGAGAGTCAGGAGAAGACCACTGAGCCAAGAGAGAAGAAGTCTTGGTTTGGCATGTTCGACGGTTTGACCCTCAAACCTCCAAAGAACCAGCCGTCCAGTGACTCAGACCGAGAGTCCTCGGCTGCTGCCCAAGCGAGACCGGCTGCAGGACCGACACCGATCAAATCGGGAGCCTCGATTCCTAGCACGCGCGATTACGATGATGAAGACGAGTCCGATTCCCGGCCAATGAGCAAAGCGGAAAGAAAGCGGCTACGACGTCAGCAAGATGACCGCCGCGCTGCGTAGACTGACGTGGATGGTTTTCGGGCAGGCTCTAAATCAACGGATGGCACGAATCGACGAATCGGCTTGGGGGGGCAGGACGGCCAAAGTAATATCCCTGTGCCAGTTGGAATCCCAACTCCTTGCAGACGAGAGCCTCTGCTTCCGTCTCAATGCCTTCCGCCAACGCGGTGACACCTAGATCGAGCACGACCTGAACGAGTGACTTGAGAACCTTGATTCGATCCACAGGTCCTTTGTCGATATCGCGAATCAATCCCATATCAAACTTCATGACATCGGGTGCCGCATTTCCCAGTTCCGAGAGTCTCGTTTGGCCTGCACCGAAGTCATCGTAGGCGAGTTGGATCTGGAGGTCGCGTAGGGCACTGCGCAGCTCGTACATCTGGGCGGGGTTCGTGATCGCTGCCTCGTGGACTTCTAATGTGATTGGCGTGTCGGGAGTCATGTTTCGAACATTCTTCATCGATTCGAGTAGGTCCGGTCTACCTAACTCCAAGGGATGTGTATTCACGAAGATCTGACTTCCTTTGGGGAGAGCAAGCCCCTCTCGGATTCCTTCCCAGCGAAGCATCTGGCTTAATTCCACTTCCATATTGAGTTTTGCAGCCGCGCTAAACATTGCTGCGCTCGTCTCCAACCCAAACATCCTACTTCTCGCGAGGACTTCGTAGCCGATCGTATTGGAGCCATCGATTTGAACGATGGGTTGAAAGAATGGGGTCACCAACCTCTTATCCATCATGCGATCAAATTGGACTAATGCGAGCGCTTGATCGCATACATCTTCGGCCACGGTATTGGATGACGTCGCGTGGTCATTGCACCGGACTCGGAATGCAACGTCGGCGAACTGCAAGACGTCATCTGCTTTGAGGGCGATCATCCCTGTGACACGCGATCCATTCACATAAGTACCATTTGTGCTCTGACGGTCCATCACATACAGAACCGAATCGCGAATGGTCAAGTCTGCGTGGTGACTCGACACCGTCTTCGAAGGGAGTTGCAGCGAGCAACCTGCCTTTCGACCGATGGAGAACGGCAAGGGATAAATAACAGTGAGAGCATCGCTCAGGTTCTTTCCGACCGACTCAAGAAGCCAAACGGTAGTGCCATCCGCGCGTGGATTGCGGATGGATGTGTTCGGCATCGATCTGGAAAGGAGTGCTGAATCGGGGCTCATGGTCGCATCGAGAAAGTCAACTGATTCATCCAAACCAAGGAAGGCACGGACTGGATTTCAATGGGAAACTTTAGACCACAAAATTGTGCAGCAACGGAAATATTAGCACTTTCGACAAACTTTTCCGCCGCTCCATTTCGTTTTTGGAGATGTCCACAAAGTTAAGCTAGCTGTTAGCCGATGGACCCAGCATTCGAAATCGGAAGACATATCACGTAGGTGGTTTGTACCGATTATCTCGTGAAAATGGATTCTGTCGACATGCACACCAATCTAACACCAGACACCGCTTCACTGGTTCATAATGCCCTTCCTGCGGTCCTCAATGAAGATGCCTTTTGGCCCTATGAGCCGAAGTCGATGGAGGAATGTGGGTTGTCTGAAATGGTCCTTGAGTCGATCATCCTCCAGCTCTTTCTCGGAGTGGGGACACTCACCGGCAGGGGAATGACGGATCGAGTCCGTCTCCCTTTCCGAATTGTCGAACAAGTCCTTGCACAATTGCGAGTGCGGCAACTGATTGCACATGCGCGACCAGCGCCCCTGAACGACTTTTATTACAGTCTGACCGATGCAGGCCAAAAACGGGCGTTGCAATATCAAGCAGTCTGTTCCTACACGGGGCCGGCACCTGTTCCGCTTCTCGACTATATCTTGAGCGTCGAAGCTCAGGCGAGCACCTTTGAACCTATCACGAAGAAGCAGTTGGTTGCTTCCTTTGGAAACGTTACGTACGAACCTTCTTGGCTCGATTTCATTGGCCCAGCCATCAACAGTAACGCCGGTATCTTCCTGTATGGCCCTCCAGGGAACGGAAAGACAACGCTCGCGAAATGCTTGGCAGCTTGCCGCGGGGAAGAAGTCTGGGTGCCCCATGCGATTATCGATGATGGAGTGATCATCAAATTCTTTGATGCCGCTTACCATCAACCCGTCAAGCAAGCTGCCGGCAACTCGGGGATCATGACGGACCAAGAACATGATCGACGTTGGGTTCGAGTGCGCAGACCGACGGTCGTGGTTGGAGGTGAACTCACCATGGACCATTTGGAGATACGCCATGACTCGCGCAGTAACACTTGCGAAGCTCCCATTCAGATGAAAAGCAATTGCGGATGCTTGCTCATCGATGACTTTGGTCGGCAACGGATGGAACCCGCTGAATTGCTCAATCGTTGGATCATTCCTCTTGAGAATCGACACGATTACCTCAACTTGCCAACCGGCAAAAAGATCTGCGTTCCCTTTGAGCAAATCATTCTCTTCTCCACCAACTTGCAACCAGAATCGTTGGTCGACGAAGCGTTTTTGCGACGAGTCCCTTTCAAGATTCACATCGGTGATCCGACGGCCGAGGAATTTACCGAACTCTTTCGCCGAGCTTGCGGAGCATTCGACCTTGCATGGCGTCCAGAAGTCATCGAAGAATTGATCATGAAACTATACCGGCGGCAGAACAGACCGCTGCGCCGATGTCATCCTCGGGATTTGCTTTATCAAATCAAGTGCTTGTGCGCCTACCGCAATGAAAGGCTCGAACTGCGGAGCGATTTCCTCGAAATCGCTTGCAAGAACTACTTCGGAAATCAACCGGTTGGCACTCCTCGGGCCCAATTGTCTGCACAACCGGCTCCACCCATGCCTGTTGCCATGCCCTCTCAGCCGCGCGGAACGTTAGCAACCGCGGTTCTATCCAACGGGACTTCCAGCGGTCTACACAATGGGGCTCCCAATACGGCAACGAGTTCACCCGCGTCGGTGCCTATGCCACAGCCTTCACTGACACAGCGCGCTATGGCAGCCCTCCCGATGCAACCAGCGACTCGATCCAATTCAAACCACTCCTGACCGACAAGCGACTTGAGAATAGAAAAACATGAGTACGGCAGGTACGAGAATTCAAGCGGGGTTCGAACCGATCCCCGGATATGTCTTGACGAAAAAGATCGGTTCGGGCGGTTATGGAGATGTCTGGGCTGCTGACGCGCCTGGCGGACTGAAGAAGGCGATCAAGTTCGTTCATGGTGCGATTCACGAAGATAGAGCCGCAGCAGAACTGAAATCGCTTCAACGCATCCGACAAGTTAACCATCCATTTATTCTCTCGTTAGAGCGAATCGAAATCACGGATGGACAGCTTCTGATCGTTACCGAACTGGCGCAAGGTTCGTTGTTTGATCGATATGTCGAGTATCGCGATCGCGGGTTTGCGGGGATTGCGCGCGACCGATTGCTTGGGTACCTTCGAGATGCTGCGGATGGCCTCGATTTCCTATGTCAGAAGCACGATCTTCAACACCTAGATGTGAAGCCTGGCAACCTCCTCTTGGTATCGGATCGGATCAAAGTCGCCGATTTTGGGTTGGTCAAAGATCTCCATTCGATGACGCAATCCATGATGGGGGGGCTCACGCCTACGTATGCCGCTCCCGAGATGTTCGATGGTCGACCTGGCCGTTTCAGCGACCAATACTCGCTCGCGATTGTCTATTTCGAAATGCTGACCGGCGTCCTGCCATTTCGAGGTCGGACCACCGCACAGCTTGCGAATGAGCATCTTCACAAAGCGCCTAACTTAGAGCCGTTACCACCTGCGGAAAGGCCCGTGATTGCCAAGGCACTTTCGAAGAGACCGCATCAGCGTTACTCGGATTGCCGAGAATTGATTCGAGCGATCGAAACAGCCTTACAAACAGACGTCGAAACATCCGCCAAAGATCGCAACGTTCGTGTTCGTGGCTGGAGCCCCAGACATAGCCCAAGCAAAATCTCCACACGACCGCAAACGCCCCTCGCAGTTGATAACTCGACATCGTCAAAGTACCGCATTCGACCAGCGACGATCTCCGATGCGAGTTCGATCGCGTCTCCTGCCCACGATACGAAATCAAAGTGCGTCGTGATTGGAGTAGGGGGGATCGGCGCCGGGATTATCGCAGAGCTCAACAAACGAAGTTCGGACGTTACCAGCGACTTGGAAGATCAACCGCTTCTCTTTCTCCTCGATACCGATGCAGCCACGCTGACTCCCTTGGTCGATCGAAGCAAACCAGGCGCTCTTTCAACCAGGCAGTTCTTTCATGCTCCCCTCAAAAGCCCCCACTACTATCGAGATGAAACCATCTCTTTTCCTCAGTTGAGTAGAAGATGGCTATACAACATTCCGCGCTCACAGACGACCGAAGGTGTTCGCCCCCTCGGCATGCTCGCGTTGATCGATCATGCGCCAAAGGTTTTCGAATTGCTTCACTTGCTTTTGGAAGGGCTCGCGGCCGAATCGTCTGAAGCCAACCCTATTCAACTAAAAATAGTTGCTTCAACCATGGGCGGAACCGGTAGCTCCATCTCGAGCGAGCTGGGATTCATGGTGCATCAGATCGCGGAAGCACTCGACATACCGGTTCAATGTGAACTTCTGCTCACCTGCGCTTCACCCAGCCCCACGGCGCTGGGCGATCTGGCAACTGCGTGCTCGATCGCGTGTTTGCTCGAAGTCAATCACTACTTTCGCTCAGGAGGATTGCATCCGGAGTTGCCTGGTATTCCCACGGCGCACAGCAGCAAACCACCGTTTGATCGCGTTCGCTTGTTCTACGGCGGTAAAGCGGGAGATGCTTCCGATTACGCTGATGTGATTGGCCAAGTTGTCAGTTATATTTCCATCGCCGAACCGATCGATGCTTCCGGCCCATCGGTGAATACCCAGCAAGCAGAGTCGAAGAGTTCGGATTCCTCCGATGCACCGACTTGGCTGAGCACAGTCAAAGTCACTCAGTTCCCTCTCGAGCTCAGTATTCAACCTGCCAAAGCAAGTGCCACGATCCTGCTTCGAGGGCTGTTGGGCTGGATCTCTGCTATCGACAAAGGCATCTCAGCGGCCGAGTCCCCTCAATCACTGCTCGTCTCCCCAAGAATGGTGGAAAAGATCGAATTCTTTATCACCGATGCTTTCCGCGTTTGCAGTTTCAACGCGCAGGCTTGGGTGCGGGATGTCATGCGAGCGATCCTCCCCTCCGACGAAAATCTACAAACCCAGGACTTTCGATCCAACGACTGCCCTAGCGCGTGCATTCTCGATGATGTGATTCTATTGAGAAAGCTGGTCGGGCCGCTCGGCTTGGATCTCTCCGAAGCTGCAGTTGCGACGCAACAGCTTTTTGAATGCCGCTACGAAAGACTTCTCGAGCTCATCACCAGTCGATGGATTACCGCTCCCACAAACTGGACGCTAGTGCCCAAGCTTGCAGAACTCCTCGAAGAGAGGCTCAAAGTAAATGCTCACTCTCTCTTTTCTGTCGCGAAGAAACTCGAAGCCAAATTGGCGGAGCTGGCAAAGGAAGTTTCTGACGCGAAGGAGGTCCCTGTCGAACCGGCGTCGAGCTTGGTCGCAAAGCTTCAAATGGAAGTCATCTTCCACCAGCTGAGCGGCAATATCCTTTTGAGATTCATCGATCGCCTCCACAACACGTTGCAGGTTTGGAATCGATGCTCGAACAAACTTCAAGGCGAGTTTCTCAGCTTTGCAACGGACTTTTGTTCTCGTCGTTTTGGCTACTCTATCGAAAAGTTCCTGGAATCGAACCAGCAACCGAAATCGGACTCGATCAACCGATTGAGCCGCGAATCCATTGCGGATCTCATTATCCGACAGTGGGTCAAGGAATGCGGATGCGAAGCTGTGGAAGCTGCTATGGTGGGTGTCTCGTCCAATAACCCATCAAACCGAGACTTGCCACCGACGAGCCAAATGCTGGAGGAGATCGCCGTTGAACTGAAACGTGAGTTCTTGAAACAAAGTACGCTGCGAAGCGTTGCTCCCGGCCCGCAAGCGACGGCGCTCGCCCCCACCAATCCAACCGGCGGTATGACCCAACTGGTCAGTGCGGCGACGATGAATGAAAGTGACTTCGACCTAGCCGATGGCGTGTCCATGTCCGCAGGGGGCGATATATCGACAGGGCCTATCGCTCCAGACTCCGCCCGTGTCAGCGCGGCGATTCAAGACGATTCCGATCTGGATGCCAAGATCGATGCGTGCATCCCCTTCCTCGCGGACTTCGGCGAATCTGTACACCTCCATCTATACGCTTCCGAGATGATTTGGTACCAGCTACCTGAAGAACTGAAATCCAAGCTGGAGAAAGTCTGCCACATTCATTTGTCCGACCGAAGGATGGCTAGCTATGTCGTTGCGGTGGGGAGAAAGATGGATTTGGAGGAGATGATCGACAAAGTATGGATGCCGACCGACGAAACGTGGCAACTGGTTCCTCGCATACTCTCTCGCGTTGACATTGAATGGATTCCGTTCACGCCAACACCACAGGATTCTTGATCCAACCCGTGTGCCATGCGATAATCCCGCGATTCGGAGGAGAATCGCATGGACGCAGCTTGGACAGATCGATTTGAGGACTTTGGTGAGGATCCATTTCTCCCCCATCCGCGCAACCCATTGCAGTGGATTCAGCTTCCTGTAGAAATCGATGCCGATCGCCTCCCCCACGATGACAGGCTCGCATTGATGAAGCGAGCGATTGCTTCGAGCGTCCCGCGCTCCCCCGGCGTCTATGGGATGATCGATGCGACCCAAAGATTGGTCTATGTTGGCAAATCGAAAGCGCTTCGGAATCGTCTGATGAGCTATTACTTGCCTAACAATGAAGAGGACAAGTCGGGGAGAATTGCCCAAGCTGCTTACAAAATTGTCTGGGAATCGCAGCCGAGCGAATTCGCAGCGCTGCTCCGAGAGCAATGCTTGATCCGTCGATGGCAACCTCGCTTCAACGTGGTCGGCATGCCAAAGCGCCAGCAGCAAGCGTATCTGTGCCTCGGAAAAGGCCCCGCAGAAGCATTCTATTTATCCCGCTATCACGACCCGAGCGCTCGCTGCTCACTCGGGCCGCTCAGCGGTGTAACGCATTTGTCGCGCGCCATCGAAATATTGACTCGATCCTTTCGATTGCGAGATTGCAGTCATAAAACGCCCATGCACTTCACCAATCAACTCTCGCTCTTTGAACTGGATCATCGAGCCGGTTGTGTTCGGCATGAACTCGGCAATTGCTTAGCGCCGTGTTTACCTGGATGCAGTAAATCGAGTTACGAAGAAGCCGTATCGGTCGCGATCGCATTTTTGCGCACGGGAGATTCGGACATGGAGATCATGTTGCAAGGAGCAATGGAGAAAGCCGCTGCAGGGATGCATTACGAGTACGCAGCCCGCCTCCGAGAAGATCTGCGTATCATTCGCTGGCTGACCAAGCGTCTGCAGCAATTCCGGCGCGCTCGCGACTCCAATCCAACTATTTATGCGGTGTATCCAAAGCGCGCACAACCCGTGTGGTACGTGCTTCGTCAGGGAGGTGTCATCGCTTCGTTGGCTCCGCCATCCAACGGAGTGGAGTGGAAGAAAGGACGGCGTCTCTTGGATGGCTTGTGCCAGCCGCAACCGGAGATTGGCTCCTTTGTATTGAAACCTGAGGATACTCTTGGGCTCGTGACCGCCTGGCTTCAAAAAGAAAAGCAAAACAAGAAGGCGTCCTCTGAATTGCCGCTGGCAGAATACGACTCGGCCTTGTTCGCCGTCTCAGAGCTTCCTCGCGATTGGAAGGAAGCGAAGCGCTGGCTCCAGCCTCGCCTTTCCATACCCGCCGCGTAAAGCTCGTCAATAGTCTAGAGTTGGGCTGTCGTCACTGGCTGAATTGGACTGGGTGGACGTTCCCTTGGGCGGGAAAGGTTCGGTCAGGGGAGGGCCATCGACGCTGGTGTCTCGCTCTTCCTCTGGCATCGGAGCTTCGAACATCGATCGCTCGGCCGTTTTGGGAGCAAGCCAAATTGGCATCGAACTCTCTTCCGATTCGCCAACAAAATCGGAAACGATGACCGTCACGTTATCGGACCCGCCCTCTTCGATGGCTCGATTGACCAACACGTTCGTGGCAGCCTCAACCGACGGCTGTTGCATCAAGATCTGTCTTATCTCTTCTTCCTTGATGTGCTTATTCAGTCCGTCGCTGCACATCATCAATCGATCCCCAATCTCCAAATCGACTTTGTAAATATCCGCTGTGACATTGGACGCACCTGCTCCCAACGCGTTCACTAATACATTGGACCAAGGGGAGCGGTCCTCAGCATCCGGGGGTAGCTGACCCGATCGAATCAATTGGTTTGCAACGGTGTGATCGCGAGTGATCAATCGCAACTCTCCCTTTCGAAGCACATAGCATCGGGTGTCTCCTGCATGTACGACGATCATGCGTGGCCACGACACGTAACTCATCGTGAGCGTTGTTCCCATCCCTTTGAGCTCTTGCTCTTGCGCGGAATAGGACTGAAGCGCTTTGTGGGCATTGGAAAGTAGTCGCTGTAAATCATCTAAGAACCGATCCTCCGCCCCAGGCTCGATCCTAACGATCCATCGCATGCTGTTTAGGATCGACGAAACGAAGTACTGGATCGCCAGCATGCTCGCTTCGCGGCCACCGCGATGACCGCCCATTCCATCTGCGACCAAAAACAAATGACCCAATGCCCCACCGTGCAATCGGGAGTATCGCTCCATATCGAGCGAATTGCATTGCACTCGCATCGATCGGGAGAGATCGGCGATAAAGAATTGGTCTTGGTTTTCCGTTCGAACTTTGCCAGGGTCGGTCCGGCCATGGGAAACAGCACTGATCTTTGTCATCTTCGCCTCGACTCTGGTAACGCTCAACGATCTAACTCGTCCAACCAGCTTGCTGATTTCAATTCGTCGCGAGGAATCGCTACACCACATTCGGTCAGGAACTGATGCCACGCGTCGATCAAGCCTTGGGACTTGGGTGGGACCGGGATCTCCGGTGCTGGAAATTGCGAATTCAGACAAAGGTCGCTTTGAAACCAAACCAGCTTGGAACCAGATGGATGCTCCCAAGCCAGAAAAGGACCGAGCTCCTGATAGGAACTTGACAAATTCGTTGTTCTCCAAGTCGACCATGGTAGTGCAGCGACTTGTTCAAGACTAGTCGGGTTGCTGTTCAAGACCACTACAGTGCGATTGGGCTGTTCGATGAATTGCAATATTTCGCGAGAGTCTTCCTCGCTCAGAAAAACCTGTTCGTCCGGAACGAACATGACTTTTGCATCGCGCAAGTTTCGTTCGGTTCCCCTTGCATCGGAGACTTTGTTGAGCCATGCGAACAAGTGATAGAGTCCGCGATCGCCACCGTCGGCGAACCGAAGGGCTGTATTGTCACGCGATTCACGGCACCAAACCAAATGGAGTCCCTGTAGCGCTCCATCAGTCTCCTGGTTGAAGTCTTGTCTGCGATCCCGTTTGGCCAACCATCGCATGGCAGAGAGCCAAAGTCTTCTGTTGTCTAGGAAGTTAAGAGCAAATGCACCGAACGCATTTTGATCCGCGACGACGACAATGCGTCCCTCACCCCACTCCTTGGCTCCCACTGCAGCGTGGGGACCCAATGGCTCGAGAGGCTGTTTCTGAAAGTCGCCGTAAAAGCCAGGACCATTCGACTCACCGTAAGCGGGGATATCCGCGGCATCCCCCCAAGACTCTGGACTGGAATAAACCAAACCCATTTTGGAATCGACGATCCCCCCAGTCATCATGACAAAGCGTTGCACCCCAGCGGTGATGGCGTGCGGACGAACATCAGAAAGTACGACCCATCCATTACCACTCCCGACGGTGTGGGGAGGGCGATCGCATAGAGTTTCGCTGTGCAGTGTAATTTCGAATCGATCGGCCAAGTTTCCTAGGACGTGGTTGTGGAAGTAACAATTGCTGTGATCGACGATGAGGAATAGTCCTCCCCCTTGTTTGACAAACCGATCGAGCGACTCGATCTCTTTTTGCCCAAACGGGGGGCGATCGGCGGAAACGAGATTGATATAAACGACATCGATGCCGCGAAGCGATTCGTCCGTCCATGGACCAAGCTGCGCAGTGCACTCCCAACCTTGTTGTCTTAACAACGAAATAGCCCGGGCAGGACCATGGAGCAAGTGGTAGTTGGTAAGACTAGAGCTCGGTAGCGTGTCGATCCACGTGTGTGCGTGGTAGGCATCCGCTAAGAGCTTGGGTGCATCGGTGGGTTTGTTGTTCGCGTTTTCTGACGGAGTTTCAGCCTGGCTACACTCGAGCGACGCTAGGGCGATCGTCGCAAGGACGAAGAGCCGAACAAAGCCGACAGCAAAGGCAAGAAGCGGTGAGATCGTTTGGGAAGCGGGTGGGCGGGGCGTTATTCGTAAGGCCATTGGTTTCGGGTCCAAAGGCCACCGTCGACAAAGAGGGTTTGGCCTGTGATGAAAGGGGATGCGTCAGACGCAAAATAAAGGACAGCCTCTGCGACGTCGTCCTGGGTTCCGCACCGGCGCAGCGGAGTGATGTCCCCCCAAGTCTTCGCGTAATCGGGATTCTCGGCTTTGGTTCGTTCGTTCTCGATCGCCCCGGGAGCGACGCAATTCACTCGAATTCCGCAGGGCCCCAACTCCGTTGCCGCGCATTTCGTCAACATTTCAATCCCACCCTTGCTCGCGCAGTAATCGGATAGGTTGGGAAATGGGATTCGGTTGGCGCCGGAACCGATGTTGATGATGGAACCCGAGCCCGCGTCCCGCATACGGCGGGCGGCCCGCTGCGTACAAAGAAATGTACCCTTTAGATTGGTTCGGATGGTTCGATCGAAATCGGATTCTGCCAGATCCAGCAGTTTGGCCCAAGTTTGAACACCGGCGTTGTTGACCAAAACCCGCAGCGGCCCCCCCAGCATATCGACTTGCTGAAACATCCGGTCCACTTCGTCGCCGGAACCGACATCGGCATCGATCGCGACGCCCGAGGAGCCGGACTGAAGGATGCCGTCCAAGGTGCGGGCGGCGCCGGATGGATCGCGAAAATGATTTATAACGATTCGGTAGCCTGCGCGGGCTAACCGGATCGCAATCGTCTGTCCGATCCCGGAACTGGCTCCGGTGACGAGTGCCCAAGGAGAGGAAGTCATCGTGGTCCTGTTTTGCAAGGTTTTAAGGTGGAACTTGACGAAACATGTTTGTGATCGTTCCGCGTGGTGCGATATACTTGAACTTCACGCGCAATGCAAATCAACCTCCCTTTGCGTCCTCTTTTCCTCATCCCAGCGGCCACCAGCAAAGAGACACCATGGACCAACCGATGCGAGACTTTACCGATCTGCTCCTCACGCGAGGAGTGATTTCGCTTGAGCAACTCAATGAAGCAAAAGCGCTCGCCAAGAAAGACGACGTCCAAATCTCGAAGGCCCTGATCAACCTCGGGTATGCCTCCAGCGAAGAGGTCACCCAGGCGCTGGCAGAGTTTCACAAATTCGAATATATCGACCTCCAAAGCATCCGAGATCATCCCCGTTTCCGAGGAGGATGACACGATCAAGGTGCTGGTCACCGACCCGTTTGATATCGAAACGATCGAAAAGCTCCGGTTTATCTTAAATCGCAAGGTGGAAACCGCTTTGGCCCCCCAAGAGCAAATCATCGAAGCGATCAACCGTTACTACGGGCAGGTCGAAGGGGAGTCGGCTGACTCGATGCTCCAAGAGTTCACCGACACGCAGATCGACTTCACCGAAACCGAAGAAGACAAAATTGCGGCCGAAGAAGGGGACGGGGACGAGACCGCCCCGGTCGTCCGGCTCGTGCATTTTATGATCGCCGAAGCGGTCCAGCTGAGAGCTTCCGACATCCACGTCGAGCCGTTCGAAGACCGGGTTCGGATCCGGTACCGGATCGACGGTGTCCTCGTCGAGCGGGACAGCCCGCCGCGGCGTCTTTTGGGTGCCTTGCTCTCCCGCGTCAAGATTCTTGCCAAAATGGACATCGCCGAGCGGCGTCGTCC
>JALOQZ010000003.1 GCA_025459245.1 Pirellula sp.
AGACTCGTCCGCTAACCCATTCGCTGATGGCCATACTCGGGAGGTTTACTTCTAACGCGTGTGCGATAACTAAGGTTTTCGTGGATTGGCAGGGGCATTGGGGTTGTTCGCAGGGGGCTGCCCAAATGGATCTGCGGCAGGATTCGCGCCAGGATTGGCACCTGGATTGACTCCTGCTGGCATGGGCCCGCCTGCTGGATTCGGAAATGCTGGTCCGACTCCTGCTGGCTTCTTGGGATCGTTCTTGTTGGCATTCGGTGGATTGACTGGTTTCTTGACTCCGCTTTGGGGTTCGCGAATTTGACCACCGCCGACCGGGATCATCGCCCCACCCTGCATCGCACTCGAGCTTTCCAAGGTACGGTTCCACGGAATCGTGTAGGCGGCAAAAAATCCGCTCTTGGTGTCGACCACGTAGACCAAACAAGCAGCGGGTCGGATGTTGCTGCCGGCAGAGACTGGCTCGGCGGCCCCGGTGATCAATAGATACTCAGGATTCTTGCTCATCCCCAACTGGGCCTGAACGTTGGTATAGAACATCCCTCCGAACGCTCCTTGGCGCGGGTAGTAAACCCAGCACTTCAAGTCGCCGGTCAAAAAGTCCAATGCAAAGAAGCCTTCGGAACTTTCATCGATCTGGCCGGTCGCAATCGCTAGATTGGCCCCGCCATGCGTTGCAGATGCCTGCAGCAACTCAGCGGGAACTCGGTCGCGAGGAATGCCATTCCAATCCCCCGACTGCTCGGCGAATCGTTCGTCAATTGCCGTTAGCCTTCCAATCCCGTATCCGACTCCCGCGATGGCTGCGAGGGATAGACCAAGAACAATTCCTTTTGCGAAAGGAGTCCATCGGCAGCATGCCCTTGCTGTCGGTTCACCGTCCAAGATTGGTAATCGATTCATCATTTCCGCCTACCCTTGTTTTATGTTCCTATGGGTCTACGAACCTAGCCCCAAACATGTAGCCGATCGTCCAAAAGTGCTTCCATGCCAGGGGCAGCCGATGGAGCTTTGCTATCCTGCTCAGTTTAGCGAATACGAAGTCTGCCGTAGACCCCAACCGCTAATTTTTGGTTTAGCCTGTGGGCGATCTTCAACCGTTGCAAAGCATCAAAGATTCGAGCCAATCGCCCCACTGTCGAATGGAAACGACATCCATCAGAGGTTCGTTGAGCGGGGAAACGGGGATTTGGTTGTTCCCCCCTGGCCAAATCACGATCCCCTGCCAAAAACCACTTTCGTCGACCTCCAACCTCAACTGAAGTGGATCGGACGAACGTCGACCTGAGAAGCATGTCTGCAGATCCACTCGCCCAAGCTTGTTCCAGGTCGTATTCCCCAACCGCGATCCTTCGACGAATTGCAGCACCGGTTGCCTCTCCCCCTCTTTCGAGAACCGGAGCGTTCGGCTGACTTGATGTGGTAATGGTTTGTCTCGGGGGATCAAGATGCGAGGAGCTGACACGCCGTTCGCATCTTGCATGACGACTCCTAGATCATAGGCCGTGCTCGAAACCGCATGAGGTGAATCGGTGTCCATGGGAGGCATCAAATACTCGGCTTGAATGGCCGCACCTCGGGCAATGTGAGTTGACTTGAGCGGTATCAACGGAACTTTGGGCCCTGCCACTGCCGCTAACGCGTTCTGGATTCCGGGATACCATCGCGCATCCCCAAGCAGCAGGACTGCATCAAAGCCACCCGCCTCGATTCCCGCACGCTCGGCCGCTTCTTTGGCGTAAGCCCCGCAATCGAAAGCCAGTTCATCGACCCACTCGTCGGGTTGATTTCGGTCCAGTTTCCCCTCGAACTTCCCACCGGGAACTTCGACGATGAAAGGAACAGCCGCGGCGGAACGCATGCGCTCAAACGTTCTCTCCACCGTTCGCTGAATGCGGGACGCAATCCCTCGGTCCTCACGCGCACTGACTCCATGCCGTTTCTCTAGCTCCGTTGCGATCTTCTTCGCCATGCGATCATGCCATCGGACCATGCCGCGACGCCAATCTCCGGCCGTTGTAATCAGTTGCACTTTCAAGCCGTCGACTTTCACCACGGAGACTTCACAGGACGAACCGCTGAGCATGGCGACGAGGAAGGTACGTCGATAGACATCGTCCGAGGATGCCTTGGCCAAACGGGAGTCGATCTCGACGTGCGCCAACGTTGCAGCCAAAGGCTTTTCAAGCAACTGCAGCAGCTCAATTCCAGCGATCGAACAAGCGGTCTTGGTGCTGCATCGGTGCATCTGGTCGTAACATGCAGGTACTGTCACAACCGCATGGGAAGCGCTCGGCAAAACGTGCCGCGTTGCATTCACCATCTGTCGGATGACAGCGGCCACCAATACCTCGGGAGGAACTTGCCTACCTCCGAAAGGACGCTCGAGCAACGGCAATCCATACCATCGCTGCATCCCGTAAAAGATGTGATCAGGTTTACTCGCTCTGAGCTCGGCAGCCTGCGATCCCACTGCGATTTGCTCTCCATCGCTATAGAGCATGTTGCGAAGCGTATACGACTCTCCGTCTACCGGCACCTCCTCTACTTTGTGTTCCCGATCGATATAACTTACTCTCGAACGGATCATCCCCAGTTCAATTCCAATCGCCGCCAACTGCCGCTGTGACGTCGAGGGTGCCAGCCCAAAGTCGGTGGGCCGGATCGGCGAAATCTTCGGCAGTACGGACTCTCCTTGCCTCGATGATGGCTCCTGCCCGTCGATCAAATTTAATCGATGCAGTTTATCCACCAACTCCGCTGCCGATTGCAATCGTTCATCGGGATTCTTAGCAACCAACGACTGGAACACCGAATCCAACCGTATGTCGACATCTGCACGAACTTCATACAACGCCGGCGGACGGCGGTGGACTTGCGCTAAAGCGGTCTGCACCAATTCTCCGGAAAACATGGGCCTACCGGTCAACAAATAAAACACCGTAGCCCCGAGCGAGTACAAATCGCATCGATGATCCACTCGGTCGGGTGCATTGATCTGTTCGGGGGCCATAAATTCGACGGTCCCGACAATCTGAGAACGGCTGCGGCTGTTACCGCTTTCCATGCGATCTCTCAATACTGCCAACCCAAAATCGAGAATCTTCAGCGTCCCGTTTGGAGTGAGCATCATGTTGCTGGGTTTGATGTCGCGATGGATGATGCCCAGCGAATGAGCATATTCCAATGCCGATGCCGCTTGTATCAAAACATCGACAACGCCCTGGGTCGACATCGGGCCCGATTGAGCGATCCTTTGGGAAAGCAAATCTCCACGAATCAACTCCATAACCAAATAGTGCACCTGGGTGTTACCTGCGTTATGGCACCCCGCGTCAAAAGCGGTGACGATATTGGGGTGCATCAGCTTTGCTGTCGCTCGCACTTCTCCGTAGAAACGCTCGCGGGCAACAGCGTCGTGGGACATCGCTTGGGGGAGAATCTTCAATGCGACTTCGCGATCCATCGTCCGGTGCTTGGCCCGAAAGACTTGTCCCATCCCTCCGGCTCCGATCCGTTCCAGGATCTGATACTCGCCGAGGACAGGAACGGTAAGTTGCAACTCGTTGCCAGCGCGATCCAACGCAATAATCCCCGGCTGCAATTCGAATTCTCCCGAATCCTCATTTCCCCCTTCGCTCAACGCGTGCAAATCGATCTCCTGCGTCACGGCTGGGCGACGAGCAGGACGCGGCGAATTGGGGTCAGACGGACGATCGGACATGTCGGTCACGAATGGCGAAAGGGAGGAATGTCGGATCTGAAGGGGCGAAGTCACAAGTCCCTCAGGAGTCCCCTCTGTCCTCAATAATCACTTCGATTCAGGCGGAAAAAAGGCAAAAAACGTTCAATTTGGCAACAATCTGCCTCCCCGTTGGCGGTCGTGAGGCATTCTCAGAATCGTTCGCCTGGCCGCCAGCCCAATTCCCCGCTTGCCCCCACACCCCGCGTCTGTCTATCCTCCCGCCACTCCCTTCGAATCGCACGTCAGGATGGCGTCATGGAAACCTCCCTACACCGAGAACTCAAAAAACTGTACGCCGCCTCCCCCGACGCGATCGAAGTGGCCGAGTCGAACTATCGTATCGACGCAATCGACCGCTCAGGTGCTCTCGTCGAAATCCAACACGCGGGCCTCGGAATCCTCCGCCGAAAAATCCTCTCACTCCTTGAGGATGGCCATCGAATCCGCATCGTGAAGCCTTGGATCGAGCGGAAAACGATCGAGACCTACGACAAGAAATCGGGCGAGCTTCTTCGCAAACGAAAAAGCCCCAAGTCTCAGCGTCCCATCCAGTTTTTTGGCGAACTGATCCACTTCACTCAAGTCTTCCCACATCCTCGCCTTTCGATCGAGATCCTCTCGGTCGAGTGCGTTGAGCGCCGCATCGATACGCCCAGAAAGGGACGGCGAAAGCAATACAAATCGCTCGACGTCGCGCTGGCCCAAACCCCTGACCCTAAAACGGCCACCCAGCTCCGTACGACAAAAGACCTCTGGAAACTCATGGGGCGCCCAAAACTGCCGAAAACATTTGACACGATGGAGATTGCGCAAGCCATCGGCGAACCTCGCTGGCTCGCCCAGCAAATTGCCTATGTCCTAAGCCGCTGTGGTGCCACCGAACAACACTCCAAACGGGGCAACGCGATCGTCTACCACCGCGCCGCTTAAACCCCGAGCAATCCACCCCTTGGCGCTCTCTACATTCCCGCGCCTGCGTGTTAGTCTAATGGACACGACCCATTCTCCCCCGGTAGCCGCTGCTCATGACTCCCCTCGACATTCAATCCATTCTCGGACCGGAAGGGAGGATTGCGCGCCGAATACGCAACTACGAGCACCGACGGGAACAATTGCAAATGGCCGATGCGGTGGCAAAGGCATTGCGGGATGGCCATCACCTCGTCGTCGAAGCCGGAACCGGGGTCGGAAAGAGCTTTGGCTACCTCGTCCCGGCCATCCTCTTCGCCACAGAAGCGGAAGGGCTCATCGATGACACTCCAACTCGCCGTCTTTCTCGGAAAGATCAAGACGAACTCGATGGCTCGGAGAAAGAGGAGTCAAAAATTCGCCGGGTGATCGTCAGTACGCACACGATCAGTCTTCAAGAACAATTGGTCGCCAAGGACTTGCCACTCCTCAAATCGGTTATCCCTCGCGAGTTCACCTCTGTCCTAGTAAAAGGTCGGGGCAACTACTTGTCCAAACGCCGACTTGGACTGGCGATCAGCCGCGCATCAAGCTTGCTGCAAAACGACCGCGATTATGATCAGCTTGAACAGATCACCGCTTGGAGCAAAGACTCTCACGAGGGGTCCCTCAGCTCGCTTCCGTTCAAACCGAGCATGTCGGTGTGGGATGAGATTGCAAGCGACTCAGGTAATTGCATGGGGCGAAAGTGCCCGAAGTTTAATGAATGCTTCTACTACGCCGCCCGCCGTCGCATTCACAATTCTCAGATCCTCGTCGTGAATCATGCTCTCTTTTTCAGCGACTTGGCCCTGCGGTCGCAAGGAGCTGGAATGCTCCCAGACTACGATGCGGTGATCTTTGACGAATCCCATACCATCGAGTCGGTCGCCGGCGAACACTTAGGGCTACAGATCAGCAACGCGCAGATCGATTACACCCTTCGCAAACTCTACAACCCTCGCAACGAAAAAGGGATCCTGTCGGCTCTGGGACTGCAGACGCTGTCGCGAGAAACGTATCGATGTATGGAGGCGCTCGATCAACTCTCCGAAGATCTCCTCTCCTGGCTTGCTACTTCCACCGCCGGCAATGGGCGTGTCCACGATCTCCTCGATATACAAACCGAATTACCGGTCTTCCTTCAGTCTCTTTCCGAACAATTAGAGCGTTTTGGCCAAGACTTGAAGAATGCAAACGATCGTCTGGAATTGATGTCCGCCAGTAAACGTCTCACCGCTCTGGCAAACAGTCTTGACCAATGGCTGAAACAGAAAGAGACCGACGCCGTTTACTGGCTTGAGAAAAGCGAGTCGCGAAATCAGCATGGGCGCGGTGCGACGCGAGTAACGATGCGGAGCAGCCCCATCGACATTTCGAAGCATCTGAGAAAGACTTTGTTCGATAAAGTGCGAACAGTGGTACTCACCAGTGCGACACTTTCGACCAGCAAATCTCAAGGGTTCCAGTTCTTTCAAAAGCGAATCGGTGCCGACAAAGCGACAGCGCTCCAAGTTGGCAGCCCCTTTGACTACAAGCGACTGGCGAGGCTTGAACTGGTTACCGATCTCCCGGATCCCTCCCAAGACAAAGCCAATTACGAACGGATGATTCTGCCGACCATACGGCATTACATTGCAGCCCGAGATGGCCGCGCGTTTATCTTGTTCACCAGCTACGATATGCTGCGAAAGACCTGCGAAGCCCTCCGGCCTTGGATGCAGGAGCGCGGCTTGACCGTCTATTCCCAAGCCGATGGTACGCCTCGCACCCAACTTCTTCAGGACTTCAAAGCCAACCCAAAAGGTGTCCTCTTCGGCGCGGAAAGCTTCTGGCAAGGGGTCGATGTTCCGGGAGACGCTCTCCAATTGGTCATTATCAGCAAACTACCCTTCAGCGTTCCCGACCACCCGCTCCTCGAAGCCAAGCTCGAGGACATTCGACGTAAAGGGGGAAACCCGTTCCGCGATTACCAACTGCCCGAAGCGGTAATTAAATTCAAGCAAGGATTCGGAAGATTAATTCGAACCGCGACCGACTCCGGCGTTGTCCTAGTCACCGACCCGCGGATTGTGACCAAACCGTATGGCAAGCTCTTTGTCGAGTCACTGCCGGATTGCCAAGTTATCCATGTTCGGGCCAAGACAGAAGACTTGAGATAACAGAGACTTGAGATAACGCAGCATGCCTGTTTGGAACGAATCATCCGACTTATACCAGTTCGCGCGCGACATTGTCTCGCGTCTACAGAGAGCGGGATATATCGCCTACTTCGCTGGCGGCTGTGTCCGCGACGCTTTGATGGGCAATCCACCCAACGATTACGATGTTGCCACCAGCGCGAGGCTGGAGCAAGTCATCGAACTCTTCGGCCCAAAGAATACGCTGGCGATCGGTGCTGCGTTCGGAGTCGCTTGTGTCCATCGGCGAATCCATGGCCAGCGTTATCAAGTCGAAGTGGCAACGTTTCGTTCTGATGGTACGTATAGCGATGGCCGGCACCCCGATTGGGTTCGATTTTCACGTCCCGAGGAAGATGCTCAGAGAAGGGACTTCACCATCAATGGAATGTTTTTCGACCCGATCGCAGGTGAGCTCAAGGATTACGTCGGGGGAGCGAGTGATTTAGCGGCGAAGCGGATCCGAGCCATTGGAGAAGCCGATCATCGTATCGAAGAGGACAAGCTTCGGATGTTGCGAGCGGTGCGCTTCGGTGCACGATTTGGTTTTGATATGGATCGCGAGACGGCGGAAGCGATCCAGAGGCATGCCAAAGAGATCTTGGTTGTGAGTGGTGAGCGGATTGCGGCAGAGATGTCCAAACTTTTCGAGACTGCCAAACGGAGTTGGGGGATTCTTGAATTGCATCGTTTGGGGCTTCTGGCTTATTTGTGGCAGGAGTTAGAGCAACGGTGGCGTGACGACCCGGAGCGATGCGAAAGAGCGGGTCGGTGGCTTGGAGCGTTGAGGAGTGAGCTTGATAGCGAAAGCACGATGGCGGCTTCGATGGCGTTGCTTTGGTTGTCATCGCAGTCTGGGGGTGGATGTGCATTGGAGAAAGGGGAGGCGAAGGGAATCGTGCAAGCGATTCAGTCGCGGTGGAAGCTGTCGAATCGGGTGGTTGAGCAAGCGATTTTCGCGATGAGCCATGTGGTGGAGTTGCGGGACGGATCGGAGTTGCCTTGGTCGGTAATCCAGCCGATTTTGATTTCGGAGCACGCCAGGGTTGCGGTCGAAGTCGCATCTGCGGTGGTCGAGAGCGAGGGGGTGGCCGCACAAGGAGTAGAGTACTGTCGTGCGGCGCTCGAGCGACCTAGGGAGGAGCTCAATCCGCCCCCGTATTTGACCGGTCGGGACTTGCACATAGCGGGATTACGACCTGGTCCTCTTTTCGCGGAACTTTTGCGAGAAGCGAGGGTTTTGCAGCTCGACGGCGGTTTGCAAAGCCGTGAAGCCGCCCTCGACTGGCTCTCGGGCCACCCCAGTCTCCCCCGTGAACGGCACGGGCGCAAGCCCTCCGGTGACCCCCCATGAACGGCACGGGCGCAAGCCCTCCGGTGAGCCCCTTGTGAGCGGCACGGGCGCAAGCCCTCCGGTAACCACCGTCCCGCATGGCTCCAAGTTTGGCTCTTTTTTCAGGGCTAGAAAATTCTCGGCGACCGCGTACAATTCGGCCTGTTGGACCACCAACATGCACCTGTAGCTCAATTGGATAGAGCATCGGTCTACGGAACCGAAGGTTACACGTTCGAGCCGTGTCAGGTGTATTTGGGTTTTACCCAATTTTTTTCTTGGTCGGACGCCACTCTTCGGCGTTCCGAGATTCTCTCCGAGTTGGGTCTAGGAGATTTCAATACACCGAAATCGGGTTTTCCCTCCCGGATGCCCAAGCCACCGAAGCTTGAATCAGTTGATGGAGCTAAGTGACATCACTGGTCTGTCGCGATGGGATTTCGAATCTTGAAAAAGAGGCCGATGATCTCTCGCTCACGCGTCGGGTTGGGATAGTCATCTGGTGATGAAAGACTTCGTTCGCCATCCATTCACGTCCAACCTGCTTGCTACCTCACCTAATCGCTCCTCTGTTGCATGCGAATAGGAGCGAGTTGTCTGAAGGTCTGTCGTTACCGGATGTAAGATCGACCGAAAGAAGTAGTCGGTGCATCTTCTTGCTCGCATGCGGCTCTCTGGCCGCCATTTTGCGTCCCCTCGAGCGATAGGCTTGCAGGGAATTACCCCCGCATGACCGATCAAACCCAAAGTCCTCCGAATCCGCCTAAACAACGAATCGCATAAAGGACGGACGCAATGGGAACGTAAAGGACCAGAACGAACAGCAAAGTCCTGCTGGTGAAACTTCTTTGTGAAAACACTAGTACATACATAACAGCGACGCATAAGACTGCGAGAGGGTCTGATTGGTTGAGCAAATACCTCAAGTAGTCATAAACCGAGAACGCGAAAAAACCGAGAAGCCCGTCTATGCTGCTCGAATAGGATGGTTCTATTGCAAACAGAATCAAGCTGGGTGCGTGGATAGCAATGGCAGCCGCGCAAATGACAAGAAGCGGTTGCATCGCCTTGGTGCTCATTGGCTTCTACGGGTTTCGTCCCTACCGGGACTTCGGGAAACGGGGGACCCAGGTCCCAGCGTTGAAACTCTAGGCTAGTTTCCGCCGTCCCTGCGGGGGGTAAAACCAAACGATCGAACAATATCCTAACCGAAGATGCGCCCCGTCGGTGCGAGTACGCCTGGCGGCTGACTGTTAAACGGAGCGTAGGCCCGTCGGCTGACAGGTAGGCGGAGTGTACGCCTTGTGGCTGACTGTTTAACGAAGAGTATGACTGGCGGCAGAATGGTGAGCGAAGAGTATGCCTGGGTGAGGGGGAATCCAGCGAAATCCTCGTCGGCCAAGCTCTCATTTTGCTGATTTTTTTCTCAAAAAGCCTTCGCAGAATCCACCGGAAAAGCCCAAATCCATTTAGGATTGGACGCATGCGATTATCGCTCTATTCGCTACGTCCAGCGAATTCGGCACACACTACAACGAAGGCTTGCACGTCATGAAGTTTCGCGCGATTGGGAAGAATGTACGTCTCCGTCCCGTCTTGGAAAGGCTTGAGCTTCGCCAGCTTCTCGCTGCCGATTTACCTTGGAACGCCCTCAGCCCATTCCATTCCCCATCCGGGATGCACCCATCTGGGCTGCAAGGTGAAGGTGAGGCAGCTCTCTACTATGTCGCTGGTAAAGAGATCATCCCTCTCGAAATCCATCCCACGAAGATCGCAATCGGTCTCGAATCTTCCACGTCGCCTGAGTCCTTGCTGGATGGGAAGCTGGATTGGTCGCGCGGGGTCAATGGGCGTCTGCAAGTCTACGAATCGGAATCGTCCTATGATCCGTCGATTCTTGAGCAACTTCGCTCGGCTGGGGGGGTGGAGTACACGACCCCAGTGTTTGTATCGGGGCAATCCGAAATGGTGTTGCTCGATGAGATTATTGTCGGCCTGAAGCCGAATCAAACCATCGAAAGCTTGTTGAGCGATAAGCCACAGCTTGAAGCGGTCTCGCTCATGTTCGGTACAACCGATCAGTACGTGCTCCGAGTGAAAGATAGTTTGGGAGTGAAGACGCTTCAGCAAGCCAATGCACTCTTGGCGGAGCCAGAGGTGGCTTGGGTCTCACCTAATTTCTATCAGAACTGGAAGAAGTTTTATTTCCCCAACGACCCATTGCTTGGTGAACAATGGCACTTGAATAACACCGGACAAGGTGGTGGGTTGATCGACGCGGATTCGGATGTCGTCGAGGCGTGGGATATCAATCGAGGAGGCTCTGCGAACCTCGTCATCGGAGTGATCGATGATGGCGTTCAAGGGACACACCAGGACATTCGGCCTTGGGTCAATACCGGTGAAGTCGCTGGAGATGGAATCGACAACGATGGGAATGGTTACGTCGATGACATCAACGGCTGGAACTTTGTATTCAACACGAATCAATCCCAGCCACAGAATCCTGGCGATGCGCACGGCACATCGGTCGCCGGCGTTGCTGCCGCACGCGGTAACAACGGTGAAGGGGTCGCAGGAGCGTCGTATAACTCTTCCGCTATCAGCATTCGGATGTTTGACGGAAGCAGCGTTGCCAGCGATGCGAGAATCGCACTGGCGCTGCGTTACGCTGCCGTCCATTCGGACATTGTAAATAACTCGTGGGGTGGTGGGGGAGTGAGCACCGCTATCAACACGGCGCTCGATTGGGGGGTGGTCAACGGGCGGGGAGGGCGAGGGACGTCTTATTTCTTTGCTACGGGAAATGACTTCAGCGCCTCCATTAGCTATCCAGCCAGCCAAGCGTTGGTGAACAATGGTGTCGTTGCGGTTGGAGCGACCAATAATCGGGGAACCCGTTCGAACTACAGCAACTACGGCCAGGGGACCGACTTTGTTACCCCGAGCAATGATACGCGATCCGGCTATTTAGCCATTCAAACCACCGACCGAACGGGTGCAGCTGGGTATGCTGCAGGCGATTACACCGGCACAGGATCGACCGGGTTCGGTGGAACCTCTTCCGCCACCCCGCTCGCGACGGGTATCGCAGCGCTTGTGTTGGCGCAAGCCGAGAATCTCAATGTGAATTTGAATCCGGCGCAGCTGAAATCCTATTTGCGAAATACGACCGATCTGATCGGTGGTGTTTCTTATGACATTGTTTCTGGATTTCATCCGGAGTACGGGCAAGGTCGTTTGAACGCGTTCACCGCCGTTTCGGGAGTTGGAAAGCCTGAGATCTCTGTCGTCGACTCGTTGGTGGAATATCAATCGAGCAGCGCGTATGGCTTCGGCTCATTGTTTGTTGGGCAATCGGTTACCAAGACGTTCCGAATCCGCAATCAAGGTACCGAGCCGCTTCAGTTAACCAGTCTCACGGTGCCCGCTCCGTTTAGCATCGTTTCAAACTTTGCTGATAGCAGTCTGGGAATCGGGGAATCGACGAATATTACGCTGGCCTTTGCACCTGTAGCGGGTGGCAGTTTCAACGAAACCGCCGTCATCTCGTCCAACGATGCGAACGAAGGTGCTTTTTCGATCGTGCTGACAGGGACAGCGACGTTTGCTGACGTCGCGGGGAACATCTACGAAGATTTCGCGCGAGATTCGGTGAAGAGTCCATTCGATGGTGGAGTCGACGTAGGTGCGTTTGCTTATGTCGATGCCAACGATTCCGGTACATTTAACGCGGGGGAAACGCAAGCCTTCATTGATGCAACAGGAGCGTTCTACTTTGGTACGCTACCGATCGGTACGCATATCATTCGCAGTAACTCCACTGGCTGGCAGTTGATATCCCCGGCGAATAATAGATACACCGTCACCATCGTTGATGAGACCAGCAACTTCCAAGGGCTTGAGTTCGGGTATCAAAAGAACTCCCGCGCCTATGCGAGGGTGTTCAACGACCGCGATTTGGATGGTGTGTTGGATGCCGGTGAGTTGCCGGAGTCAGGTTTGTTGATTTATACCGACACCAACTCGAACCAACGCTTTGAGCCTTCCTATTTCCAGAATTCGCCTGTACCTGTATTAGATTTGGAGACATCGGTATCGACGATTGTGGTTCCCGATAGTTTTACTATTCAGGATTTGAATGTCTCGATACGCATCACCCACACTTGGATGTCCGATATGATCGTGACCCTTGTGTCTCCATCGGGTGCTCGCGTGTTGTTGGCTAATCAAAGGGGAACAAGTCAAGACGGGTATATCAACACGATATTCGATGATGAAGCGACGGTCGCAATCGGCGCTGGTACTTTCCCTTACACCGGTCGGTATCGTCCGGAGCAAAGCTTGACCGCGGTCGACGGGACCGATGCTAGGGGGACTTGGAGGTTGGAGGTATTTGACGTTTTCGGTGCCGATGAGGGCGTCATTGAAGCTTGGTCATTAAACTTTGGTGGTACGGAAGTTGGAAAGCGTTCGAACGGCGATGGCTTTGTGGGCGTTGACGTACCTGGCGGTACGACACCTTTGCAACTGGAATTGAGTGGAACCTATGAATACACCGTTCCGAGCAACGGGGTTCGAAACGTAACGGGCTCCGCGAATCCAATCAATGGATTGTTGTTCGGGGTTATCAATGAGAACTTCCCGCCTACGAATCTCTTCTTGAGCAATTCGAGCGTGCCAGAGAATAGACCCATCGGCACAACCGTCGGACTGCTGACGACGCAAGACCCCAATACGCGCGACGTATTCACCTACAGCTTGGTGGCTGGCGGAGTCGACAACTCGCGATTTAGCATCGCTGGAAACGCGTTGCAAACGGGTGCGATATTCGATTATGAAACCAAGAATAGCTATTCGATTCGTGTTCGAAGCACGGATTCAGGTGGGTTGTTCACGGAACGAGATTTGGTGATTTCGGTTACGGATGTCAATGAAGCGGCGACGCGAATTTCCTTGAGCAACAACGTGCTACCGGAGAATGAGCCTGCACCCCGTTTCATTGGTACTTTGAGTACAGATGATCCCGATGCAGGAGATTCGGTGACGTTTGCTTTAGTTCCAGGTGCAGGTTCTGCGGATAACAGTCTTTTCCGGATTCAGGGAACGGCGTTGGAAGCGATTGTGTCGCTCGATTTCGAGGCAAGGCCCATTTATCGGATACGAGTCCGCGCAACGGACTTCGCTGGATTGAGCATCGACCAGCAATTCACGATTTTTGCGACCGATGTCAATGAAAGTCCGCAAGCCATTCAGATTAGCAATACGCAGATTCTCGAAAACCAACCAGCAGGAACGTCGATTGGCGATTTCACCGCGATCGATCCTGAAAACAATGTGATTCAATACGCGTTGGTAGCAGGAGATGGCAGCGAGGACAACGGTCGGTTCACGATCGTCGGTCAGCAGCTTCGATCTGCGGAGCCGTTTGATTTTGAAACGGTCAAACGTTTGGCCATTCGGGTGCGAGCCACCGATGCGGGTGGTTTGAGTATCGATCGAAACTTTGTCATCGGCACGTTGAATGTCAACGAGAACCCGACGCTTTTGGAGCTATCCAGCAACACGGTCGATGAGTTTCGACCGGTGGGTACGATCGTAGGTTCGTTCACCACAACGGACCCGGATGTCGGCGACCGGTTTACCTATTCTTTGTTCGGTACAGCCTCCTTCCCCGATAACTTGCAATTCAACATCGTAGGGAATGAGATTCGAACCGCTAGCGTGTTCGATTTTGAGTCCAAGAGCCAGTATGTTGTTCAAGTTCGAACGACCGACTTGGGCGGTTTGTCGTACTCCATCCCGTTGACCGTTCGCATTCGCGACGTGAATGATCCCCCGAGCGACATCGGTTTATCTTCTAATATCGTTGCAGAAAACTCCCCGATCGGACAAGTGATTGGGAAGTTTAATACGTTTGACCCCGACAGTGGTGATACGTTTGTTTACACGCTCGCGACAGGAACCGGTTCGGCCGATAACGGGTCGTTCAGCATCGTGGGAGACGAGCTAAGAGCATCGGCTACGTTTAACTTTGAGGCGCGAAGTAGTTATTCGATTCGTGTTGCTAGTGTCGACTCATCTGGTAGTCGTATCGAAAAGGTTTTTGCGATACGAGTTACTGACGCCCCAGAAGCGCCAACTACGCTGACACTCACTGGCGACCAATTCCCGGAGAACGCAAGTCCAGCTTATTTGATCGGTAGCTTTTCTTCCGTCGATCCCGATGCTGGCGATACGCTGTCGTACTCCCTCGCGGTGGGATCGGGAGATAGTGATAACGGACTTTTTGAAGTGTCCGCGGCTGGGCAATTGAGAACGAAGTTGGGTGCTGCGTTCGACTTTGAGACCAAGTCCTCTTTCACGATTCGCGCTCGAGTGCAGGACAGCGCTGGTCTATCGCGAGAGGGTGCGTTCACGATCCGGCTTACCAATGTTAACGAGGCACCGCACTCGCTGGATTTAAGCTATTCTCTCAGCGAAAACATGCCAGCTGCGACGCAGCTCGGACAATTGGTAGCTCTCGATCCAGACACTCCCGACAGTCTGACCTTTACGTTGGTCACAGGTACGGGTAGTGATGACAACGGATTGTTTGCATTGACAGCCGCGGGGCAATTGCGATTGTTGTCACCGGCGGATTTCGAATCAAAGAGTTCCTATTCGATTCGTGCGCGAGCGACCGATGCTGCTGGTTTGTGGGTCGAGAGAGCGTTCGTACTGAGCGTTACCGATGTTCCGGAGGCACCGCTTTCGGTAAGTCTTTCTCCAAATATCTTGGTTGAAAACTCCGAAATCGGTGCAGTGATTGGTTCGTTGAATTCGGTGGATTCCGACGCGAACGAATCGTTTACTTATTCTTTTGTTCCTGGTGACGGTAGCGTTGACAACAATCAGTTCGCAATTGTTGGAACGACCGTTCGTTCGTTGTTCGTGCCCAATTTTGAGGTAAAAGAGCAATATCAGATTCGCATTCGTTCGACGGATAAGGACGGGCTCTTCGTGGAGAGTCCCTTCGTCATCTCGGTTGTGGATGTGAACGAATCGCCGAGCACGCTCGCATTGAGCGGTAATTTGCTCGCTGAGAACTCGCCTGCCTTGAGCTTGGTAGGTCGATTCAGCGCTTTGGATCCGGACCGCAATGATACGCTCACGTTTCAGTTTGTCTCCGGATCTGGTGATCTGAGCAATTCCTTGTTCGAGATTCGTGGCGACGAATTGATCGCAAAGGATCCGTTCGATTTCGAAACGGCACCCGTTCATACCGTACGCGTTGCGGTGCGCGATGCTGGTGGATTGCAAATCGAGCAATCGTTTACGATTTTGATTCAAGACGTCAACGAGGCGCCAACACCTCCCGTGCTTTCGACCGCGAGCATCGCCGAGAATCGTCCTGCGGGGAGTGTTGTGGGCCGTCTTTCGTCGAGCGATGAGGACTTTAATGATCCGCCCCGTTTTGAGCTGGTGAGCGGTTTTGGTGATGCTGCAGAGTTTGCCGTTTCCAACGGCGAGTTGCTCGCTATGAACTCCTTCGACTTTGAATCCAAGAGCAGCTACGTGTTGGCAGTTCGTGCCATGGATCGATCTGGAGACGGACCAACCTCGACCTTTACTATCTCGGTTTCCGATGTGAATGAAGCGCCGACAGCTATTGTGTTAGCGAGCAACGAGGTGGATGAGAACGTGTCGATTCCTTGGTCATTTGGGCCTCTTTCGCACAATGACCCCGATACGAGCGATGTGTTGACATGGTCGCTGGCTTCGGGGAGTGGCGATGCAGACAACGGTCGATTCGAGATTGTCTCGGGAGAATTACGGCTTATCACTTCGCCTGACTTCGAATCGCAGAGTCAGTACCTCGTTCGTTTGAGGGCTGAAGATCTCGGAGGATTGTTCGTCGAGCAGAGCTTTGTTCTCGGGGTTCGGAACGTCGAAGAATTGCCGGTTGATCTGGCACTTTCCAACGTGTCGCTTCCAGAAAGCAACGCGACAGATCGCGTCGTAGGTGTTCTTTCGGCCACGGATCCAGATGGGTTGCCTATTGAATTTTTGCTTGATTCGGGATTTGCAGACGCTTCGAGTTTTATGATTCAAGGCAACGAGTTGAGGCTCGTAACAGCGACGGACTTTGAATCGGACGAAAATTACACGATTGGTGTGATTGCTCGCGATGCAGCGGGAAATGAGATCGAGCAAACCTACTTGATTTCCATTACCGATATTGAAGAGGCTCCCACATCGATCGCCTTGAGTCGAGCGTCTGTGCCAGAGAATTTCCCGATCGACGCACCGATTGGTGTCTTCTCTACTGTTGACTCCGATCGCAACGAATCGTTTACTTATTCCCTTTTGAGTGCAGCTCAATACGGTCTTTACATTGTCGGCGATCAACTCTTCGCCGGTGCAAATCTCGATTATGAATCGTTGGCTTCGACATCTGGAGCCATTTCGCTGACGGTTCGCGCGACCGATTCAGCCAATTTGTTCGTCGATCAGACAATCACGTTGCAAGTTCTCGATATCAATGAAGCTCCGACTCGAATCGTATTGAGTCATTCAGAGACATTTGAAAACAACGCGATTCCGAGCGAGATCGGGGTGTTAAGCACCGATGATCCGGATGCGTTTACCGTCCCAACCCTCTATAGTCTGGTACCTGGGGATGGAAGCGTGGACAACGCCCGTTTTGAAATTCTGGGCGATCGGTTGCTGTTGATCGAATCCACTGACTTCGAGCAGTCGAGAGCGTTGCAAGTACGGATTCGGGCGACCGATGAGCAAGGTGCGTTTGTTGAGCAAACCTTCTCCATCGGAGTCGTGAATCAAAACGAGACCCCATTCAATCTTCAGCTGTCGAACACCACTTTAGCGGAAGGGCCGGTTGTGGGGCGACTGGTGGGCTTGCTATCGGCTACCGAGCCGGACGGCAGTCCATTGACCTATGTCCTACCGGTTGGCGAAGAGGACAACGAAGCATTTGGAATCGTTGGCAATCAACTCCGATTGATCGGTGAAGCCAACTTTGAAGTCCAGTCTTCGTACACTGTTGTTGTTCGTGCTGTTGACCCCGAGGGGCTTTTCACCGAAGCGACATTTGCAATTTCGATTACCGATGTTGACGAAGCACCTGTGGGGTTGTCACTTAGCAATGGCTTCATCGATGAAAATGTTGCGATTGGATCTGTGGTTGGACAGTTCACGACAAACGATCCCGACTTGGGTGAAACATTTAGCTATGCCATTTTGAGTATTGATGGCGACGCTAGCGATACCAGCTTTGTGATTGTCGGCGATGAATTGCGTACCAATTCGCGCATGAACTTCGAAACTCAAAGCGGATATCTACTGCGAATACAAACGACCGATAGCGCAGGTCTGCAGTTTGACCGCTTGATTCGAGTTGAATTGAATGATCTGGTTGAGTTGCCACCGCAAGCGTCCAATGACAGTGGTCGCACAGCCATCGGGCTCATGATGGTCATGTCGGTCCTCTCGAACGATATGGATCCGGACGGACTGATCGAACCGGCGACTGTGGAGATTGTCGGATTGCCGGTGCGAGGAACCGCAAGGGTTATGTCAGACGGGCGAATCGAATACACGCCGTCCATCAATACCCAAGTCGGATCTGTGTTTACCGATTCCTTCACCTATCGAGTACGCGATAATCAGGACGAGTGGAGCAATGTTGCGACGGCCAATATCACCGTCGATTCTGCGTTCTACAATCGCCAGAACCCATTTGATGTCGATGCGGATGGTTCGGTATCACCATTGGACGTGCTCGTGCTCGTGAACGAAATCAACGTGTCTGGCAGTCGTGTTCTGCCAAGACCCGTTCCATTCTCTGCCCCGTACATCGATCCTACCAATGATGGGGTCCTCGATCCGCTCGATGTTTTGCAAGTTGTGAATTACCTGAACAACTTGCGTGACTTAGGGCCTGGACCGGAGGGGGAAAGCGATGCGACTGAGTCATCCATGGGGGCGGAAAGTGCCGCAGACGTGGACATGATCTACAGCCAATGGGATGATATCGGTATCGCCGCTTTATCAGGGGCCGGTGAGACGGATGTGATAAGACGATTGCGAGGAAGAAGATAGGTTGTCGTTAGCTGATCTCTCGGACCAAGCGAGCGATACAATCCTCGACCGATACTCCTTCCGCCTCCGCTTTGTAGCTGAGCAAGATGCGGTGGCGAAGGACGGGGTGGATCAGCGCTCGAATATCGTCGTGGGAAACGTGCGATTGGCCCGCCAGTAGAGCGCGAGCCTTAGCGCCCAGGACCAGCATTTGCGCAGCGCGTAGCCCTGCGCCCCAGCTGATCCATTGGTTGACAAAATCGGGAGCCGCGCTCCGGCCTGGCCGGGTGGCATCGACGAGCTTCACCGCGTATCCGGCTACTTCTTTGGCAATCGGCATCCGGCGAACCATTTCATGAAACTTGAGAATGTCTTCGCCGGTAAAGAGTGGCTCGATCGGATCGGAGCGTCGACTAGTCGTATCGAGCACTACTTGTAGCTCGTCCTCGAATGGTAGATAGTCGATCAGGACATTGAACATAAAGCGATCGAGTTGGGCTTCTGGGAGGGGGTAAGTCCCTTCCATTTCGATCGGGTTTTGGGTTGCGAGAACGAAAAAGGGTTCCGGCAATCCGTATCGTTTTCCTGCTGCGGTGACTTGGTGCTCCTGCATTGCTTCCAGCAATGCAGCCTGGGTCTTTGGCGGGGTGCGGTTGATTTCGTCCGCCAAGATTACGTTTGCAAAGACGGGACCGGGGACGAACTGGAGGGCTCGGCGACCATCGACCTCCTCTAGGATTTCCGTTCCTGTGATATCTGCCGGCATCAAATCGGGGGTGAATTGAATTCGTCGAAAATCCAAGTGAAAGACTTGAGCAACGCTTCGCACCAACAGAGTTTTAGCAAGCCCTGGTGCTCCGGTAATCAAGCAATGGGAACCTGAGAATAGGCAAACAAGCAATTGCTCGATGACATCCTTTTGCCCCACGATCGTTTTAGAAAGTTCGCGATAGATACGATCTCTTCCCTCTCGGATTTGGGAGACGATGGCTTCTTCTTCGTCAGGTGCAATGGTGATGTGTCTCAAAGTTGTTTTCCTACGTAAGTGGATATGTGCGAGAGATCTTACAGCCTATCCGAAAACCATTAGCCGCTCTGGCGCTAGGCGCGATTTCCGATGGTTTTCGGATAGGCTCTTAATGACTCATGGCATAGGTAACGATATTGATCCCTAATGGATATGCTTTCTTGACTGAGAACTCTTCGAAGTACCAAGGGTCTTCGCCTTCTCTTTCCCAGCCATCGCCAAGGTCGGTGTTATGGCAAATGAAGACCATAATCCTTCCGCTGTCATCGGTGATAGCTCGGTAGTTTGCATGGCTGGTATCCGATCCGGAGCGAGGTTCCCAAATCACCCCTGAATCTCGCCCTGCCCAAGCTGCGTTGATGGAGGGGAGTTGAGGTTTCTCTTTCAAGTCGTAGACGCAGTGAAATATCTCATGCTCCAACGGGACATCAAAAGGCTCGCGATCAGGAAAGACCCGTTTGATTTCTTGGTAGAAGTTGTCGTATTCTTCATCTCCCCAAAAGTCATCAACCATGAGGAAGCCGCCGTTTAATAGATATCTTCGCAGGGCGGCGACCTCTTCGGGGTAAAAAGTTAGAGCGCCCGGTTCGATGATGTAGATAAAGGGGTAGTCGAACAAAGCAGGATCGGTGAGTTCTAGAACGATCGGTTCGGGGTTCACTTTGATCGTGGTCATCTGCTGCAGACGGAGCGAGAAGTTCAGTTCGCTATCGCGAAAGTCGGTCGCCCATCCTCCTCCTCGTCTTCGATATCCACCCGAATCGTATTTGATGCGCACGAAGGTGAAGACGTCTTTCGCAAATTTCTTTTCCACCTCCCAAGTCGGAACGCCTTGTCGACCGACATCGCGGTAGTCGCGGCTTCGGCGTCCCCATTGAGGGCCTTGAGACCACAGGGCACCAGCAGCACCAAAGAGAAGAGCGATTAGTATCCCAGGTACGAGAAATGGCTTCGACGGCTTCATTGTCCGATTACCTCCTTCTTCTTCTCGGGATCTTTCTCCTCCGGTGCTGATTGCTTTTGCAGGGACACCAGCATCTTTAATGCTTCGGTGAAGCGAGGTGATTCCTCCAGTGCGAATAGCAGATGCCGTTTTGCTTCCTCGGACTTCCCTTGCTGATCCAAGGCGACTGCGATTCGATACTCGATCCAAGCGATATCGAATGGATCTAGTTCCATACATGCCTTCCAGGCTGATTCTGCGATATCCCATCGCTCGCATTTCTCGGCCGCTTGAGCTCGTCTTTCTTGTACATCGAACCGCAGTGGCTGGACGGCGTGCATGCGCTCGCACCATTCCAAAGTCTCTTTTGCACGACCTGCAGTCCAATCGAGCTCACTCGCTCGCAGCATCGCATCGAGTGCGTCGGGGGAACGGTCGAGCAGCTGTGCCAATTCTTTGCGTTCGTCTTCGGTAGAGCCAAGTTCGCGATAGACACGGCTTAGCATGGCGTAGCAGCCGTCGACTCGATGATCCTCTGGCCATAGAGATTGCAGCTCTTTGGCAAGTGGCAACGCCTCGTCCCATTTTTTGTTTTGAATGGCAGTTCGTGCCGCTCGTTCAAGACTGTAATATGACTTTGGGTTCTCACTGTACCAAGCCTCTAGTTCGGATCGATCCGTTACGGTCGGCTTCGTCCAATCAGCGTTGGGTGCTAGGGCATTCGCCTGCTTCTTGATAAAGTCTTCAAACTCTTTATCGAGAGCTTCCAAGCTTCCGGGGGCGCGGCGAAGCGCGTCGTTGGTGGGCATTCCAAGCGATAAATCATCGAGTAGTTTAAGCATTGCTGGCATGCCATAGGTTTCGATGAAGAATTGCACAGCGAGCGATGACTCAAAGTAAGCGAATTGAATGTGCATCGGCGACTTGGCGTTCAAGAAGGCGCTGCTCAGCTTGCTAAGCGGTACCAAGTCTTCTCCGAGAATCATTTCCCGGAATGTGGGATCCATGTTTTGTCCCCAAGTCTTATCTCGCAGCTTCTCTTCATAGACAGAGATCCCTTCGGAAAGCCATCGAGGCATCTTGTTCTTTGTCTTTTGAAGCGTGACGACGTGGCAGTACTCGTGCCACAAGACCGATTTCCAATTCGAGTCGACTTGAAGGGCTGCGGGGGAGTTGGCCGTAATGAGGCGGCCAAAGCAAACGCCCAAGAAGCCTTGTCCACCAGGAAGTCCGAATGTTCGAATAGCGAAGTCTTTTTGCTTTGGGAAAATCTCGACATAGATCGGCTCTTCTAAGACGGTCGCATACTTTTCGGTCAAGACTTTGCGAGCTTCCGAGAGAAGAGCGACGACGTCAGCGCCATAAATCTTGGCTTCCTTTGCGTCCATGCGAATGACGAAGCCCGGCGCTTCCAAGGTGGTGAATCGTTCCAATTCTTTTTGCAATTGCTTTAGATTGAAGATCGTGACGTCATAAGGATCCTCGGTCCTAACTTTGTCGACCCAAGTCCAACCGTCGTCGGTTTTGCCCAGTCGAAGCAAGTCTTGTGCAAGCTGTGTTTGGGCTGGAATATAGCGAGGCTCCATGGTAAGCGCGCGCTTTTGATAATCGACCGATTCGGAAAAGCGGTAGTGCATAGCCAAGTGCTTTCCGATGGTATGATCGACCTCCGGATTGAGCGACCAAGGTTCGAGGGCCTTCATACGATGGCTTCCTTCCTCCTGGAAGCGACCCGCGAGATGTGCGATTGCCGCGCGGAGTGCCCACAGGGAAGGATGCTTTGGGTTGATCTTTTCGATCTCGTTCAATACTTCCAAGGCTGTGTCGTAGGATTCTTCGTTCATCTTTTCTTCGGCCACCATCACAAGAGATGGAATGAACCGAGGGTTGATCGCGAGGGATTCTTTCAAGTGTTTGGTTGCGCGTTCTGGTTCGGAGGAGGACCAAGCCTTAGCGAGGAGATAGTGGACTTCAGGGGACTTCTCATTGAGCTTGAGAGCTTTCGCTAAAGCTTGAGATGCCACTTTCGCATCGTTTTTGCTCAGCGCCATGCGAGCAGTTGCTAAATGCGCGTCGATCATGGAGGGATCGGCTTTGATCGCTTGGTCGAAACAAGCCTTCAGAACTTGTTTGGGATCTTCCCCGCGCAAGAGGAAATACTCGCCGAGTGGTACGAGTTCTGTGGATCCCGTATATCGCCATGGACTGCGTTGGACCATGGTATCGATAAGTTCGAACTGCTCTTTGGCTTTCGAGCTCTCGTTGTTCATTCGATAGACTTGGATCGCCAGTAGGCGAATACGTAAGCTATCACCGAAACGAGTTAATGCGTCTTCGAGAACGGGGAGAGCATCCGAGTAGCGGCCGATGGTGAGATAGGTCTCGATCAGTGTGGCAGGCCACTTTTCGTTCCAAACCCGTTTCTCAACCTGTTCTTTGGCAATCTCTATGCATCGATCGTAATCGCCGACGCGTACGGCTTCTTTGGCCGCTTCTTGGTCCGAGACGGACTGAGCAATGGCCGTTGGAGCAAGGACGACAAGGAAGCAGTAAAGTGCAAAACGGCGTAGCCCATTTCGGAGAAGGTTGGCATCGAGTCTCAAGTCGTTTATTACCATTCCGAGCAATCCCATTGCATCCTCGAGCCACCGAAAGAATCGTAAGACGGTTAAGCCTAACGGGTTCATGGAGTGAAAGCCACTGTTTTAGTGGGGTGAATCCTTCTCACTCCCCTCTTATCTACGTGTGTTTGTTAGACTCATTGGAGGGACCAACGTCCCGTTCCCACCGCCGCTCCCCATCCTCTCCCATTCCGCATCGCAGTTGGAGGCATCCATTTTGAGACACACCTTGCGCTACTTGTTCTCGATCCCGTCGCTTGTCGTGGTACTTTTTCTACAGGTTTCGTTTGCGCAGTCGGAGTTGGTAAACGATGGTTTTGTCGTCTCCAAGGGGGATTGGCCTTGGTGGCGCGGCCCCAATCGCGATGGTTCCGCGGACTCGACGCAGACGGCGCCAAAGGAGTGGGATGAGTCCAAGAATATCGCTTGGAAGTCCCCCATTTCAGGGCGCGGTTACGGGTCGGTATGTCTCTCCGGCGATCGACTCTTCTATTTGACGTCTGACGAGGAAAGCGGATCCCAAAAGCTTGTTTGCTTGAACAAGCGGACTGGCGAGTTGCAGCACGAAACGACTGTTCATCCGTCCGGAGGGATGCGTAAGAATGCTCGGTCGACAGCCGCTTCGACGACACCCGCGACCGATGGCAAGCTTGTTTTTGTGACGCTGCCAAATAGCGATGCGATCTGGTTGACGGCGATTCGCCAGGAGGGGGGAGTTGAATGGCAAGTTCGCGTGAGCGACTACATTGAGCATCAAGGCTATGGTGCTTCCCCTGCTCTGTATCAGGATTTGGTTATCGTTTCTTCTGATAATAAAGCAGGTGGTGTTATTGCCGCTTATTCCAGGTCCAAGGGGGAGTTAGTGTGGAAGCGAGAACGGCCCAAGCTCCCGAACTATCCTTCGCCGATCCTGTTGCGAGCTGCTGGGCGTGATCAAGTTGTTGTGACAGGCTGCGATCGCATCACCAGTTTGGATCCGAAGACGGGAGAGACGCTCTGGGAGACGGAGGGGGCTACCACGGAATGTGTCACCTCGACCGTGACCGACGGAAAACGCGTCTTCACGAGCGGCGGTTATCCAAAGAACCATATGTCCGCTTGGTTGGCCGATGGGTCGAAGGCGAAGGCTTGGGAGAATGAGAACCGGCTTTACGTCCCTTCTCCCCTGCATCGGGACGGGATTCTTTATGGGGTGCTCGATGCAGGGATCGCGATGGCTTGGGATTCCGAGACCGGCAAGGAGCTTTGGAAGCAGCGGCTGGGAGGGACCTTTTCCGCTTCTCCTGTGTTGGTCGGTGATGTGATTTATGCCACCAACGAGTCTGGGGAGACGTTCTTGTTTCAGGCCAATCCCGAGAAGTACGTTGGGTTGGGGAGGAGCAAGCTGGGGAGAGAGGTTTTCGCGACGCCGGTTTTTTGCGATGGAGCCATTTACTACCGATGCACCGAATCGGGCGAGGGAGAGCGCCGCGAAATGCTCTATTGCATTCGGCCTTGATCGGTTCCCCGAAGCTTGCCTGCCGATGAACTCGACGCTCTGGCCCCCCCGCGTATAATCGCACGGGCTCCGAAAATTACCTTGGCATTGCATTTTGTCGTAGGATCTCCTAGTAACCCACATAAGTGGAAGCCATAATCAGGACTCCCCATGGCTATCCAAGGCCAGCGTCACAACTTTTGATGAAACTCTAGAAAAATGAATACCTACAGTCTCGATTACATCGACGACTTATACGTTCGTTACATTCAAGATCCCAGCAGTGTTTCGGATGTATGGCGAAAGTACTTCGAGGAGTTTTCGCTGGCCACGCAATCGGAGGGGCTTTATGCCGGGTCGGAGCCGGACCGCGTCGGCGGAGGCGAGGTCCCAGACGCCCTTTGGTTGGCGCGGATGCAGGAGCGGGTGGATCAGCTAGTTCGCGAATATCGCGTGCGCGGGCACTTGATGGCTAAGATCGATCCCCTCGGCTTGAATCGCAAGGGGCCACCGGAGCTTGATCCACAATCGCATGGTTTGACCGAAGAGGACATGAACCGTCCGTTTACTTCACCGACGTTGGAGTATGCGAACGGCCGAACGGTCGGCGACATTATTGAAAAGCTGCGAACGACTTATTGTCGAAGCATTGGGGCTCAGTTCATGCATGTCGACAATCGCAACATCCGCGATTGGTTGCAGCGCCGCATGGAGTCGACAGAGAATCGGCTGGCGCTCTCTCGGGAGGTGCAAACTCGGATTTACACCAAGCTCGCTGACGCGACGATTTTTGAAGAGTTCGTACGAAAGAAGTATGCAACCGCGAAGACCTTCTCGCTCGAAGGAGCCGAGAGTTTGATTCCTTTGTTGGATCGAGCGCTTGAAAAGGCGGGGCAGCATGAGGTGAAAGGAGTCGTCTTGGCGATGGCTCACCGAGGACGGTTAAACGTGCTCGCTAATATCATGGGCAAGCGGCCGCAAAGTATCTTCTGGTCGTTTGACGATCCCAATCCCGAGCTTTTCCGGGGTGGTGGTGACGTGAAGTATCACATGGGGTACAGCTCCGATTGGACGACGAGCACAGGGCAAACGATTCACATTTCGCTCTGCTTTAACCCTAGTCACTTGGAGTTTGTGAACCCCGTTGCTTTGGGGCGATGCCGAGCCAAGCAAGATCGAGCAGGCGACATTACTCGCGGTGAGCACATGACCATCTTGATCCATGGTGATGCAGCGTTCATTGGCGAAGGTGTTGTTCAGGAAACGTTGAACTTGAGCGAGCTGCCCGGGTATCGAACCGGCGGTACGTTGCACATTGTTTTGAACAATCAAATCGGTTTCACCACAGAGCCAGCCGAGAGTCGCAGCAGCACGTACGCGAGCGACATCGCAAAGATGCTTCAGATCCCGATCTTCCATGTGAATGGGGAAGATCCAGAGGCGGTCGCGCAAGTCGTTAATTTGGCGATGGACTTCCGCAAGGAGTTCGAAAAAGACGTCGTGATCGACATGTACGCCTATCGTCGCTTGGGCCACAACGAAGGGGACGAGCCTCGTTACACCCAGCCGGTCATGTACGCGGCGATCGATGCGAAGAAGCCGGTTCGCGATAGCTACCTTGAGCATTTGCTCAGCATGAACGAGTTGACTCGCCAGGAGGCGGATGCGATTGCCGAGGTTCGGCATAATCGCTTATCTCGCGAGTTTGAATTGGCAAAGAGCGAGCCATTCGTCCACGACTTGACCTCCCTGACAGGGATTTGGGATGGATACTTTGGCGGCCCCGAGCCTGTGAACGAGCAAGTGACGACGGGTATCGCGCGCGGCGTTGCCGGCGAATTGCTCGCGAAGGCTTGCGATGTTCCGGAAGGCTTCCGTCCGCACCGCAAGCTGTTGCGAATCTTGGACGACCGGCGCGAAATCGCGGCGGGCCGACAGCCTTTCGATTGGGCATCCGCAGAGATTTTGGCGTTTGCTTCGTTGATCACGGAGGGCCATCCGGTGCGATTGACTGGGCAAGATTGCGAGCGAGGAACATTCTCCCAGCGTCACGCCGTCCTTCATGACGAGAAGGACAATCGCAAGCACATGCCACTCAAGCATCTATCGCCCAATCAAGCGATGATCGAAATCATCAACAGTCCTCTCTCCGAGGCTGCTGTTTTAGGCTACGAGTACGGATATAGCTTGGATTGCCCGGAAGGACTTATCGCTTGGGAGGCGCAGTTCGGGGATTTCTCCAATGTGGCTCAGTGCGTGATCGATCAGTTCATCGCCAGTGCCGAAGACAAGTGGAAGCGACTGAGTCGATTGGTCATGTTGCTACCGCATGGTTTTGAGGGGCAAGGTCCTGAGCACTGCAGCGCTCGACTGGAGCGTTATCTCTTGATGGCAGCCGAGCACAATGTGATTGTTGCCCAACCTTCTACACCCGCTCAGTACTTCCACTTGTTGCGCAGGCAGGTCAAGTCGAAGTGGAGCAAGCCGTTGATCGTTCTCACCCCCAAGAGTTTGCTTCGAAACAAGTCCTGTGTCTCGACGATGGACGAGATCGAGCATGGCAGCTTCCGCAAGATCTTGCCGGATGACCGACCTGCAGGGACGCCGACTTCGCGCATCATCATGAGCAGCGGCAAGGCTTACTACGATTTGCTAGAAGAGCGAACTCGTTTGGGGCGAAATGACGTCGCTTTGGTTCGCATCGAGCAGTTCTATCCACTGGAGGCGAGCAAGGTGATGGAAGCGCTCAGCGTCTACGAAGCAGGAACTCCTGTTTACTGGTACCAAGACGAGCCTTCCAACATGGGAGCTTGGCAGTTTGTAAAGATCCATTGGGGAGATGAGTTGGCCACGCGGTTCCCGTTCCAGCGAATTTCGCGGGCGGAATCGGCGAGCCCATCGACCGGTTCTTCGCGGGCGCACAAACTGGAAGAACGAGACTTGCTCAACGCAGCTTTTGGTCTTTGATACGCAGTCTGGGACGAGAGGGCAAACCATGGATCGATATGTCGATGTAGCTTTTGATTGTTTGCCCCTACGCAGCATCACGAGGCTGGATCCACCGTTGGACGCGTCCCCAGGTTTGGTAGCGAAGTTTCATCGCATCAAAGGGGCTATCCAGCAGCATGGAACGCACAACACCTATTATCTGCACAACGCCAAGTGCAGGTTCTTTGTTACCAATGATCCCAATCACGGGATGATTGCGTTCACCTTTGAAGGGGTTTTGTTCACCGATGATCGCGATGAGTTATCGCGGCATTGCGAGCTTCAAGTCACGTTGGACAAGGAGACATGTCCATGGCTTGAGCAACATGTTGTGAACTGGTTTGCTGAAAGCGTGAATCATGCGGTGATGGTCGAGTTCAATCGCTTCATCGAAGCGGGGGGCTCTGAGCAGACCAAGGATCGAATGAAGCGTTTAGAGAAGAGCCTGGAGGAGTCCGGCGGTTTCCTTGGGATGCACTTGTAGGTCCTATTCGAATGGCACCTAGGCTCGCCGCCTAGCTTCATCGTCGAGCTTCATTCTGGATCGCCGCCGATGACGATAACCTGTGGATAGGTCCGTTCATCGCAGAGAGATTTCGGGGAGCTTACGCGGACGGTACGGATTCGGTCGCGATGGGAATGCGGATGGAGAAAGCGGTCCCTTTGCCTAAGGTGCTTTCGACGCGAATTCGGCCATTGTGGTTTTCGACGATTTCCTTGCAAACGCTCAGCCCCAGGCCTGTACCGCCCTTTCCGGTTTCGTCTGGCCCTTTTTTGGTGGTGTAAAAGGGTTCGAAGATCCGTGGTAACTTTTCGGCCGGGATTCCGCTTCCGGAGTCTCGGATGGTTAGCGCGACGGAGTTCGATTTCTTATCGACGCTGAGTTTGATGCGAATGGTCCCGTTTTCACCGATGGCTTGTCGAGCATTGGTGAGCAAATTGAGAAGCAATCTCTGGATTTGGCTCGGGGAGGCCATAACGGCCGGTACTTCATCCAGCTGCTTTTCCACAAAGATGCGGTATTTTTGCATTTCTCGTTCGAGGAGAACGAGGGTGTCTTCAACGACTTGGCCCAGTTGGCAAAGTTCCATGTCGTTTGAGCGATTGCGCGAGAGACCGAGCACGGTGGAGGTGATCTTTGCGCCGCGATTGGCGGCATCCAAGATCCTCGTGAATGCTTTTTCACGAGTCGGCTCGTCTTTGTAGCGCAGCCCCATTTTGGCGTAGTTGATGATCGTCATCAGAAGGTTGTTGAACTCGTGCGTCGTCGTGCTCGTCAGTTCACCCACGGCGGCCAAGCGTTCGACCTGCATCAATCGAGATTGCAACTCTTCGAGCCATTGGGAGGAAGTTGTGTCGTTCGAAGGCTCCTCGAGCGCGTGGTTCGACGCACAATTTGCGGGAGTCGAGAGCACGCTTCCTGGACAGTTCGTCCTAGGGGTAGATGTTCTAGCGGCAGGGGAGGAAAGCTCTTGATTTTGCATGGGGTTCGCAAAGGAAGAGTAGTCGGTTCGATCTGGCGACGTGCACAGTGAAAGTTTATCGTCCTGGGAGAAAGAAGACCTGGAGGCTTACTTTGAGCTTTTTGGTCAAACATCGCATGAGATCGATTAGCGAGTTTGGATGCCGAGCGAGCTTGGGAGGTTTGCGGAATGCAGGGAACGGTAGACAGGCTAGAGCGGGTGCTAGCAATCGCTTTGGAAGAGGGGATTCAAGTGCGACGCGAGTGGCTTCGAGGGGTTCGAGGCGGTCTGGTCCGAGTGGGGCGTTCCCCCATTCTTTTCGTCGACGATTCCTTGGGAGTCCCAGAACAATGGGATCAAGTTCGTGCCGCATTGGCACAGTTGGACTGGTCGGAAACGCCGTTTGGGGAGGAAATGGCTCGATTATTGGAGCTTGCATCTCCGTCGGTGCCAGCATTGTGAATACCGACAGCCTGGAGACGCAAAACGAGAAAAACCAGCATGGGGCTAGCCAACAAACGGCAAAAACGTTATCTAAATGCTTCGATTTTGGCGATAAAGCATAACCTGTTCGCCTTTTCCAACATTCGGGCCCTGCGTGAAGCGGTGGGCCATATTTCGACCAAAGGTTCGAGGAATCATTGAAATGCCAGTGAGTGAAGAAGTCTTTACCAAAGTCCAGGCCGCGTTGACCGATGCGCTCGGAGTCGATGATTCCGATGTCACCGAAAGCGCAACGTTGGTGGGAGATTTGGGAGCTGAATCGATCGACTTCCTCGATATCGTTTTCAAGCTTGAGAAGGCCTTTGGGATCAAGATCGCGACAGAAGATCTGTTCCCCAAGGATATTCTTACCGACAGTCAATTCGTTCAAGACGGTAAGGTGACGGCATCTGGGATTGCTGAGCTCAAGAAGCGAATGGCTTGGGCGGACCTGTCCAAGTTCGAGCAAAACCCTCGCGTTCAAGACTTCGGAAACTTGCTGACCGTCAGCGATCTTTGCCGATACGTCGAATCCAAAGTAGCAGCGTAAGTAGAGCCGATGCGTTGGTTTTGGATCGATCGATTTACCGAGTTCGTGCGCGACAAGCGTGCTTGCGCGATCAAAAATATCTCCTTTGGTGAGGAGCCGCTGGACGATTATCAGCCCGGCCATCCGCATTACCCCCATTCCCTCATGATTGAGGGAATGGCTCAGACGGGTGGGTTGTTGGTTTCGGAGCCTGGCGGATTCAAGACGAAGACGGTTTTGGCGAAGGTATCGAAGGCGGTGTTTCACCGTTTGGTCGTGCCTGGCGATCAAATCCATTTCGAAGCGGTGATTCAAGACAAGCAGCCTACCGGTGCCATCATCGCTGGGACGATCCGAATTGGCGGGGAGCTTGTTGCGGAGCTAGAGCTTTGGTTTGCTTTTCTGGATGAGCGATTCGGGGAATCTGCCCTTTTCCCGCCTGAAGATCTCCTGCGAACACTTCGCATTCTGAAAATGTTCGACGTTGCTGTCGACCAGAACGGCAATAGAATAGGTCCTCCTGCCCATATGATCGAGGCGGAGAAAGAAGCGGCAAAGACGTTCGCTAAGGTGGCCAACTGATTGCTTTTGAGCCCCAGCCCGGTTCCTTTCTGCATTTTGGAGTGATAGTTTAATGCGTCGACGCGTTGTCGTTACAGGAATTGGGATGATCAATCCTCTTGGTCATGACGTGACCACGGTATGGTCCGCCTTGAAAGAGAGCAGAAGCGGGGTCGGCAAGATTTCGTTGTTCGACCCAACGGGGTATCCCACCACCATCGCTGCGGAAGTGAAGTCGTGGGATGTAAGTCAGTGCGGAGAGGATCCTGCTCAGTGGAGTCATCGAGGCCGCCATACGCGATTCGCAATCGGAGCGGCGCATCAAGCGATGAAGCAGTCGGGAATTCTCGACTCGGGGCTCGACCCCACGCGTTTGGGAGTTTACATGGGGGCTGGTGAAGGTAACCAAGACTTTCATAACTTCACGACCATGATGGCCGCTGGGGTTCAGAACGGTCCTTTCGATCTCGCCGCATTCCTTCGCAAAGGGCGCGAAGTGCTTGATACCAAAGCGGAATTGGAGCAAGAGCCGAACATGCCGGCGGCCCATCTGGCTGCGCGTTTCAATGCTCAAGGCCCCAACTCCAACTGCTTGACCGCGTGCGCTGCGAGCAGCCAGGCGGTTGGCGAGGCTACGGAGTTGATTCGCTGTGGCGATGCGGATGCGATGATCGCAGGAGGGGCGCATAGCATGATTCACCCGTTCGGTCTGACAGGCTTTAGTTTGCTCACCACGCTTTCTCAACGAAACGATGCACCTGAGCGGGCCTCTCGTCCTTTTGACAAAGAGAGAGATGGGTTTGTCCTTGGAGAGGGGGCGGCCATCGTCATCCTGGAAGAATACGAGCATGCCCGCAAACGGGGCGCTGAGATTTTTGGCGAGATCTTGGGATACGGAAGCACGGCCGATGCTTACCGAATCACAGATATTCATCCGGAGGGACGTGGAGCGATCGGGTGTATGAAGCAAGCGATCGCGGATGCCAAGTTGAATATTGAAGAGATTGGATACGTGAATGCACACGGAACCAGTACCTCGGTCAACGACCGGACGGAAACGCTTGCTTGCAAGGGTGTGTTTGGTGATTACGCTAGATCCATCCCGGTTTCTAGTACCAAGAGCATGATGGGGCACCTTATTGCGGCGGCGGGTGTCACGGAGATGATCGTTTGTCTCATGGCCATTCGCGATGGGGTGCTTCCCCCGACGATCAATCAGGAAACCCCGGATCCCGATTGCGATCTCGATTATGTGCCCAACGTAGCTCGATCGGCGAAAATCAATGTCGCTCTCAACAATAGCTTCGGTTTCGGCGGGCAAAACGTGACGTTGGCAGTCGGCAAACTTCGGAACTAATACGCACTCCAAAACAGCTTGGTCGCACCAAGTAAACACATGTTACCCTTCAACGACGCAACCCTCTTGGCTTATATCGAAGAGGCATTGCCGGCCGAGCAAATGGCCGAGCTTGAGAAGCGATTGCGGGAGGATGCCACCGTTCGCGATCGGTTGTCGCAGCTGGTCGCCCAGCGCGACAACGGCGTTCATTCGATTGGTGATATTTGGAGGCGGCATCGATTGAGCTGTCCTAGTCGAGAAGAGATCGGCAGCTACATCCTCGGCGCGATGAGCGAGGAACGAAGGGACTATATCCGATTCCATATCGAAGAGATCGGATGCCGATTTTGCCAATCGAATTGGGAGGATCTTTCAGAGAGCCATCATCAGGAAGCGGTTCGTGCTCGCCGCCGCAAATATTTTCAAAGTAGCGTAGGCCGCATCAAGGCCGAAGGTTAGGTAGCTCATGCGAGTCGGTACCATTGTCAAATTGGTGGAAGATCGAAAGTTCGGATTTATTCGGACCGAGCACTTTCGCGAGGATGTGTTTTTTCACCAATCGACTTTAAAGGGTTTGGTCTTTCGTCGGTTGCAAGTCGGGCTCGAAGTCGAGTTCGAGATCAATGAAATACTTCGTATGGACGAGCAGAAGCTTGAGGCGACGCTCGTTCAAGCGGCTTCTCGACCGCTGTCGAAGTCGCTGACCGAGCTACCGATGCGAGAAATGCTCGCTTCTCACCACCCTCGCGCGCGACAAAGAAAACCGACTTGGCGGGAAAAAAAGGAACCCGCCACTCCGAACGACGATTCTGCACCACCACCTGAAACGTTAGACTAGGGGCGTATTCGAAAACTATTAGCCGCTATGGCGCTGGCCGCGGTTTCTGAGGGTTTCGGATAGGCTCTAATGCCGTCATGGCATTTGTTTCTCACTCGAGCAATCGCATCGGCATAATGGTAAACGTTGGATTGGTTGGTATCGGATTCATGGGGTGGATCCATCAACTGGCTTATCGTCGCAGCGACAACGCTAGATTGGCTGCGTTCTGTTCGCGGGATGCAAAGAAGCGAGCGGGAGATTGGCGAGGCATCCAAGGCAATTTTGGTCCTCCAGGAGATCAAATTCTTCTCGATGGCATTCAAACCTTCGAGACCTACGACGCGATGCTTCGCGACGCGAATATCGATGTTGTCGACATATGCCTGCCACCTCACATGCACGCCGATGCAGCGGTTCAAGCCATTGAGCATGGCAAGGATGTTTTTTGTGAGAAGCCCATTGCTCTCACGGCTGCCGATAGTCAGCGGATCATGGAGGCGGCCAATGCGAATGGCCGCATTGTTATGGTCGCTCATGTGCTTCCCTACATGGGTGCTTTTGCTTTTGCCACGGAAATGGTCCGTAAGGGAACCTACGGACGACCGATCGGTGGTTATTTCAAGCGGGTCATTTCCGACCCGACTTGGATTCCCGACTTCTACGATCCAAGTCGTGTTGGCGGCCCGCTTGTTGATTTGCACGTGCATGATCTCCATTGGATTCAGCTTCTCTTCGGCAAACCGAAATCGGTGGAAGCGATTGGACGCATGCGAGGAGCTGTGGCTGAGTATGTGCACGTGTTGTATCGCTTCGAAGATCCCAATATCTGCGTCGCTAGTAGCTCGGGAATCGTCGATGCCCCCGCTCGTCCGTTCACACACGCATTCGAGCTGCACCTTGAGAATGCTGCGCTGCAACATGAGTTCGCCGCGTTCTCCGACACACCCGAAACCATGCCCTTGAAGATCCTCACGCGCGACGGACAAATTCTCCGTCCCGACCTCCCTGGAGGAGATGAAATCGACGCCTTTGTCGCAGAGATTCGCGACATGGCAGAAAGCGTTCGGACTCGACAAGTCGCGCCGAGGTTGAGCGGGCAATTGGCCGGCGAAGCGGTCGAGCTGGCTCTCGAAATTCAGTCGCAGCTGGCTAATAAGTAGCCAGCTCTAGACTCAGGTCAGCTATCGCAGCGGGAGTCCATGGCGAATGCAACCTTACAAGCATAGCTGGCGAGCGATCGCGATGAGGCTGATCGCTTTGTTTGCGTTAGTGCACCTTTTTGTTCTTGAAGGGTTCGCTCAAGAGATCCGAAAAACTAGCGAAGGCTTCAACGAGTTGGTAGCTCCGAACATGCGGCTCATCACCGATTTGGAGATCGACAGCGAGTTGATGCAATGGCCTGTTTACTTGGAACAAGCGACGGAGCAATGGAAACGAGTCTTTGCGCCCCCTCCGGCAAAAGTTGGAAGTCTAGCACCAGTGGTCCATTTGGTCGGTGACCGAAGGCGATGGGAACAAAGCGGGCTGCTTTCGCAAGTTCCTCGATTCGAAGATGGTTTTCAGCTTGGCGACCAACTCTATGTCGTGGAGCAAACGAGTGTGTATTACCGAAGGCTTCTGTTCCTTCACGAAGCAACGCACTGGATCATGTATCGTTGGCAAGGTGGAGCAGGATCGCCTTGGTTGATGGAGGGAATGGCGGATCTGTTCGGGACACACCGATTCGATCAGGCCAGATTGGTATTGGGATACTATCCTGCTACGCCAGAGGAGGTGCCGGGCTGGGGCCGGCTAAGACTGATCAAAGAAACGATAGAACAAAAAAGTGCACCCAAGCTTTCGGCGATCGTCGGTTTTCCTGACATGAAACAGCAGCGCATGGAACGATACTCTTGGAGTTGGGCTGCTTGTACATTCCTGATGCGACATCCCGAGTTGGCGGATGACTTCCAAGCGATCTATCGCGGTAACCTCGATTATGGAATGACATCCTCGCAACGATTTTTTCAAGCGATGGAAAGCCAGTGGGGCGGTTTGTCGCTCCGATGGAGATGCTTTGTCGATGAGCTCGGATTCGGAATGGATGTTCCTCGGTCCTCGCTTCTGCTAAGCGACATCAACCTTTCAGAAATCTCGCAAAAGCAGATTCATTCGTCGGTCGCAGCGGATCGGGGTTGGCAAGCTGTTTACGGCCCCGTGCCGCCAGGTACCAAGCTGCAGATACAGGCTTCGGGACGTTTTGTGGTGCGGCAGTTGGCATCAGGAGCGAACTGGGAGTCCGAGGCGGCGGGAGTCAGCGTGGAGTATCATCGCGGAATGCCGCTGGGCTGCTTGATGGGTGTGTGGGCGGAAGTCGAGGGGGAGCAACCTTCGGAGCCTTGGATCCCCATCCGGATCGGCAAAGAGGCTTTGCTCGAATCCCCTTCGCGACCTGCTGTGCTGCTCCTGCGAATCAATGAGCCCGCAGCGGGCTTGGTCGACAACCAAGGCTCCTTGGATATTGCGATCCGATAAGAGAATCGAGCTGTACTGCGCGATTCAGGCGACGGAAGCGATCGGCTAGTGAACTCGCTGACCGGGGACTGCGCCGCTGTCGACACCGAGCAAGAAGACTTCTGTTCCGCCGGGCCCTGCAGCGGTGACCATTCCTTCGCTCAAGCCGAATTTCATTTGGCGAGGTTGGAGATTGGCGACGATAACCACTAGCCTGCCTTGCAGTTGCTCCAGGGTGTAAGCCGCTTTAATGCCTGCGAAGACGGTGCGGGTGTTGTCGCCGCCGAGCGAGACCGTGAGCTTGACCAGCTTCTTTGCTTCGGGGACTTCTTCCGCCTTGATAATGCGCGCAACTCGCAAATCCACCTTGGTAAAGTCTTCTATGGTGCAGGTTGGCGCCAGGGGTTCTGCGGCGAGTGCGTCACCCGAATCTTGAGGAGCGACAACCGCTTCGGTGCTTGGGCTTGTTTCGGCTTGGGGAGTCGTTTCGACTTTGCTTTCTTCGATCATGGCTTGTACTTTCTCAGGTTGGAGTCGTTGGAGGAGGTGTTCAAATTTAGAGACGGGTGTGCCGACCAAAGGGCTCTGGCTATCGTTCCAGTGTTGAATTGGACTTTGAAGGAGTTGTCCGCACTGGTCCGCAAGCCGTGGCAAGACGGGAGCCAAGTAAACACAGAGTTGTCGGAACAAGTTGAGTACGATCGTGCAGACTTCTTGCAATCGAACTTGTTGAGTTGGATCTTTTTTCAGCGTCCATGGAGCCGAGTTTTCGACGAACGCATTGGCTTGATCGGCGATCTCCATGATGAGTCGCATGGCTCGTGCATAATCAAGTTGTTCGTAGGCTTGGGCGATTTTCTCGCCAGCCGATGCCGCGGATGCAAAGAGTCCGCCATCGTGCGGGTACTCGGGAGCGAGCCCCATCGATTCAATGAATCGGGCTGTTCGGCTCGCCAAGTTGACAACCTTGCCGACCAAGTCGGAGTTCACCTTGTTAGCAAACTCGGTGAGGTTGAGATCGATATCATCCAAGCGGGGGCCAAGTTTCGACGCATAGTAGTATCGAAGGTAGGCGGGGTCCAAGTGCTTTAGATATGTGGCCGCTTGGACCTGCGTACCCTTGCGCTTCGCCATCTTCTCCCCGTCGACGGTGAGGAAACCGTGGATGTGAACAAACTGCGGCAGGGAAAACCCGGCCGAATGGAGCACGCCTGGCCAGAAGAGGGTGTGAAAATAGGTGATGTCTTTGCCGATGAAGTGATGGATTTCGGTCGAGTCGCTTTTCCACCAATCGTCGAGGTTTTCGTTGTTCTTTTTGCACCATTGCCACGTGGATGCGATGTAGCCGATCGGCGCATCGAACCAAACGTACCAATAGTTTCCAGGGCTATCTGGGATTTCGAATCCAAAGTAGGGAGCGGGGCGCGAGATGTCCCAGTCGCGGAGCGGTTTGCCTAGGAAGTGCCCCTTGAGGTAGTTCGCAATTTCACTTTGAAGATGCTCACCGGACTGAGTCCAATTCTCGAGAAACGAGTGCAGGTTTTCCAGGCGAACGAACAAATGCTTCGCGGTTTTTACGACCGGGGTCGCGCCGCTCAGCGTACTCACTGGATCGATGAGTTCGGTCGGAGAATAGGTTGCTCCGCACTTGCTGCAATTGTCCCCGTATTGGTCAGGGGCTTTGCAGGATGGGCAAGTCCCTTTGACGAAGCGGTCGGCGAGGAAGGTGCCCGCTTCCGGATCGAAGAGTTGTTCCACATCGTCTTCAACGATGAGATTGGCGTCGCGAAGAGATTGCCATATGGCATTGCAAAGAAGCCGGTTTTCTTCGCTGTTGGTGCTTCCGTAATGGTCGAACGAAATATCGAAACCAGCGAAGTCCCTTTCGTGCGACTTTTGCATGTCGGCGATCAGTTCCACTTCGCTTCGCCCTTCTTGGCGAGCTCGAATCATGATCGCGGTGCCATGCGTGTCGTCAGCACAAATGTAGATGCACCGTCGTCCGTTCAAGCGTTGATAGCGCACCCAGATATCGGTTTGAATGTACTCGACCAAGTGGCCCAAATGGATTTGCCCGTTGGCGTAGGGCAAAGCGGCAGTCACCAGGAGTTTGGGTTGGGTCATGAGTCAGCTTTCAAAGGAGCAAAGAGGGAGAGCGATCCATCCGGTGGGGGGGATTGTATCCGTTCAAGGCAGAATCCAAAACCGATCGCACGAAGCATGTGAACGACATTGGCGGCATGCGAAGGACAACAGCGACGGTCAAGCGTCACTCCAATCCAATACCACCTTGCCGCACATTCCGCTCTGCATCGCTTGGAATCCTTTTTCGAAGTCGCGAAAGGAAAATCGGTGCGTGATGACCGGGCTGATATCCAATCCGCTTTCGAGCATGACCGACATCTTGTACCAAGTCTCATACATTTCGCGTCCGTAGATCCCTTTGATCGTTAGCATGTTAAAGACCACGAGATTCCAGTCGATGGCGATGGGTTCGGAGGGGATGCCCAGCATCGCGATCTTGCCACCGTGGCACATGTTTTCGAGCATCGATCGCAATGCGGCGGGGGAGCCAGACATTTCGAGTCCGACATCGAATCCCTCTCGCATATCCAATTCTTTTTGCACGGTGGCAAGGGATTTTTCGCGCGGGTCGACGGCGATGGTTGCTCCCATGCGGCGTGCAAGGTCGAGGCGATAAGGATTCAAATCGGAAACAACGATGTGGCGAGCTCCTGCGTGTCGGACGACGGCCACCGCCATGAGACCGATCGGGCCAGCGCCGGTGATGAGGACATCTTCGCCCAAGAGATCGAAACTGAGCGCGGTGTGGACCGCGTTGCCGAGCGGGTCGAAGATGGAAGCGATATCGCGATCGATATCGCTCTTGTGATGCCACACATTGGTCATCGGTAAAGCGATGTACTCGGCGAAGGCGCCGGTGCGATTGACCCCCACACCGGATGTGTCTTTGCAGAGATGGCGTCGTCCGGCCAAGCAATTGCGGCATCGTCCGCAGACAACGTGCCCTTCACCCGAGACAATTTCCCCGGGAAAGAAGTCAGTGACGTTCGATCCCACCTCGACGATTTCGCCCACAAATTCGTGGCCAACGACCATGGGTACAGGAATCGTTTTCTGGGCCCAAGCGTCCCAGTTGTAGATGTGCAAATCGGTCCCGCAAATACCCGTCTTGTGAACGCGGATCAGACAGTCGTTAATACCGATCGTCGGTTTCGGGACGTCCATTAGTTCCAGACCGACGTCGCGCTTTGATTTGACAAGCGCCTTCATGACTCACCTCGTTTGCAAAAGAGCGGACTTCCGAGGTGAGAAAAGATAGTGCAAGCCCTTAGGGTATGCTAGATCAGCGAGATCCCTCGAGGCGACGAATCTGAATCCAGTGCTGCACCAGCTGAGACAGCGAGTTGACTCCAAGCTTCGCCATCGCTCGCGATCGACGGGATTCGATCGTTCGCAGGGCGACGCCGAGCTGAGCAGCGATTCGTTTGTTCATCTGACCGTCCACGACGAGTTCGACAACTTGGCGCTCGACCGCGGTAAGTGAAGCCGCTTTTTCCAGCAGGCGCTTTTGTTCGTCGGGAGAGAGATTTAGCAAGTTAGATTCGGATAGGTTTCTCAGAATCCCCGTGGTTCCGACCATGATCCCGTGGTGAAGGACCGGTACTATCCAGCACTCTACTTGAATCGGCTTGCCCGGTTCAAATTCCAATTCGCACTGCTGTTTGGTCGGAACATACTCCGTCGACGAAATCCAGTTAGTTAGTCGAAACGACTCGTTCGATGGTGAGTCGGTTAGAAACTCGGAGAAGGAACGTTCAAGCAACACGGCTCGCGGGACGCCAAGGACGGTTTCGCACGCATCGTTCAAATAGGTAATCCGACCCTGGTTATCTTGGCTGAAAAAGACGACGTCTTCTCGGAGGCTGCGCGCGAGAATCGGTAAAAAGTGTTCGGGTTTCGACAGGACTTCGTGTGCGGCTGTCGTCGGAAAGCCGGATGGATTCATGGAAACGGGTTCAATACCTGAGAGGTGAGTGTGTGGTTGACGGTACGACATCGCATGGGGCGAATGAAAGGACACAGAACGGTCTCCCTGAAAAACAAATTCAATCTCGAAACCTTGGACAAGAAACGTCCTGTCGAGGTGTTGTGGTAGCCCGCGACAAAAGGGGGCGCTACCCGCAAGAAAACTGTTTAAATTTTGCTTAATTCCGGTTTGATGCCGGAACGGGTGAGTTGTTTTGGCACACTTTTTGTTGACGGCGAAGGTCCAATGGGGCGTTGGGTCCCCGTAGACGGTCCTGCTGTCATTCTTGGGAGAAGTGCGCTAGCAAAAGGGGTTGGCGAAAATTGGAGGTGGCGCTGTCGAACAGGAGGCAAGCGGTTTAGAATATTAAATCCGCTTCTGATGCTGATGTTGTACTTTTTCGGTGCATCGCGCATGCTATCGCTATGACCGATTTCTTATCGAACTACTTGCGACTCGAGCCGCCGACCTGGGTGTTTTTGTCGACATTCCTGGCGATTGGTTTGTTTCTCATGTTCCATCGATTTTGGTCCTTGAGAAATCTCGACATCATCTTGATCCTTCTCTTCACCCCTGGATTGATGATGGTGTTTGAGGGGAGCAAGCAGGTTTCGCAGCCTCCGGTCGGTTTGGTGAAGAACGAGCTGCCACGCGATACGGCGGACCCGGCCCGCGATGCTGCGGATCCTGGCGGAGCTGAAGCGGTAGCCGCAGGTCCCGAAGGGTTAAAGGAGGTGGCACCCGCACCCCTGGATGGGCCGAGTGCAGCGGAAAGAGCATTTCAGGCGACCCTTCAAAGCCCCACACTTCTCTATTTCGGCTACCTGTGGTTGATCATCGTCGCCAGTCTCTTGGTGATTCGATTGTTGCTGGATACCGCCATCGTGCGGCGGCCCATGCTGGATCCGAATCTGAGCAGTGGCGGGATGTTGTTTTTGGGGACATCGATGCTGGTGTACCTCTTAGTCAATGTCGCGGTCAGCCAGCCTTCGTATTCGGGGAGGGATTTGACCAGCGGTGGTCCGGGCTACATTCTCATGGCGGCCTTGCCAGACATATCGACGGTTCCGATGTCGGATCTGGTGGACGAGACCGGCGAGGAGCCCAAGCCCCCATCGAGATTGAAACTGTTGCTTTCTCGGTGTATGTCGATCGGCGCCAATTTGGTGATGGTGCTGAGCATTGTCGCGATTGGCTATTGGCATTTTGGAAATTTCAAAACGGGAGTTGGAGCAGCGACACTCTATTTGCTGCTTCCCTACACAGCTTATATGACAGGGCGGGTTGACCATGTTGTCCCCAGCGCGTTGCTGTTGTTGGCGGTGCTCCTTTACCGGCAGCCTTTTGCGGCGGGGCTTTGTTTGGGCTGTGCGGCGGGTGTTGTTTATTACCCATTTTCGTTGTTGCCTCTTTGGTGCAGTTTCTATTGGCAACGGGGAATCCGTCGTTTCACGGGTGGCTTTGTGACCTCGATTGTCGGGTTGGTGGTCGCGATGATCATCTTGCATCCCAACAATGTGCTGCAGCACCTCGGATACATGTTTGGAGTGAAGCAGATTGCTATGAACGGTATGGATGGCATTTGGGGGTTGGGCTGGTATCCCGTCATGCGCATTCCGTTGATTGTCATCTTCGTCCTCCTGAGCATCTCTTTCGTCGCTTGGCCGGCTCAAAAGAGTCTCGCGACCTTGATGAGTTGTTCTGCTGCGTTGATGGCGGCGACGCAGTGTTGGCATGGGTTTGGGGGTGGGCTTTATTTGGCTTGGTTCGTACCGCTCGCCCTTCTAACAATCTTTCGCCCCAATTTGGACTACTGCGTTGCTCTAGAGGTAGTAAGGCCTCGCAAACGCAAGCCTGCCAAGGTTTCGCCACCGGTCGAAAAAGCGACTGCCGCTTGATCGAGCCAGCGAGTTCATGGATTTCATGCGAGTTTGTGGCGTGATAGCGCAATCGTTAAATCCTGCAATCTCTACGCAGTCGGTAGGGTTTCTTTAGGTGTTGTTCCGTTGGGAGTGATGTGCGCCGTGATTCATGATCTACGGTTCCGAAGCATTCTGTTACTTCGGTCCATCGAGGCGCAATATGGCTCGCTACAACGCATCCTCTCCATCAATCGATCCAGGCACATTCGTCAACGCTTTGGCATGGGACCAACTCCGACGCGAGGTTGCTCAGCGCGAAAACAAGACCTTCCGATCTCGATCGCGAGCCGTTGAACGGGATCCAGCGCTCGCGGCGGCTTGGAGTTGTATCGAGGGGGAGGCCATGCGAATGGTTACCCCGGGTGAAGCGTACCGAATCGTTCTTCAAGACTTAGGGGACTCGCATGCTTACTCGCCCATCTCGAATGTTTTGTCGTCCGGTGCTTCGGATGCGATACCCGCGTTTAATGAATTGGAGACCATCGCCGTCGACGCATGCTTCGAGCAATGCGATGATTGGTTGATCTCAGAACAAGGTCATGCACCTGTTGATAACTACGATCAAGAGCTTGGATTGCTCGAAAGCGTCCAGCAGATATCGCTCGAGCTGCAGCGAGAGAATCAGGGGAGTCCATCCAAGGGATCTTCGTGTATAATCCAAGGAACCGAGTCACAACGCGAAGGACAATCCGTGTGACCATTGGATTTTCGAGCTCGATCTCTTTGAAAGGTAGTCATTATGAAACGCTCTTGGACCTCTATGGCATTGGTCGCCATTGTTTCCGTTCCGATGTTAGGCTGCACCCCTGAGGCTGCAAAGAAAGCCGAAGAAATGAACAAGGAAGCAGTTTCGGCAGCAAAAGATGCTGCTGAGTCTGCCAAGGACGCTGCGCAAAACGCTGCGAGCGCCGCGAAAGATGCCGCATCAGCTGCCAAAGAAATGGCCAAAGATGCTGTCGAGGCAGCAGGATTGGATGACCTTTACAAGAAGGCTACTGAGTCGCTGGCTTCCGTCGAAGGTGGCGAGGCGATGTTGAAGGGAATCCAAGAGTCGCTTGGAAAGATCTCTTCGACGCTCGCGGGTGTCACCGATGGCGACACTGCGAAAGCGGCTGCCCCCGTCGTCACCCAACTGACAGAGACATTCGGTTCGATGAGCGATTCCTTCGGAAAGCTACCCGATGCTGCCAAGGGGATCGTCTCCAACATTTTCGCAACGGCTGCGAAAGACCTGAAGCCAATGATCGACAAAGTTTTGGCGATTCCAGGTGTTGAAGAAGTTCTCAAGCCCGCATTGGAAGCACTTTTGGCCAAGCTGAACGAATTCAAAGCTAGCTAATAGCGTTGTCTCAGAGTGGCGGAGTTCGCTCCGCCACGATCTGATCTGGACTTGCTGCTGGCAAACTAGGTAAAGAAGGAGACATTCATTCGTCTCCTTCAACAAGCCTCTGCATCGTTCATGCCAGCAGCCGATCAACGCATTCGCCAAGTCGCTATCGTCTTGCAATCTTTGGATGCGAGCACGGCCAAAAGTTTGCTTGGTCAACTACCTCCTGATATGGCGCGATTGGTCAAGCAGGCGATGACCAAGCTGGGGACGGTATCCGCGTCGGAACGGAGCCAGGCGATGAGCGACCTTCAAGGATTGCTTCACGCATTGCCTTCGAATGCTCCCAAGAAGGCTGCCTCGCGACGTGACATTGCTGCCGATTCTCCTGCGGCAGCTCTTCTCGCTGAGTCCGACCGGCATGACAAAATTGAGTGGAGCTCAGGAGCACAGCACTCTGGAACCACACCGAACGCTGCGACTGACGTCTCTGGCACGGGGGTAATCGAGAGCGAGTTGCCATGGTTGGGATGGGAGCCATCGTCGCTCGCGACGTTGTTAGCCAACGAACGTCCCACCGTCATCGCTACAGTGTTGAATCAACTGTCACCGGAGCGAGCCAAGGCATTGCTGGATCATTTGCCGGTGGAAACAGCGGGGGCAACGCTGGCCGCGATCCCCAATCTGTTCTTGGTCGATCCCAGCATTTTGACCGATATTCTTAACGAAGTTGAAAAGAAGCTTCCACGTCAGCAGCCTACCCCGACAACAGCAACCGTCGCCGGCATCGCGAAGCTCGCCGCTATCGTCGAACAGTTTCAAGGGAGCCAGAAGCAGGCTTGGCTCAAAGCGATCGCCGCACAGAATCCCGATGTGGCGATGCAACTAGGTTGGAGCGAAAGCGAGAAGCTAGCGGTCGAGTCCGAAGCGGTCGCAACTGCCCTCGCAACGAACGAACCAAACGATATTTTTGAAGCGCCTCGTATTCTTTCGATCGAGTCGCATCGAAAGCATAAGGTTGAGTCTTCGATTGCTAGTTCAGATGAACAAGGGCCTGCGCCGGAGATCAGCAAGCCAGATCGTTCTTTTGATGATTTGCTTCGATTCCAAGATGGAGATTTGGTAACGCTCCTTCATTCCTGCGATCGAACAGATGTCCTGCAAGCGTTGAAGATGTCGAGTCCTGAAATGATTCAAAGAATCGAAAGGTTGATCCCCAATCAAGACATCAAAAAATTTCGCGACTTCCTGCGAAAGATGCATGTTCAAGAAAAAGCGGAATGGACTCGTTCACAAGAGACGATTTTGGAACAAGCGGAGCGTTTGATGGCCGCTGGTCGAATTGCTCGAGTTGATCGATTCACTCAGCTTGCTGCAGCTTGATGAGAGTTGCCACGTTGATGAAACGGCCAACCTAAAGAGAAGGAACGACTGTCATGGCGAGTGTTTTCAAATCGCGAGCGATCCCGGCGGGTTCAAATACCGCGCAAGCGGAGGTCTTCAATTGGGAGGACGTAGCGACTCGCGCAAAGGAATACCTTGATACAGTTCGGCAACAGGCCCAACAGCTTATTAAAGAGAGCCAGGCGGAATGCGATCGCATTCGCGCTCAAGCGCAGCAAGACGGTTTGAAGAGCGGACAGAGCCAAGTGGAAAAGATGGCTCAACAGTTGGCCAACCAGCTGGCAAGTGAAAAGGCGCAGCAATCGACTCAAAGTGTCGATCGCTTTTGTAAAGAGCTAGAAGCTGCCACCGAACAATGGCTTCGTCAATGGCAACATGAAACGATTGCATTGGCCATTGCGGTCGCAGAGAAACTGTTGATACGGCAGATCGAATCGGATCCAACCATCCTGCTGGATTGGATCCAAGACTCGATTCGATTGGTGGCGGGCCAAAAAAACATCACGATTCGTCTCCATCCCGAAGACGCGGAACGACTCTCGGAGGGGCTTTCTTACAT